>DAOULT010000102.1:0-41127 GCA_034417895.1 Anaerolineae bacterium | reverse complement strand
GGCGGTTTGGGCCAGGAGGTGGCAGCGTTGTCGAAATAGATCATGGTCAACCTCCAATTTAAGCCACAGAGAGCACGGAGAACTTAGAGAAAGAACCGCCGATGAACACAGATTAACGCAGATTGAGGTAACGATTTTGTGGCAGTTTTTCCCTCTGTGAACTCTGTGTTCTCTGTGGCTACGAAACATGGTTTTGTGAACTGCTGAAATTTATTTGCTGATGGTCAGCTTGAACTCGTCCCCCTGGACCTCTTCGACCTGCACCCGGAGGCCGGCTTTCTCGGCCACGCGCCGCACGTTCTGGCGCGAAGTCACGGTCTCCACCAGCACCTCGATGGGGAATTCGCCCACCTTCATAGCCTTTTTGGTCAGGATGACCGGCTGAGGGCAGGAAAGGCCACGGGCATCTACCACTTTAGCCATCGTCACACCTCCATATTCTAATACTTTTCGCGCATAGTGAAGCCGATGACCAGGCAGACCACCAGCCCCAGGATCACAGCCACCATCCCGGCGGTCGAGATGCCGCCCACCTGTATGGCGCCTTCCACCACGCTATCAGGTTTACCGGCCAGCGTGAAGTTGTGGGCGAAGGCGGCGCCCGTGATCATCCCCAGGACGAAAACCGCCGCGTCGCCGTCCCCTTCGCCGGCGAGGAAAAGCTGTCGGCCAGGGCAGCCGCCGGCCAGGGCGAAGGCCATTCCGGCCAGCGCCATCCCCAGGAAGTTCCACAGGTGGCTGCTGTGGGCCACCGGCTGAGGGGAGAAGCCCACGTTCACCTGTCCCAGCAGCAGGTTGACGACGACGGCCACCACCAGGAGCGCCCCGACCCCGCTGATGAGGTGGGTGTCGCCCATCAGGATCACGTCCCGGATCGATCCCATCGTGCAGAAGCGGGTGCGCTGAGCCAGGAAGCCAATGACCATCCCCACGACCAGCGAGACGATCAGAAGCGCGTGCCTCGAGCCGGGGCCCTTCTCGCTGAAGAAGATGAACTGTGGCCGGAAGATGACCAGCAGCAGCAGACCGATCATGATAAGCGGCATGATCCAGCCCACGGAAGGGTACGTCTTGCTGGAGCGTCCCAGGTTGTAGCCGGACTTGAGGAACTGCACGCCGATGGTAACGCCGACGATCAGCCCGGCCAGGCCCAGGATGGCGTTCAGGTCGCCGCCGGCCAGCCGCAGAAGCGCTCGCCAGGGGCAGCCCAGGAAGGCCAGCGAGCCGATCATGGCGAACACCCCCAGGACGTAGCGCACGATGGGCGCGGAGCCGGCGCGGGCTTTGAATTCGCGAAAGAGCAGGGCCGTAATCAGCGAACCCAGCACAAAGCCGATGATCTCTGGACGGATGTACTGCACGACGGCGGCGCGGTGGAGTCCCAACGCCCCGGCGATGTCCCGCTCGAAGCAGGCCACGCAGATGCCCATGTTGGGCGGGTTGCCGAGCTTTTGCAGGAGCGGGGCCAGGACGCCGATGACCGCTCCGGCCATGATGACCCCCCAGCGCGAGCCAAAGAAAAGGGTGAGCTTTTCAGACATGGGTTTCTACCTCCTTGTTGGTGTTAGTTTGCTACCACGAAACTTCGTAGTAACGACTTTAGTCGTGCGTTTTTTGATAATATGACGACTGAAGTCGTCACTACATCTTATTACTACACTTTGTTATCGAACTTCTACCTCTCCGGCCCCTTCCGCCGCCTGGCCCACGACCCACCAGTCCTGACCGGCGGCCTCAAAGCGGGCTTCCAGCTCCTCCAGCTTATGTGGAGCGACGGCTATGAGCAGCCCCCCGGAGGTCTCCGGGGTGAAAAGAAGCATCTGGGCCTCTTCGGAGACGTTCGGCCCGAACTGCGCTCGCGGGGTGTAATATTGCTGGTTGCGGCAGGCCCCGCCGGGGAAAAGCCACTCTTCGGCGTAATCCATAGCTCCTGCCAGGAAGGGAAGTTTTTCCAGAGAAAAGCGCAGCCTGACCCCGCTTTTCTCCGCCATTTCGCAGGCGTGGCCTAGCAGGGCGAAACCGGTGATATCGGTGGCCGCCCGGCAGCCCACCTCCCGCATGGCCTGCGCCGCCCGGCGATTGAGGAGCGACATGCTCTCCACCGCTTTACGCACGTGGTGGGCTTCGGCCACGTCTCCTTTGGCCGCCGTGGTGATGATGCCCACCCCCAGGGGCTTGGTCAGAACCAGGACATCGCCGGGCCGGACGTTAGCCTTGGTGGTCACCTGCGCCGGGTGGATGTGGCCTATCACCGCCAGGCCGTACTTTGGCTCTTCGTCATCGACGGTGTGGCCGCCGGCGATAACCCCGCCGCCCTCGGCCACTTTCTGCGCGCCGCCGCGCAGTATCTCGGCCAGCACCTCGCCGGGCAGTTTGGGCGGAAAAGCCACGATGTTAAGGGCCAGCACCACCTCGCCGCCCATGGCGTAAACGTCGCTCATGGCGTTGGCGGCGGCGATGGCTCCATATTCGTATGGGTCATCGACTATGGGCGTGAAAAAATCCAGGGTGTGGACGATGGCTAACTCGTCGCTGACCCGGTAGACGGCCGCATCGTCGGACACCTCCAGCCCTACCAGCAGGTCTGGATAGTCTTCGGCGGCGAAAAGGTCTTGTAAAGGGCGCAGAACTTGCGCCAGGGCGTCGGGGGCCCGTTTGGCCGCTCAACCGGCCGCCGTGGTCAGGGCCGTCAGACGCACAGTCCCATTATCTTGATCCACCATATTCTATACCTCCGACTAAACTCACTAAGGGCTGACGATCTTGCCCGCCCGCAGCAAGGTCTCAGCGATAGTGTACATGTTGGAAACCTCGCCTGGTGGACGGGGAAAACAGCCCACAGCGTTTGTTCGCTCTCGGAGGTTTTAAGGAGGACAGACGAAGTGAACAGCGCAGAGCATAAGATGAGGCCGCCTTGTGAGGAACATCAAACCCAGGGGGTGAAAGAAAGAGGAACATCGTCCAAAAGCGGACGGAGTAGAACACTCATCACAGTCAGGGAGAGACTGCAAAAACGCGTCTTTCCCACCTCGAACTCACCTCAAAGGGATCGATGGCCGGGCCTTTGCCCTCCATCTCCGGGGAGCGGACTATGGCTATATGATTGTGTAGCCGATACAACACGTGTATCATCTGGTGAGGATACCCTCACCTCACTCAGCCTGATAGGACAGGCCAAATAATGGCTGCCATGGCCGCTTACCTCCTTTCCCTTCAAGGTCAACACAGGTTAAATTATACAATGGAAGGGCATGGTTGTCAAACTGTTAATAGTCCTTGTGATTGTTAGTACACGATCTTGGAGATAGCCAACTCCAGGATATCCTCCGCGCCCCGCTGTTTCAGTTGGGGGATCAGCAGGTTGATCTCTGACCTGGGCACCACCGATTCGACGGCGTAATAGTTTGTGCCGAACAGTTTGGCGATGGTGGGGGCTTTGGCGGAGGGCAGAATCTCCATGACTTTCTCCATGTCGTCCTCGGAGACGTTCAGCTTGATCAACACCTGTTCCCTGGCGGCCAGCGCCCCATTGAGAAGGGTGGTGATATCTTCAATATCGGCTCTCTTCTGCGGGTTGGCGTAGGCTTCCTGGTTGGCGATGAGCCTGGTGGTGGATTCCAGCAGAACGTCCACGATCCTCATGCCCATTCTCCTGAAGGTAGACCCCGTTTCCGTCAAGTCCACCACGGCGTCGGCGATGTCGGGCACTTTGGCCTCGGTAGCCCCGTAGGAGCGGTAAATCTCGACCGGGATACCCAGTTTGTCGAAGTATGCCTGGGTCAGGCGAGGATACTCGGTGGAAATGCGGCTGCCGGGCCTGATGTCTGCGCCCTTCTCCACCGCCGACTCCCCATCTACGGCCAGAACAATCTTCACGGGCCGGCCGACAGAAGTCTTGTTATAGGCCAGGGTCATGACCTCGATCACGTCACTGCCGGTTTCCACCACCCAGTCCCAACCCGTGATACCCAAATCAAAGTAACCCTTTTCTACGTAGATAGGAATCTCCTGCGGCCTGAGGAGCCTGACCTCTCCTATGCGTGGATCGTCAATGGTGATTTTATAATCCCGCTCACTACCTCTCCTGGGCAGCAGGGCGGCCTCTTCCAGAAGGCGCATCGTTCCTGCTTCCAGGCTGCCTTTGGGCAACACCCAACTCAACACTTTGATACCTCCCACTACAATAATAGGCTCTCGTCGCCGGTTTCTGCCGCGACATTTTATCACATTTGGCCGAAATGGGCAACGTAGTCGCCCCGTTGACTCACGGGTTAACTCACTAAGCTTTAACCCAACCTCCACTCAATCTTCACCCAAAAAGGGGCTAAACTGTGTTATCCTTTTAGTATTGGTATGATTACCCCGAAAATAGAGTTGACATAACGAGGTGGCATAATGATAGACAAGACGAGCAGGGTGCTTTGCATCGAGACCAATGCTACTGACGGGTTGTTGGGCCGTCTTGAAAAGCAAGTCAGGGAACTGACCCGACGGCAGGAGAAGAGACATGCCTTCCTTTCTACTATTGCCCACGATCTACGCGCTCCTTTAGCCTCTATCAAGGGCTACCTGTACCTGCTCAGAAGCGAGGTCATGGACGAGGAGCAAAAGGAGCTTTGCCTGGAAAGAATAGGCGGCGAGGTTGACACCGTCATCGAGCTGGTCAGTGATATTCTCTTTTTGCAAGGGATGAGCATGATCTTCCAGGGGGTAGGTCTGGTCTCGTTGAGCGAAATCGCTTCCAGGGCGGTGGATAAAGCCGGGCCGCTGGCGCGTACACGGGGCCTCTCCCTGCGGGCCGAGATAGAGGGGCACCTCTCTCCCGTGCTGGGAGTCGGCGACCTTTTGCAAAAGGTATTCGACCATCTTCTGGACAACGCCCTCAAGTTCAGCTCCTCTCAAGGAAATGGCAGAGAGATCGTGGTGCGTCTGAGGGAGCGGGATGATAGCGTGGAGGTGGCGATCTCCGATAAGGGCATCGGCATCCCGGCCGGGGAGTTGGACAGAATCTTCGAGCCTTTCTATCGCGTAGAACACCGTGACCACCCGGTCGAGGGCCTGGGTCTGGGGCTGGCTATCGCCAAACATATCATCGAAGAACACGGGGGGTGCATCTGGGCCGAAAGCGTGCTGAACGTGGGCAGCATCTTCTACTTCAGCCTGCCGAAAGCGGACCAGGACGCGGGGGATTAATCGGGCTCCGCCGCCTCCCTTGAATTTTTTGGCAGCTTTACGAAAGCCAGGGCGGAGAACAGGCGAAGTAAGCCCAGGGCGCAGAGCGCCAGCCCTGCCGCCACCCGCCCGCTAAGCAAAATGACAGGCGCGCCGTAGACGGCGGCAAAGAAGACGAACAGGGCATTGGTGACGGTCACCAGGCGGACCGCTCTTCGGTCGCCTCCGGCGGCCATCCTGTTCAGGCCAAAGATCATGAGCGGTATCTCGGCCACCGAGATGACCAGAAAGAGAGCGAAAACGATCCACCCCGGCCAGCCGCAGAGCAGCACCGGCATCACCTTGAACCAGCTTAGAAAAGCAGCGCTCAAGGCCAGGACGGCGTTGGCCGCCAGACCGATCAAACCAGAGAGAAGCAGCCTCGTTTTCATAAGACTTCATTATATAACCACAAAGAGCACAAAGGCCACAAAGATTTCAACCTTTCTTCCCTCTCCTGGTGCTTTTCCGCCTTTCGGTCAACGCAGTCTATTCTTTAACTGTTCGGTCAAATTGGGCACAATCTGGAACAGATCGCCCACGATGCCGTAGTTAGCCACCTTAAAAATGGGAGCCTCGGGGTCCTTATTGATGGCTACGATCACCTTAGAAGTGCTCATGCCGGCCAGATGTTGGATAGCCCCGGAGATGCCACAGGCGATGTACAGGTCGGGGCGCACCGTGCGGCCCGTCTGCCCCACCTGGTGGACGTAGGGGATCCACCCGGCGTCAACGGCGGCGCGGGAGGCCCCCATCGCTCCGTTCAGCGCATCAGCCAGGGCCTTGATGACCTGGAAGCCCTCAGGCCCTTTCACCCCCCGCCCCCCAGAAACGATGACCTTGGCGTCGGCCAGGTTCACCTCTCCTTCCTCGAAGAGAAAATCTATCACCTTGCTGGCGATCTGGTCCTCGGTCAGAACGGGCTGTTGGCGCACGATCTGGCCCTGGCGGGAGGTATCGCCCTGGCCTATCTCGAAGACCCGATGACGGACGGTCGCCATCTGGGGGCGATGGTTGGGACAGATGATGGTAGCCATGACGTTCCCCCCGAAGGCGGGCCGCGTCTGGCGCAACAGCCTGGTTTCGGGATCGATATCCAGGCCCGTACAGTCGGCGGTCAGGCCGGTGTACAATTGGGTGGCTACTGCCCCGGCCAGGTCTCGACCGCGGGAACTGGCTCCCAGCAGGAAGATCTCGGGTTTGTAACGCTGCACCAGAGAGACCAGGGTGGCGGCGTAAGGGTCGGTGCGATAGACGCCCAGGGTGGGGTCATCTACCAGGAAGACGCGGTCGGCCCCGTAATAGATGGCCTGCCGGGCGATATCTTCCACCCCCTCGCCCAGCAGACAGGCGGTAAGCTGGGCCCCCAACTGGTCGGCGATCTTACGTCCCTGGCCCATCATCTCCCAGGAAATGCTGCCGGCTTCGCCCTGGAACTGCTCCACCCAGACCCACACCCCCTGATAGGCGCTCAGATCGACCTCGGCGGCTTTCACGGCGGGCAGGCTGAGAGCTTCCACCGGGCAGACCTCCAGACAGGCTCCGCAGGCGGTGCAGCTTTCGTCCACTACCGCCACGTCGTCCACCACCGAAAGCGACCCGAAAGGGCACACCTCCACACAGTCTCCGCAGCCGATGCACGTTTCTACGTTTATCTCCAGAAGCGCCAAAGTATTCCTCCCTGTCGTTTATGTTAATCCGAAGGCGCCTGGCACTGACAACGAACGTTCGCTGTTGCCAGGCACCTGTTTAAGTGCAAGCTAAATGATCTTCTCCGCCAGCAGTTTAGCGGCCAGGATAGCCGACGCCTCAGCGACGGTCTCCGCCTCGATGAGTTCGACTTCCTTCTCGCGGGGCGGAGGATTGAACACTTTGATCACCCGCGTGGGCGAGCCATCCAACCCGAAGAAAGAAGCCTCTGCCCCTTCAAGCTCGGCGACGGTCCAAACCGGGATGTCCGCTTTCGACGCCCGGCGGATGCCCGCGAAAGAGGGATAGCGAGGCTGGTTGATGTCTTTCACCACCGTCAGCAGGGCCGGCAATTGGCTGGTCACCACCTCCCGTCCTTCCTCCAGCAGCCTCTCTACGGTGATGGTTTGGGCCTCGGGGTCGAACTCGCGGATTTTGAACACGTAAGTCAACTGCGAGATATCCAACTGACAGGCGATGCCAGGCCCTACCTGGCCGGTATCGCCGTCAATGGCCTGCTTGCCGCAGATGATGAGGTCGTAATCCCCCAGGCATTTTATGGTTTGCGCCAGGGTGTAAGCGGTGGCCCAGGTATCGGACCCGGCAAAAGCCTGGTCGCTGAGAAGAAGGGCTTCATCCGCCCCCATAGCCAGGGCTTGCTTGAGGGCTTCTTTGGCCTGCGGAGGACCCATGGACAGGATCGTCACCTTGCCCCCGAATTTCTCTCGCAACTGTAAGCCTTCCTCTATGGCGTATTCATCAAAGGGGTTGACGATGCTGGGCACCCCTTCTCGGATCAGGGTGCCCGTTTCGGGATTGATCTTGACCTCCGTGGTGTCGGGCACCTGTTTGATGCAGACGATGACGTGCAACTTTCGATCTCCTTTCTCCTGCGGCGAGCGTTCCCTTACCGCCAGGCGCGGGCCATAGCTTCCTTTTCTTCTTCTGTCAGAGGGTAAGTCGATTTTCTTTTTTTCAGGGGCTTGGCGTAAATCCTGGTCTCTTTGCGACCGTGCAGGCTGCTGATGACCACGCCATCGCCTTGCTTATCTACCAGGGCGATGGCGAAGCTCTGATCTCCGCCGGTGTCCTCGAAGGGGTTGAAACGCACCACGCCCAACCGTAGATTGTGGCTCAGAGCTTCTTCTATTACCTGCTGGCCCAGGCCCTCTCCCCTGGCAGCCGCCTCTTGCGCCTGGGGCGGATGCTCATCGAGGAGTGGCGCCAGATTGCCGCTCTGTATGCCGCTCACCAATAGATTGTGTTGCTTGAGCGCCTGACCGAGACGCACATGGACGATGATCAACCAGATGAGCAAAAGCAAAACCACGATAGCCAGCCACAACCAAAGCTCCAGGGCATAGCTCTGATACAGCTTTTGTAATCCTTCCACGCCCTCACCTCACCTTACGGCTTATGTTCCAGAACCCGTCAGCCGGGGTTGGGTCTATTGTACTCTATTTGAGGTTAGTAGTCAAGGTCGTAGTGTGGTATAATATGTTACGGATTTCACAATGCCGATAGGAGCCTGTTCCATCACCGAACTTTAACCATTCCTTAACCATCTCTCAACCCAAAATCGAGTCTTTTCATGGTATTTTATTAATAAGCTACGCTAACATCGGGCATTTCGTTAGAGAACAAAGCGGGAAGGAAAAGCGAAAGAGAAAAGCATCTGGGGAGGGAGCAAGAAATGCCTAAATTTCCATCAGAAGAATGGGTCAGGGCTCTTTGTCAGGAGATCAACCGCAGCGAAAGCTACGCCGAAGCAGCCAGGGGCTGGGAAGGCGATTTTTACTTTGTCGCTGAACCGGACGACAGCCTGTCGGAGAGGATAGTGATGTATATGGATTTGCAACATGGACAGTGTCCTTTAGCCTACGCCGTGACCGATGAGAGTGAGAGGAATCCTGAGTTCTGCCTGATAGCTCCTTTCAGCGTCTGGCGGCGGGTCATCGAGGGCAAACTGGATCCTATCCAGGCGCTGATGACCAGGCAGCTCAAGATCAAGGGCAATATCATGAAGGTTCTGAAAGCCCCTAAAGCGGCCCGCGAGCTGGTGCGGTGCTGCACCCTTATCGAGACGGAGTTTTCGGAGTAGAGCATTTTAGACTCCATTGAAAAATCTTTCAAGCGGACGACAAACTGGAAGGTTTTTGGAAGGTCCGGGGGGCATTTTGTAAGGTGTTTGGAAGGTGGATGTGGTATGATATAAGGGACAAGGGCTTTCGTCCCTGACAGGGACAGGTATAGTAACGCCAGGCGAAATTCTCTAATTCTCAACCATTTCTCCACCAATCGTTAACCTGAAAATTACTTCGTCTGTGGTATTATAATAGTAGCCCAGCATCCTTTTCTCCTCCTTTGTGTAGAAGAGCGGGGTTTCGGGGGACCCCGCTCTTCTCTTTTGGTTTCATCGGGGCGTGTGACCGCCGACCCTTTGGGTTTCTAAAACCCAAAGGGTCGGCGGTCATATTTGCTTCCAAAAGTGCCAGGCCCCTTATCCCCTAAAACTTGGGACAGACCCGAACCAGTTTCCGGCTTTGACTGAGAAGTCATTTTAGATTATAATTTATATGCTATTTCAGATAAAGATGGGAGCAAACAAGCTATGGATACTCCTAAAAAAGTCTTCATTTTGCACCACCGTCGCCGTCGTAATAAAGGCGGCCTGGGGTGCGTCGCCCGGCTGCTGGTTGGGGCCGCGATGGCGATTTTCTTTGCCGTGACTCTGACCGCTATGGCTGTGGCGGGCGTGGTGGTCGGCGTGTACGCCTACTATGCCAAGGACCTGCCCGACCCGGAAGCTATCGAGACGGAGCAGGAAGAGTTTGAGACCACCAAAATCTACGACCGCAGCGGCCAATATCTGCTTTACGAGGTCTTCGATCCGCAGTGGGGCGACCGCACCTACCTCCCCCTGAACGAGATCCCTCTCTACATGCGCCAGGCTACCGTCGATATCGAGGACCGGGACTTTTACGAGAATCCGGGTATCAATGTGCGGGGTCTCATGCGCGCCCTGTGGGCCAATTTCACCGGGGGACGCATTCAGGGCGGCAGCTCGATCACCCAGCAGCTTATCAAAAACGTGCTGATCCCCCCGGAGGAACGCTACCAAAAACTCTACTCCCGTAAGATCAAGGAGGCCATCCTGGCCCTGGAGATAACGCGCCGCTACCCTGGCCGCGAGGGTAAAGACCAGATTCTGGAGTGGTATCTGAACACCAATTTTTACGGCAACCTGGCCTACGGGGTGGAAGCAGCCGCCAAGGTCTACTTTGGCAAACACGCTCCAGAGCTGACCCTGGCCGAGTGCGCCATGCTGGCCGCGTTGCCCCAATTCCCTGGTATGAACCCCATCGCCGCCCCGGAAGAGGCCGCCAAAAGACAGCGCCTCGTCCTGGACGCCATGCTGAAAGAGGGCCATATCACCGCCGAGGAGGCCGAAACAGCCAGGAAGGAGAACCTGGTCATCAACCCTCTGGAAGAGCGCTTCGACATCACCGCTCCCCACCTTGCCATGTACGTGCGTCAACTCCTGGAAGACGAATTTGGCCCCGACATGGTGCACCAGGGCGGGCTTAAAGTCTACACCACCCTGGATTTGAACTTGCAGAACATTGCCGAGGAAGCAGCCCGGAAACACATCAAGGAGCTACAGGAGAGCGAAAAAGAGGACTATAACGTCAGCAACGCCGCGGTGGTGGCCCTCAACCCCAAGACGGGCGAAGTCCTGGCTATGGTCGGCAGCGTGGACTACTGGGATAAGAAGATCGACGGCAAGGTCAATGTGGCTCTGGCCGAACGCCAGCCGGGCTCCTCCTTCAAGCCTTTTACCTACGTGACGGCCTTCTCCCAGGGCTATACGGCGGCCACTATGGTCATGGACGTGCGTACCTGCCCCAACCCCTTCGAGCCTTCGTGGTGCCCGGAGAACTACGACCGCGAATATCACGGCTCCCAACGTTTGCGTCTGGCCCTGGCCCGCTCCTACAATATCCCGGCGGTCAAAGTCCTGGACATGGCCGGCGTGGGCAACGTGATCAAGACCGCCCACCGCATGGGCATCAATACCCTGAACCGTGACCTGGACTTCTACGGCCTGAGCCTGACCCTGGGCGGGGGAGAGGTGCGGCTGTTGGACATGACCTACGCTTTCGGCGTCTTCGCCACCGGCGGGGTGATGAACGGCCAACCCCTGCCTCCCAACAAACGGCGGCCCGGTTACCGCGAGCTGGATCCGGTTTTCATCTTGCGGATCGAGGATCGGGAGGGCAACGTGCTGAAAGAATATCTTCACCCCGAAGGCAAAAGGATCCTGAGTCCCCAACTGGCTTATCTGATGAACGACGTCTTGTCCGATAACCAGTCCCGCCTCGCCGCCTTTGGCTACAACAACAAGCTTCACATCAGCCGACCGGCAGCCTGCAAGACGGGCACTACCGAGAACTACCGCGACGCCTGGACCATCGGCTATACCCCGCAGTTGGTGGTCGGGGTGTGGGCCGGTAACAGCGATAACGAGCCTATGGAACACGTGCCCGGCTCCCTGGGAGCAGCGCCCATCTGGAATGAGGTCATGGAAAAGGCTCTGGAAGGTAAGCCCGTAGAGCTTTTCGAGGAAGCGCCCGGCCTTAAGAAAGTGGAGGTCTGTGCTGTCTCCGGGCTGTTGCCTACGGCACATTGCCCCAACAGGGTGTGGGAGGATTTCATCGAGGGCACAGAACCGACCACCTATTGCAGCATCCATCAGAGCTTCCGCATCAACCGCGAGACGGGCAAGCTGGCGACCGTCTATACCCCGCCCGAGCTGGTGGAAGAGAGAGTGTACGAAATCTACCCCCCTGAGGCTGCCGATTGGGTGCGAGATGAAGACATCCCCCAACCACCTACCGAATACGATGCGGTGCAGGGAGTCAGCCCTGTCCTGGGCGATGTGGCTATCATCTCTCCCAATCCTTACGCTTACATTCAGGGCACGATGCCTATCAGCGGCAACGCCAAAGCGCCTGATTTTCAGCTTTATCGCCTGGAGTACGGCCAGGGCCTCAACCCCTCGGCCTGGATTCAGGTCGGGGGCGACCACCACCAGCCCGTGGATAACGGCCTCCTGGAAGTGTGGGACGTGAGCGGGCTGGATGGCCTGTACACCCTTCAACTGTCCGTCATAGACAACCAGCAAAACTACAGGCAAACGGCCATCCAGGTCACGGTGGATAACATCCCGCCCCAGGTAGAGATCGTGCATCCTCTGAATGGCGCTTTATACCTCATGGGGGACGACGAGTACGTCAACGTCAAAGCCGAGGCCGCAGATAACGTCTCGATGGATCGGGTGGAGTATTACCTGGATGGCAACCTCTTCAACACCACCACCGTAGCCCCCTATAGCCAGAAGTGGACAATATCTATGTCCGATACCATCCCTGTCCCTGGCCGTATTGTCACCTGGACGGAGGTTATCTCCACCACTCCCGAGGGGGTAGCCGTCGAGCAGGTCATCACCTACACCGAAGCCTTCACCACGGCGAGCATAATCTCCGACACCCTGGTTGTGACCTACACCCAAATCTACTCCGGGGGCATGATGGCTATCTCCACCACCGCCGGTTATACCGAGAGCCACCTGATCCACGTCATCGCCTACGACACCGCAGGGAACGAGGTCGAGAGCGAAAAGGTGCGCATCTGGGTGGCTCACAAACCAGAAAAGGAAAAGAAAGAAGAAGAGGAGGAGGAAGAAGTCGAGCCTACAGCCCTGTTGTGGCCTTATAAAAGAAACCTGGTTTTTGCCAGTAACCTGGTTTCTGGCGCCCCACCTTGACCTGCCCAACGCCAAATTGGTGCCCCCGTGGCCCCGCTCCAGGCAAAATCGAAAGGTTATAAAAATTTTTAACCAAACTCTAACCATTTTATGTCAACAAACTCTTGACAAAACCCGAATTTTATGATATACTTATTGTATAGCTAATGACAGCATAGCGGTAGTTGCAAAGTTGCTTCAATATGATGCCGTTCTTTTCCTCGGAGGAAAAGAGCGGTTTTCCATCAGCCTCCCCGCTTGTACCTTTTCGGCCTCCCCGCCCATCCTTCCGTAAGAGAGGGCAACCATGAAAAAGTATCTGCTGGCCTTACTGTCGATAGCCTTGCTGGCTTCGCAGGTCGGTTTTGCCCCGCCAACGGAGGCGGCTCACGTCCCGCCAGTCGCCAGTCGTCTCGATTCCACCAGCGAGTCGTTCAAGCAACGGGCGCTCGACGTCTATTTGAAGTTGCCCCTGTACTTCGTCGCCAACCAGGGACAACTGGACCAAACCGTCCGCTACTACGCCCAGGGCGGCGGGCATAGCCTCTACTTCACCGCTGAAGAGATGGTCGTGGCCCTGGACGACGCTATTCTGCGGATGCGCTTCGTGGGCGCCAAAGCCACCCCGCCGCTCGGCGTAGAGAAAACAGCGGCCAGGGTTAATTATTGCATCGGGAACGACCCGGCCCGGTGGCAGACGGACATTCCCACCTATAGCCAGGTGGTCTACCGCGACCTCTATCCGGGCATAGACCTTAGCTACGGCGGACAGACAGGGGCGCTCAAGTACACCTTCGTCGTTAATGCGGGGGCGGATGTCGGTCAAATCCGCCTGGCCTACGGGGGCGTGGCCGGATTGCGCCTGGACGAGGCGGGCAATTTGCTCATCCTGGCCGCCCGAAGCAGGTTGAAGGACACCAGGCCCTACGCCTACCAGGAAATCGGCGGGCGGCGGGTGGAGGTAGAGACGGAGTTCGTGCTGCACGGGGTGCGCACTTATGGCTTTGCGGTGCGGGGCAGCTACGACCCTGGCTACTCCCTCGTCATTGATCCCACCCTGCTCTACTCTACCTGCCTGGGGGGGAGCGGCGATGAGTACGGCTCTGGCCTCGCCGTGGATGGGGCCGGCCAGGCTTACGTGACGGGATGGACTGCGTCCGCCAACTTCCCCATTAAGAGCGCCTATCAGGGAGACCAGGGGGGCGTTGATGCCTTTGTCGCCAAAATAGACACCATGCAGGGCGGCAATACCTCCCTCGTCTACTGCACCTACCTGGGGGGGAGCGGTGATGACAAGGGCTATGACATCGCCGTGGACGGGGCCGGCCAGGCTTACTTGACGGGAGAGACTGGCTCCACCGACTTCCCCACCCGGAACGCCTATCAAGAAGACCAGGGGAGCGTGGACGCCTTCGTCGCCAAACTCAACGCCGCCGGCAACGCCCTGCTCTACTCCACCTACCTGGGGGGGAGCGACGATGACTATGGCTCTGGCCTCGCCGTGGATGGGGCCGGCCAGGCTTACGTGACAGGATGGACTGAGTCCGCCGATTTCCCCACCCGGAACGCCTACCAGGAAGACCAGGTGGGCACCGATGTCTTTGTCACCAGGATAGACCCCACCCAAAGCGGCCCCGCCTCCCTGCTCTACTCCACCTACCTGGGAGGGAGCAATTGGGACTATGGCGAGGGCCTCGCCGTGGATGGAGCCGGTTACGTTTACGTGGTGGGAAGGACTCAGTCCACCGAGTTTCCCACCCGGAACGCCTGTCAGGAGGAGCTGAAGGTCGCGGATGCCTTTGCCGGCCAGGCTTACGTGATGGGAGAGACTCAGTCCACCGACTTACCCCCCCAGAACGCCTACCAGGAGGATCTGAAAGTTGCGGATGCCTTTGTCGCCAAGATAGACCCCACCCAAAGCGGCCCCGCCTCCCTGCTCTACTCCACCTATCTGGGGGGGAGCAAGAATGACTATGGCTATGGCCTCGCCGTGGATGGGGCCGGCCAGGCTTACGTGATGGGAGATACTCAATCCACCGACTTCCCCACCACCACGAACGCCTATCAAGGATACCAGGGGGGCTGGGATGCCTTTATCACCAGGGTAGACACCACCCAAAGCGGCCCCGCCTCTCTCATCTACTCCACCTACCTGGGGGGGAAAAACCAGGACAGAGGCCGTGAGATCGCCGTGGATGGGGCCGGTCACGTTTACGTGATAGGAGATACTAATTCCAACGACTTCCCCATCCAGGACCCTTATGATAATACCCTGGACGGGGGCAGGGACGCCTTTGTCGCCAAGATTATTACCGCCAGCGGAGTCCTTACCTTGAGCTACTCCACCTACCTGGGGGGGAGCAACGATGAGTATGGCTATGACATCGCCGTGGATGGGGACGGCCACGCTTACGTGACGGGAGAGACTCAATCCACCGACTTCCCCACCACCACGAACGCCTATCAGGAGACGTATGGCGGTGGTAGCTATGATGCTTTTGTCGCCAGGCTCGGCGTGCCCGTGCCCGTGCCCATCCTGTCCATCGACAAGAGCGTGGTCTCTGGCCCGGTGCTTCCCGGCGGCTTGCTGACCTATACCATCAACGTGGCCGAAACGGGCGGGCTGGCAGACGCTACCGGGGTGCAGGTGACCGATACCGTGCCCGCCAACACTACCTGCTGCGCCTCTATCGGCCAGGGCGGTACGCTGGTCGGGAGCGATGTAGCGTGGAGCGGCCAGGCGTTATCTCAGGGGGCGAGCCTCGATCTGACCTTCGTGGTTACGGTCAACCTGGGGGCCGGCGGGACGATCGTCGCCAACGACGCCTACCGGGTGGCGAGCAGCGACCAGGGGGCCAGCACCGGCCTGGGCCGCGCGGTCACCGCCACGATCGGCCTGCCGACCAATCTTGTAGTCAACCCCCACACCGGAAAGACTTACTCTACCATCCAGGCGGCTATTAATGAGGCCGCGCCGGGCCAAAGCCTGATCGCCTATCCCGGCACCTACCACGAAAGCGTCGCGCTGGCCGCTGGAGTGGCGATCTACGGCTCTGGAGCAGAGCGGACCACTCTCCAGGGCGCAGTCAAGGCCGAGGGCAGCGACATCGGCCCCAGCACGGTCATCTCTGGCTTCAGGATCACCGGCAGGGGCGCAAGCGGCGGGGTGGTCGCCCCTCAGTCCAGCGGCGGCGGCGGAATCTACATTAATGACGCCAGCCCTACCGTCATAAACAACGTCGTCGAAGGCTACACCGTCACCACCGGCGGCGGCGTCTACGTCAGCAGCGGCAACCCCGTCATCGCCAACAACACCTTCCGGGACAACAAATCCGACTCCGGGGGGGGAATCTACCTTGACAACGGCAGTTCCACCATCTCCAATAACACCATCCAGGACAACAGCGCCAACCTCGGCGGGGGAATCTACATCGGCAGTGGGGACCCGAGCGTCTCCAACAACGTGATTGAGGGCAATTCGGCCCTCACGGGCGGCGGCATTTACATCAGCGACGGCGCCCCCATCATCTCCAACAACACCATCCAGGGCAACAACTCCGACTCCGGGGGGGGAATCTACCTTGAGAGCGGCAGCTCCACCATCTCCAATAACACCATCCGGGACAACAGCGCCGACTTCGGCGGGGGAGTCTACATCGGCAGTGGGGAGTCGGCTGTCTCCAACAACGTGATTGAGGGCAATTCGGCCCTCGCGGGCGGCGGCCTCTACGTCGATGAGGCCGCCAACCCCTCGATAAGCAGTAATACGCTGTGCGGCAACACCAATTTCAACCTGTACAAAAGCGGTGAGGCCCTGACCGCCCCCGGCAACTGGTGGGGGACCAACTCGCCCATCTCTGGCACGGATTACAACGCCAGTGTGAACTCTACGCCATCCGTCTCCCTGAACCTGACTACTGAACCGCGCAACGTGAAGGTGGGAGACACGGCGACCCTGACCATCACGTTGCGCCTGGACAGGTACCAGGCCGCCGATGGCACGGTCATCAGTCTGGAGGTGGTCAACGGTGGAGAATTCCCCGGCGGCCTGACCACCGTAGCCCTGAGCACTGAGGACGGGTTTGCCAGCACTGCGGTGACGGTGCTCTCAGGCCGGGGAGCGATAGTCGAGGCTACTTCGGCCTGTAACGACCAGGTGATCGGCCACACCGGGGTGGAGCCTCTTAGCATTTACCTGCCCTTCGTAAAGAGAGAGTGAGCGCCGATTCCTTCTGTCACTCCAAACATCCAACGGGCGAGGGGTTTATGCCCTCGCCCGTTTTGTATTTCAGCGGGTGGCGAAAACAGCGAACTTCAACGAACTTTCGTTGTTAATACCAGAAAAAGCTGCGGGACTGGCTCATGGGGCTGAGGGCCAGGGTCTCCCAGGTGCCGTCGTCGCGCCCCCCGCTCTGGAGCACGACGGTCACGCTCCAGCGAAAAAGGTGGGACTGCGCTCCCTCGGGAGGACGCCAGTTCGGGGGCACCCGCCAGGCGGTGGACTTGGTCCACGTGCCGGGCAATTGTTTGGCCCTTTCGGCTCCTTCCTCGATGTAACGCAGGCGCACGACGTACCATTCATCTGCGGCCAGGATGCCCACCGAAGCCCAGTTGAGCAGGATGGGGTCTTTCTCCCCGCGGAAGACCGCCCCATCGATGGGGGCCAACAGGGCCGGGGCCGGATAACGAGGGCCGGGCGTGAGGGTCGGGGTGGGGTGTGGGGTGAGGGTAGGAGTGGGAGTCGGCGTGCCAATGGGGACGATCAATTCCTGCCCGACCTGGAGAGAGCGCGGGTCATCGATGTCGTTGGCCCCCATGATGCCTTCCACCGTCGCCCCGTAGCGGAAGGCGATGCCCAGCAGGGTGTCGCCCGGCTGCACCACGTGGACGACTACCTGTACTTTGGTGGTCTTTACTTCACCCGATGAAGCGACGGGGATGAGCAACTCCTGCCCGACCCGTAGAGAGCGCGGGTCGGCGATGTTGTTGGCGGCCATAATAGCTTCTGCTGTGGTGCCGTACTGTTCGGCGATGAGGCCGGGGTATTCGCCGGGCTGCACCACGTGAATAATCATCTCCGGGGTGGCTGTAGATACAGCCGTGACCACGATAGGGTCTGTAGGCTGAGGAGCTATCTCAGGCGTGGGGGTGGGAATGGGGACGATTAACTCCTGGTCTACCTGGAGTAAGGAGGACTCGTCGAGGCCGTTGGCTTCCATAATGAGTTCCACCCTCGAACCGTACCAGGTGGCGATGGATAGGATGGTGTCGCCGGGTTGTACCACGTGAACGATAGGCGTGGGAGTAGGGGCAGGCGTGGGGGTGAGGGTCGGGGTCGGGCTGGAAGTGGCGGTGGACGTGGCGGTAGGCGGCAAGGTGGCGGTGGGTGGTGTGGCAGTCTGGAGGCCGACGGCGGCTGGCTGTGGCTCTCCCTTTCCGCTCCCCAGGATCACAACCAGCAAACCCAGGAGTACAGCGGCCACGATCAAAGGGATAACGGGAATAGAAGAGAACAAAGAAATAGAGGGCACAGTAAGCGGCGCACAAGCCTTGTCTTCCCCCTCCAGGGATGCGCCACACAGCAGACACGTTTTAGCTACCTGGGCCACACGCATCCCACAGTGGGGACAATATCTGGCCCTCGACAGTTCGATCCCACAATAGGGACATACTTTATCTTCGTCCCGCAAAGGACGGCCACAGCGGGGACACATCACAATTGCTATCTCGGTCAACGGCTATTTCACCCGGATGATTTCAAATGGTTTGGGGGGAACTCTTCCTGGCTAATTATAGCAAACCTGGGTGCTTTTGACAAAATCAGGTGGGCAGATAGAAAAAGGCCAGGCCGATGATCACGTACACGACCAGTAGTTGCGCCCCTTCCAACCAGTTGGACTCCCCGTCCAGGGAGACCAGAGCGGCGATGAGCACCGCCCCCCCCAGGGCCACAAGCTCGAACTGGTTGAAAACCAGGGTCAGAGGGTTGCCCATCAACAGGCTGAGAAAGACCAGCAGGGGAGCGACGAACAGGGCGATTTGCAGGCTGGAACCAAGAGAGATAGCCAGGCTCAACTCGATCTTATTCTTAATAGCCACCTGTACCCCCACCAGATGTTCGGCCACGTTGCCTACCAGGGGAATGATGATGATGCCCAGGAAGAACTCCGTTATCCCCCACTGGTGTACCACCGGCTCCACCGCGCCGACCAGAATCTCGCTCAGCCAGGCGATGAAAACGGTAGAGACTATCAGGACGCCCGCCGACTTCTGCCAGCTCCATACCTGTGGCGGGTGGGCCTCTACCACCACCTTGTCATCTGCGGCGGAGACGAAAGAGTAAATCAGACTCAGGACGTAAATGAGAATCATCACGGCGGCCACCCCCAGGCTCAGGTACTCCACCGCGATGTGGCTTTTCTCTTCGATGGTGTGGCTGAAGAGGGAAGGGATGCCCAGGCTGATGACGGCCAGGATCAACATGGTGGAATTGATGCCGGCCTGGGCGCGGTCGAACCGCTGGATGCCATTCTTGAGGCCGCCGAGCAGGATGCTTAACCCCAGGATGAGGAGCACGTTGCCCAGGATAGAGCCAGTGATGGAAGCTTTGACCAGCTCCAAAAGGCCCTGGCGGATGGCAAAGATGGTGATGATCAATTCGGCGGCGTTGCCCAGGGTGGCGTTGAGGAATCCTCCCCAGCGTGGTCCGGTGTGGACGGCCAGCTCTTCGGTGGCCTGCCCTAGCAGACCGGCCAGGGGCACCACCCCCAGCGCCGAAGCGATGAAGACTATAGTGGGCCCCCAATGAAGGAATTCGCCGACAATAGCCACGGGAACGAAGATAAGTAAAATGTTGAGATAACGCACAACTACCTTCCTTTCATTTCCTTGCTTTTCACTTCACCTCTTTACCGCTCGGATGATTTTGCGCACTGCGGTCTCCAGGTCAGCGCTGGTATCGATAACCATGTAGGGACGACTGATAGGTTGCTCCCGCTCCGCCATGCGTTTGTAAATACGCCAGTCGGCGTCGGAGATATCTGTCGGGGAGCGTTGGGTCTTCCGTCGATGCATGCGGGCCTGTACCACCTCTTCGGGGGCTACGGTGCGCACGATGACCAGTTTGGCCTCCACCCGATCCACGATGCGATAAACATACGCTCGTTGGAATTCGATCAGGTTGGTGGCGTCGAAGATGATCCTTACCCCTCGTTTCAGGAGTTTATCGATCAGGGCGTGACAAACCTGGAAAACCCGACCGCTTTCCTCCGCCGAGTAGGTAGGTTCAGAGAAAAGGGCTTTCCGCACACAGTCGGTTTCCAGGATAACAAAAGGCAACTTCTCGGCCAGACGCCGGGCCAGGTAGGTTTTGCCCGTCCCCGGCAGACCGGACATCATGACCAGAACGGGCCGGGCCGTCGTTTCCTCGGTGTTGCTCAGGCGAGCTTCCACCGCGGCCATAGCCTGGGGTAGATTGAAGGAGGGGCCTCTGGACGGCGAAGGACGAGGAGCAGGGCGCCTGGCGGCCAATCCCTCGGTCGTGGCGCGTTCGCTGTTGGCGGAGTGAGCTGTGGAATCAGGGGCCTTCATCCCTAAACCTCTAGTTAGTGAAGTCGAAAATAACGCCCTCAAAATTGGTCGGATAACCACCAGGCGTCTCGCGGTGGTCGTCCCCAGGTGAAAAGCTTGACCAGGAGCAGGCCGGCCACGAACCCCCCTATGTGAGCGAACCAGGCCACTCCTCCCGTCTGGCTCATCCCGAAGGAGAGCAGGCCGCTGAAAAGCTGGAGCACGAACCAGAAGCCCAGCACGATGAGGGCCGGAACACGTATCAGGCGCGTAAAGTAGCCCATGAGAAGCAGAGTTTCCACCTGCGCCCGGGGGAAGAGAAGGATGTAGGCTCCCAACACTCCGGCAATAGCCCCGCTGGCGCCGATGGAGGGGATAGGAGAGTGGGGGTCGGACACGACCTGGGCCCCGCTGGCTGCCAGCCCACAAACCAGATAGAAGATTGCGAACCGGCCCCGCCCCATAACGTCTTCCACGTTATTGCCGAAAATCCACAGGTAGAGCATGTTGCCGATGATGTGCACCAGCCCGCCATGCATGAACATGGAGGTGAAAAAATTGACGATCACCAGCGGCCCAAAATGGTGGGTGACCTGGAAGGGGATGACCCCCATGGCGTAAACCGTCTGCGGCAAAGCTCCCGACGCAAACAGGATAAGCTCGATGATGAACACCACCACGTTGATGGCAATCAGAACCACCGTTACGATGGGGAAACGTAAGGTGGGATTGATATCGCGTATAGGAATCAAGGCGCTCCTCCTTTCCCAATATTTCCCGCGCACTGCCATGTTATTATAGCACGCCGTTTCCTTAAACACAAACCCCTTTATCCCATGGGTGCATCCCTTTCCCGATAGCGATTCGTTAAGTTAAATGGAAACAGGCGCGACTTTTAGCGGCTAGAGGGGTTATCTACCTATGAGGCCCTGAATGAGATTTCGCTGGAGTTTACCCCCATTTTAGCAGGCAGAAGCCAACACGGATTTTGTTCACGGATGTCACGGATTTCGCCCTCAATCGCGCCCCTCTCCGTGAAATCCGCGACCGTAATCCGTGTCAGCAGCGACTATTTATAGAGATAGGGGTAAACTCCAGGATTTCATTGTTGACAGTTCGTGGCGGCGATAGTATAATGCCATGACCCAAAGACCAGCCGGGAAGGAGTGAAGGTATGTCGCTCATCGAAGAACTGCGGGCCAAGAGGGAAGCGGCTCGCCTGGGGGGAGGACAAAAACGGATCGAGACCCAACACGCCAAAGGGAAAATGACGGCCCGCGAACGTCTGGACTTGCTGCTGGACCAGGGCAGTTTCCAGGAGATCGAAACGTTTCTGACCCATCGCTGCCACGACTTTGGGATGGAGGCCAAACAGTTCCCCGGCGATAGCGTGGTGGCCGGTTTCGGCAAGATCGACGGTCAACGGGTCTGCGTTTGTTCCCAGGATTTCACCGTCATCGGCGGCACTTTCTCCGAAGCCCAGGCCGAAAAGGTGTGCAAGGTGTTCGACCTGGCTCTGGAGGCCGGCGTGCCGTTCATCACCATCAACGATTCGGGGGGAGCACGCATCCAGGAAGGGCTGTACAGCCTAGCCGGTTACGCCGAGCTTTTCTGGCGCAACACCCAGGCCAGCGGCGTCATTCCCCAGATTTCGGTGATGGTAGGCCCTTGCGCCGGGGGGTCGGTGTACTCTCCTGGCCTGACCGATTTTATCATTATGACCCAGGAGACCAGCCACATGTTCATCACCGGGCCAGAGGTCATCAAGACGGTGACGCGAGAAGAGGTAGACTTCGAGACCCTGGGCGGAGCGATGGCCCACGCCACGCGCAGCGGGGTGGCTCACTTCGCCGCCCAGGACGAGAAACACACCCTGGCCTTGACCAAAAAGCTGCTCAGTTACCTGCCGCCCAACAACGCCGCCTCTCCGCCAGCCGTTGACCCCACGGATGACCCCTGGCGCATGGACGAAGAACTCAACGCCATCGTGCCCACCGACCCTAGCGCCGGGTACGACATGAAAGAGGTCATCCGGCGCGTCTTCGACCGGGACAGTTTCTTCGAGGTGCACGAGCATTTTGCCCAGAACGCGATCGTCGGTTTTGCCCGCCTGCACGGCCAGGTGGCAGGGGTGGTGGCTCAACAGCCGATGGTTTTGGCCGGAGTGATCGACATTGACGCCGCAGACAAGATCGCCCGCTTCGTCCGCTTCTGCGATTGCTTCAATATCCCGCTGGTCACTTTCGTGGACTCGCCGGGGTTCATGCCGGGGGTCAGGCAGGAGCACGGGGGCATCATCCGCCATGGGGCCAAGATCGTATACGCCTACAGCGAGGCTACCGTGCCCAAGCTGTCGGTGGTGACGCGCAAAGCCTACGGCGGGGCCTACATCGTGATGAGCAGCAAATACATCCGCACCGATCTGACCTTCGCCTGGCCCACGGCGGAGATCGCCGTCATGGGGGCCGAAGGGGCGGTCAACATTTTGTACCGCAGAGAACTGGCTAAGGTGGACAACCCGGCAGAGGAACGCGCTCGCCTGGAGGAAGAGTTCCGCCAGAAGTTTTCCACGCCCTATACGGCCGCGGCCAGCGGTCACGTGGATGACATCCTCGTCCCCGGCGAGACCCGCCCCCGCCTGATCGCCGCCCTGGAACTGTTGCGGGACAAACGGGCCACCCTGCCGCCCAAGAAGCACGGCAATATTCCATTGTAACTATATGGTGTAAGTGTGAGGATATAGGGGGTTTAACGTGGTCGAAGCTCTGCGAATTACCGTTATTGGCATGGGGCTGGTTTTCCTGGCCCTGGGGCTGGTGATCCTGGCTACTTATATTCTGGCCTGGGTTTTTCGTCCCCCCGATCCCGCGAAGGAGGTGGCGGCCACCCATGCCGAGGAAACGACAGACGTAGAAGCGACAGGTTACGAACACGAAGCGGTGGTGGCAGCCATCAGCCTGGCGCTGGTCAAGCTGCAAACGCTGGAACAAAGCCAGGCCGCCCTGGGCCAGACGCTTGAAACAGGCCAGCTTAGCCCCTGGGGGCTGGCTGCTCACATTGAACAGTTAAGGGTGTGGAGAGGATAGTTAGATGAAGCTGGCAGGCAAGAAGATTAACGTGGTGGTCAACGGCGTGCCCTACGAGGTGGAATTTGGCGACCTGCACAGTTCGCCGTTAAAGGTCATCGTCAACGGCAAACCCTACGTGGTCGAGTGGGAGGCGCCGCCGCCTGTCTCGGAACAGTCGGCGCAAAAGGCACCCCCGGTCTCTGCTCCTCTGCCGGCGGCGGAACCTATGCCGGCGCCAGGCCCCTCTGCGGCAGTTGCGCCCACGGCCAAAAATATCACCGCCCCCATGCCGGGCAACATCATGGACATTCAGGTGCAGGTCGGCGACAGGGTGCAGGCCGGACAACCCTTGTGCTGCCTGGAAGCCATGAAGATGAAAAACGTCGTGCGCGCCACCGCCGCAGTCACCATCGCCAGCGTGGAGGTGAGGGAGGGGCAGGTAGTGGACTACGGCGCTTTGTTGTTCACCTGCGAATGATGGAATAAAGATAAAGGAGAGTGTGCGTGGACTGGGGTCATTTGCTTGAGTTTCTGTTCCAGGGGCCGCTCCACCTGACATGGGGCAACCTGGTGATGATGGCCGCTGGCGGCGTCCTGATCTACCTGGCTATCAGCAAAGAGTACGAGCCTCTGCTGCTCCTGCCCATCGGGGTGGGAGCGATCCTGGCTAACCTGCCGCTGACGGGCATGACGGCCGGCATCCTGGAGATGCAGTTGAGCCAGCCCGTGTCCGAAGAGTTGGGCTTGTTTGGCGTTTTCTACCAGATGGGCATTCGGAACGAATTGTTTCCCTTGTTGATTTTCATCGGGGTAGGGGCCATGACCGATTTTGGCCCTTTGCTGGAAAATCCTCAACTGGCTATCCTGGGAGCAGCCGGACAGTTTGGCATTTTTGGCACGTTGCTGGTGGCGGCCATGCTAGGCTTCAACATCGAAGAGGCGGCTTCCATCGGGATCATCGGCTCGGCTGATGGCCCGACTTCCATCTACGTGTCTGCGGTCTTGGCTCCTCATCTGCTGGCCCCCATCGCCGTGGCCGCTTATTCGTACATGTCGTTGGTGCCCATCATCCAGCCGCCGGTCATGCGCTTGCTGACCACCAAAGAGGAACGGGCTATCAAGATGCCCTATACCTCGCGGCCCATCTCCAAAACAACGCGCCTCCTGTTCCCCATGGTCATCACCCTGATCACCTCGCTGCTGGTGCCTCTGGCTGCGCCCCTGATCAGCATGTTGATGTTCGGCAACCTGATGCGCGAGTGCGGGGTGGTGGACCGCTTGAGCCAGGCGGCCCAGAACGAACTGGTCAACGTGGTGACCATCTTTCTGGGGCTGACCATCGGCTCCACTATGATGGCCGAGAGCTTTCTCAATACCCAGACTATAGTGATCATCGTCATGGGGCTGCTGGCCTTCGTCCTGGACACGGCCGGCGGGCTGCTCTTCGGCAAGCTGATGTGTCGCCTTTCGGGGGGCCAGATCAATCCCCTGATCGGAGCGGCGGGCATCTCGGCCTTTCCCATGTCGGCCCGCGTGGTGCACAAGTTTGCCCAGGAGGAGGATTTCTCCAATTTCGTTCTGATGCAGGCCATGAGCGCCAACACGGCCGGTCAGATTGGCTCGGTCATGGCCGGGGGAGTAGTGCTGGCCTTGCTGTCCTGAGTCGCTGCCATTCGTGGCGCTCTATTTTCATGTCGTAGAAAAGGGCCATGTTGTGGCCTTTTTCTCTTTTGAAAAAGCGTCTGAAGGGGCGGTACTTCTCTTTTTTCAGGAAGGCCAGACGTTCATCGCTGCCCGCCAGCCGGTAGTGGCTGCTGAAATACTTGAAGCCACATTTCTCATAGCAGCGGATGGCCCTGACGTTGGTGGCTGATACGTCCAGGTAAAGGGTGCTAAAGCCCAACTCCCCGAAGTAATAGGCCAGAAAGGTGCGGATGGCATCGGTGCCATAGCCCTGGCCCACGTCATTGGCCCCTATGGTGATGCCCAGCCGGGCCGATTCTCGTCCCCTGATCTCCCGTAGAGATAAACTCCCGATAAAACGCCCGTTCTCGTCTTCGATGGCGTACAGTCGGCGGCGGGAGTCGTTGAGGCGATTCCAGAACCAGATATCGTTTTCGGCCCGGCTGCGCCTGGGAACGTCTACGGCGATCAGCAGAGGGTCGGTGAAGAGCGGCCACCTTTGCATCTCGTCCAGGTCCTCTCTGACCATAGTGCGGATGGTCACGCTGGCCCCTTTCAGGGGTAAAGCAGATACCCTTTCCGATACTCTTTCCATGCTACACCTGCACCTTCTCTCCAGCGGTTGTCTTGATTATACTCAACCGCCGGTGAAAAGGCAAACACAGCAGACCCGGCTCAGGCTCACAGATTTCACGGATGGGGGTGGCGGATTCCAAAAAGAATCCGTGTCGGCTTTGACTATTCGAGCGCCCGGCTGTATACTACGTGGAGTTCATTTGTGAGGAAGGGTTAGCCACATTTTGGAGGGAGCGTTCAGCAGATGAAAAGCCACAAAACTTTGAAAACTATCATCCAGGAGATCATCGACCGGGAGGTGGGGAAGGCGGGAACGATCACCCCCTACCGTCGGCCCCTGATCGGCTATGCCCGCGCCGACGATCCGCACTTTCTCAGGATAAGGACCGAGACCCTGGCCCGTGATCACCTGCTGCCCCCTGACCTTTTGCCGGGGGCCAGAAGCGTCCTGGCCTTTTTCCTGCCCTTTGCCGAAAGCGTGGTGCAGGCCAACCGCCACCACGATTACACGGCGCGGGAATGGGTCGTAGCTTACGTGGAGACCAACCGCCTGATCGCCAGGATATGCGAGACCCTGAAAGAAGAACTGGCCGCCAGAGGAGTGCGAGCCGCCAACGAGCCGCCTACCCATAACTTCGACCCCGTCGAACTGGTTAGCCGCTGGTCACACAAGAGCGTGGCCGCCATCGCCGGGCTGGGGAGCTTTGGCCTGCATCACATGCTCATCACTCCAGCCGGGTGCGCCGGGCGGTTTGGCACGGTGGTGCTGGACGCCGAGCTGGAAGCCACCCCCCAGGTGGAAGAGGAATATTGCCTGTACCACTACGACGGGAGCTGCCTGGTCTGCGTCGAGGACTGTCCCGTCGGGGCGCTGTCCGAGGAAGGGCTGGACCGAAAGGGCTGCTACGAGTATCTAAACCAGGTAGACCGTTTCTACGCCGACCTGGAGCCAGGCGATTGCTGCGGCAAATGCGCCCTCGGCCCTTGCGCTCTCGGCCCGGCGGTGAGGTAGCAGCAAGCAGCAAGCCGCCGCGAGATAAAAAAGTCAGGCCCCGACGGACAGTTGGAGCCTGACTTTTGCTTTTTTTAACCGGCGGTCATGGCCAGATAACGGTAGTGGTGATGATAGGAGTGGTATAGGGCGTTCTCCCCCTCACAATGGGCAGGTAGAGATCCTTCGCCCCCACCAGGGTCTCGATCGCGCCGCCCGGGCCGGTGGTCACTCCCTGTTCGCTGCTCGTCACCCGGTATTGGTCGTTGGTGACGTAGAAGGACGTGTCGGTGGGCATCTCGCTGACCTTGACCACGAAGTGCAGTTTAATGCTCGTCCCCTCAGTTATCTTCAGGTTCGACCACGACACTAACGCTGTGGAATCGACGTAGAATATCGAACCGTAGTAGTCGCCGCCAAAGCGCTGGAAAGTGGAGCTGACGGGCACGGTATCCGTCACCACCACCCCGGTAGCGTCTGCCGCTCCGGTCGTTTCGGAGACGGTGATGGTGTAAGTCAGCAGCTCGCCGGCATACACCTGCGAAGCCGCGCTCTTGGTGATGGTCAACTGCGGCAGGATCACGGACGGTATCGCCATCCCGCCGTTACCCTGCCCGCCGCTACCAGACAGGGCCAGGTTGTTATAGGAAGTCCAGTAGACCCTGGGCGGAGTGAGGACTGTGCCGTCGCTGGACACCCAGGCGTACCAGAGGTCGGCAGTGCTGTCATCTTCCCAGGTGAGAACGGCGTTGCCCGACCCGTCGCCGATGACGGAGACATCCTGGCCCCTGTTGCCCCAGGGATTGTGCAGAACGGTGGGCGTGACCACGACGCTCCCCAGGCCCATGCCGCTGACCGAAGCCGCAGGGGCGCTGTAGGTGGAGGATATCACCCCGTAGTGGATCAGGTCGTCCTGTGTAATATTGTCGTGCGAGCTCCAGGCCAGCAGGATGCGCCCGTCGGACAGGTTCGCGGCGTCCGGGGCCTGGTTCAGCGTCTGGTTCGCCGGCAGGTGCACCCCATAGACCCACGTGCCTCCTGAGGCGACCTTTCCCACACTGTCCAGAGTATCGTAATGGACCTCATTATCAGATGCCCTATACGTCAGCAGCAACTTGTTGCTGGTGCGAAGCGGCGAAAGCGTGAGATCATCGCCATACGGCAGGTTGAAGCGGGGGGTGAGCGAGTTGCCGTTTGCGTCCAGGATGACGCCCTCCTCGTTCCCGCGGCCTTCCCACACCACGGCCACTTTGCCCCCGTGGAAGGCTTCCACAGATGGGTTACTACCATCAGCGTACATTTTCTCAAAGTTTGTCAGGTTCGTGGGGCTGACCACCAGCGTCCCGCTGATGTCGTAGATGGCGTAGTAGATATCAGTGAGCCAGGTTGTTCCAACCTTGTGATACCGCTCCCAGGCGATGACCACCTTGCCGTTGGTGGGCACCCAGGCGATGGACGGGTCCCGGTCGGCGATGGCAGCCCCTCCCGTGTACTGAGGAGTGGTGGTATCGTTGTAGTGATCGGCCAGCCTGGCGACGGCGATAGCCACCGAGCCGTCCATCTTTCTGGCCCCGAACAGCACCTCGTCTATGGGGTCTCCAGCGATGTTGTTACGCCTCTCTTGCCAGGCGTAGGCCACGGTGTCGTTGTAGCGGCGGGCGGTCACAGCCGGGTTCGACTTTTGGTTATGGCCTTCGGACACCTGCCAGGCGTTCATGCTCTGGATGACGGCCAGGTAAGCAGCATCCGCCGTCCCGGCTGCGCGGCTGTCGTCGCAGTAGATCTGCACCCAGTCGGTGATCATCCTGGTGGTGGAAATGTGGCCGCAGGCGGAAAGGTTGGGGCTGACTACCGAGGCGGCTTTCAAGAGCGCTCCGTCCTCGTCGCCGGGGTTGGCGCTGGCCGGGACGTCCACCGTAACGGTGACTTTCGTACCGTAACCATTACCCAGAGAGATCGTAACGGTAGGATAGACGGTGGTCGGCCAGGTGTTGTCCGAGACGCTGAGGGTAAAGGCCGTGGTTGTCCCGGTGTTGTTGTACACTCTTAAAGAGTGGTGGTTCACAGGCGAAGCCCCGGCCCGGGCGCTGAGGCCCAGCGCGGACACGGTGTCGGTGAAGGTGTCTGACCAGTTGCACCCGCTGGTGTCGCAAATACTGTACATGTTGAACTGGATTTCCGCGCCCCACAGCATCCAGCGGGGCACTTCAAAGACGTATTTGCCCACGGAGGAAGCGGCGGCTCCATTCTGGATGTCGCCGTACTTCTCCTCGTCGTCCGACCAGGCCATGTTCTGGTTGTCATCAATTTTGGCGTACACCCCGCTTCTTAACTGCCCCGTGTCGTTTTTGAGGTTGACCACCATTTCGATGCGCTCGCCGGGGTCGATCTGGCCGTTGCCGTTGCCCCGGCTCTGGCCGCTGCCGTCGTCGGTGATCTGGTGGCTGACGTGGTGTACATTACCAACGTAGACCCGAGCTGTGGTGGTGTTGCGCGGGGTGGGCCCCAGGTCCGAATGGGAGACCATGGCGACGTCTTTGTAAGTGCCTACGGGGGCGGTGGCCGGAACCTGCACCTGGAACGGTTCTGTCTTCAAAGCATAGTCGCCGGCAGGCAACTGTGACGACGGCTGCCACAAGAAAGGCGGCCCCTGCCAGGAACCTATCACCGTCCAGTCGCAGGTCACCTCGGTGGTGAACCGCTGAGAGGTGCCTGTGTAGTTCCAGAGAGACAAAGACTGGAGCTGAACCTGCTGGCCGGGCAGACCGTACATCACGTAGGGATCGGTCTGATACGAGATAGAGGGGTGACTGTCAGTATCGACCGCGACTTGAATGTCGTCGTAGCCCACGGCGATGTCGTCGAGATACCAGCCGCGGTAGGCGTTGTCGCCCTCATCCACGGAGTCGAACTCGAACTGGAGGTAGATGGGGGTGTTCCAGGTCGGATGTGTGAACGAGCTGAGATCGACCAGGTGCATGCGCCACTGGCCGTAGCTCTCCTGAGATTGTTCGACGTATTGCTCCAGCGGGAGGGTGCCGCCCCGCATGACCTTGACCTTGCGGGTGTCCCATTGGGTGCCGGTATTCTCGGTCAGCTCCCAGCTCCAGTAGCGCAGCCAGGCCGCCCTCGCGCCGGCGGGGATGGTGATGGGGTTTGTGGTCCGCAGGGTGCCGTAGGCTTGTGCGCCGGTGTCGTAGTTGCCGGTGCTGTCCTGCCCAAACCACCAGCTCTTGGCCCCGCTGTATTTGTTGGGGTAAGGGCTGCTGCCATTGACCACATGCCACAGGCCGGTGGCCGTCCACATGCTTGCGCCTTCTACGTCGTCGAAGAGGAAGTTTTGTTCAAAGGGGCCGCCCATGTCGCCCGGCGGCGCAAATTCCTGGGCGCTTATACTCATGGCGCCCATTTCCCCGCCAGTGGGGGAGGGAGGTCGCTGACCACGTTCGGGTGGCGGTTGTTCCTGGGAAGGCATTGAAGGCGGCGCTCCCACCATGAGTACTCCTCTGGGTGGATGACCTTCTGGCTCAGCCATGGGTTCCTCGCCTGGCTCCTGGGCCTGGGCTGTAAACGCCCACAACACCAGGAGTAACACTGCAATAGCGAGGAACGGTATCAGGGAAAGTATTCGCTTTTTCACATCTTTTTCCTCCTCGTATAATGTGTGTAGTACTCCGCCACACAGATTTTGATAGCTTGTAGTAACGACTTTAGTCGTTGTTGAAAAACCGTCCTCTCCCTGTTCGACGAAAAGAACGACATTATATTGAGATAACATCGTAATTGCCGCTATATTGTCATCATTTACATGATTAGTATATCGTGAAATTCAAATTTTGTCAAGATATAAAAATCTGTCTATATATGATATGTATATTATCAGAGTTATTTATCTTAACAAAGTCGCTTCCATGACAGTCCGGTCCAGGAGAACAGCCGCCTTTGGGCCTGGCCCCTGCTCCAAACCAGCATGCTCACTTTAACTACCGCTCAGTCTGGAGGGAACAGGAACACCGATTTTAGTCGATTGGGGGCTGAAAAGCGGTTACTCTGATCCCTTTCTGCTGTGGAAAATTGTGCTGATTTGCTCCCAAAAGGAATGCATAGTTGCCATAATTCTTAAAATCGGTGCTCCTGTCTGGAGGGAATTGTCAATTTGCAATGGACAAACTTCTGTGCTATAATAGCTGTAGACAACCTTTGTGGTGTATGATTGGATCATGGGATAACCTCCGTGTTTTGGTAATCGTACACTGAAGGTTGTCCTTTTTGTCAAACTGTCTCCCCTTTTGCACCCCCACACGATGCGTAAGGTGTCTGGCGCCTGGCAGCAGTCTCCAGGATTTCGCCAGGGACACATTGCTTTTTAGCGTTCTCTCTTTGAGCTTTGCTCAAAAATATGATACAATATTATCAACTCACCAAACTATAATTTACTCCTCTGGGAGATTGGAAAGGAATTTCGGTGCGGGAGGTGATGAAGTTGGAGGCGGCTGTCCCCAATCGCTTGCCCGGCGCATCTCAAGTTAGAAGGAGGTTAAGATGAGTAGAGACTCTTTTGCTCTGCCGCCCGAGAGTCTGGAGTTTGCCCGTCTGCTACGAGAACACCAGGAGGAGCTAATTGATCGCTGCTCCAGACACATTCTCGGGATGGCTGAGGGCGCCTATGCCCACATCCCCTTCGAGGAGCTCCGGCCCAGAACCGCGGTAGGGTACGAAGCATTTCGGCGCAGCTTTGCCGAAGACCCCGGCAGTTATGCCATCTTCTGGGAAACGATTGGCAAGGAGCGGGTCAGACAGGGCTACACGATCAAGGATACCCAGGATACGATCTCGGCCGTGCGCCACGTCATTTCCGAGTTTATTGCCGAGAGCTATGCCGATGAGCCAAAAACAATGCTCGCTGTCACTCGTCTGGCCGACGACATCCAGGACAGGGCGCGGGCGGCCCTGAGCGTGGTTTACATCGCCGCTCTTGAGGAAACCATCGCTGAGCGCCAGCAGGCGGAGGAGGAGCTGCAAAAGGCGCGCCACGAGTTAGAACGACGGGTGGAGGAACGGACGGCCGAGCTTTCAAAAGCCAATGCTACACTGAAAGAGCAGATCGCGGAGCGCAGGCAGGTGGAGGAGGAACTACAAAAAGCGCGCGACGAGTCAGAACGACGGGTGGAGGAACGGACGGCCGAGCTGGCAAAAGCTAATGAGGAACAGGCTCGTCTGCAACAGGAGATCATCGAGACCCAGCGCCAGGCTCTACGGGAGCTATCCACCCCCATCGTGCCCGTGCTGGAGGGGGTGCTGGTTCTGCCCCTGGTGGGCAGCATTGACACCGGGCGCGCTCAACAGATCATGGAGACCTTGCTGGAAGCCGTTGGCCGCCACCAGGCCGAAGCGGTGCTCATTGACATCACGGGCGTGCCGGTGGTGGACACCGGGGTAGCCAATCATCTCTTGCAGGTGACGCAGGCGGCGGCGCTGTTGGGGTCGGAGTGCGTGCTGGTGGGCATCTCGCCCGAGGTGGCGCAGACCGTCGTGTCCCTGGGAGTGGATCTATCCAGCATCGCCACCCAGGCCAACCTGCAAAGCGGGATCGAGTACGCCATCGAAAAAACCGGATGGCGGATCGTCAAAGGCTAAGGCTCACGGAAAGCCCCTGGTTCGGGAGTCGGGTTTTAACGCATTTGCTCCCGGGCAAAAATTAGGGTATAATAATGGCGTTGATGGTGACTATCGCCCTATGGTGTTTTACACTACCTGATTGATGATCATTACAGGCAAAAAGGCCCTGGCTCTTGTAATATTGGTGGGAAGCGTGGCTGGCTTCCTGGTGGGTCTGCTGGTAGGCTGGGTGTTCTGGCCGGTCCAGTACTACGACACCGATATCGTTGATTTGAGACCAGAGCACAAAGATGACTACGTTGTCATGGTCGGCGCCGCTTACGTTCTTGATGGCGATCTGGAGCAGGCCCAGGTACGTCTGGCTAGGTTGGAGGTATCCGATGTGGCCCGGTTTGTGGCCGACCTGACCGAAAGATACATGGCTGCTGGAGCAGAGGTCGCTGAGGTACGTCCTTTGGTAGCTCTGGCCCAGGCTTTAGGCGTGAGCAGCGAGGACATGTTGGCCTACGTTGCTACCCCCACGCCCACTATCACGCCCACGTCCACGCCGCTGCCCAGCTCGACGCCCACCGTTACCTGGACTGCCACCGCCACCGCGACGCCTGTGCCGCCCACCCCTACCCCCGTACCGCCCAGCGCCACCCCTGAGCCGCCGACTCCTACCCCCAGCCCTCCACCACCAACTGAGACCCCTACGCCGCCCGTCGATTTCCAGGTGGCTGTCCAGCGGATCCTGACTATCCACGAAAACGGGGGGTGCGAGGGCAATCACCTTCTCCGGGTGTTGGTGGTGGATAACGACGCTCAGCCTTTGAACGGCGTGGTGATGGAAACTTCGTGGCCAGGAGGGGCGAACCGCATCACTTCGGGCGCCAAGGAACCGGGGTTGGTCGAGTTTGAGATGCATGGCGCTTATCAGGTGCAGGTGGTAGGCGATGTTTCAGGCCGAAACTACACCAGCCAGGCCACCCGCTGGCTCGATTCTGAAGAGCCACCGCTGGGAGATTTGATCGGGGGCGAATATTGCTGTGATGAACAGGATTGCGCCCAGAAGCGACAACAAAATCTGCTTTGTGCGGGGCATTATTCCTATGAAGTCGTTTTCCAACGACAGTGGTGAGACACATGGAGCACAGAATCGGCCTCGTGATATTGTACCGGCCAGTAAGGCTCCCAACCAACAATCCGAGTTCAGGACAGGCGGACAAAGGCTTTTGTGGATGGCTCTGCTGGCGGGTCTGGCTCTCGGTTCAGGTTTGGGCCTGACCCTGACCTGGCAGGTCTGGCCGGTACAATATTACGATACCGATCCGGTTGATCTGCGGCCGGAACTTAAAGAAGAGTACATCGTTTTGATAAGCGCCGCCTATTCTCTCGACGGAGACCTGGATGAGGCTAAAAGACGGTTGAGGGCTTTGGGGGAAGAGGGTGGCGGTCAAACGGTGATCGCTCTGGCGGAAAGATATATCCGGGAAGGGCGGGAGGTAGCCGTCACGCGCAATCTGTCCAGGCTGGCCTACGCTCTGGGAGCAAGCAGCAGCGCCATATTAGTTTTTATCTCGACCCCCACCCCCGGGCCAACTTCAACGCCTACTCTCGCTCCATCTCCAACGTTGCCCCCGCCCACCGCCACGTCATCGCCCACCGCCACGGCCACGCCGACCGAGACGCCCACCGCCACGGCCACGCCGACCGTCTCTCCCACGCCTGCCGTGGTCTACCGCCTGCTCAGTAGAGAACGCCTGTGCGACGAGGAAGAGGATCAGGGACGCGTTCTGATCTACGTCAGAGACCAGGACGGACAGGGCGTCCCCGGAGAGGAGATCAAAGTCTGGTGGTCGGGAGAGGAAGGGGAAGGAGAAGAGGTGTTCTTCACCGGCCTGAAACCCGAGGTGGATCCTGGTTATGCCGACTTTGACATGAAAGCAGGAATGGTGTATGATATTGCTGTTACGGACAGCGACGACGTAGCCCGTGGTGTGGCTTTCACTGAGGATTGCTCTGCAAGGGAAGGATCTCCCTCATGGCAGCTCGTTTTTCAGAAGGTACCTTGAAACGGCAACAAAAGTGACTGGCTCTTTGGAAGCAGATATGACCGCCGACCCTTCGGGTTTCTAAAACCCAAAGGGTCTGCGGTCACACGCCCCGATGAAACCAACTGCTTTCATACTAGTGCCAGACAGTTGATGAGGGAGATCAAGGGAGGTAAGCGCCGTAAAGTGAAATTGCAGCTTATCAAGAACGCTCCTCTTTTCGCCCACTTCTCCGCAGAAGAACAGCGCTGCGTGGCGGAAAGAATGCGTCTTGAGCAGTATAGGAAAGGTGAAACTCTCTTCGCTACCGGGGATCCCAGTCGCGCTCTGTATCTCATCGACTCGGGCTGGGTGAAACTGGTGACCGATGGAGAGGCGGTCATCGCCAATCTGGGGCCGGGCAGCCTGGTGGGAGAAGCTGACCTGCTTCTGGGCCAGGCCCGAGGCGTGGATAGTTATATAGCCGCCGACGTTCATCTGTGGACCCTGCTGGGACGGGATCTGCGAGATTTGATCTTCGACTATCCCTCCCTCGGTCTGAAGTTGAGTCTGGCCTTTGGCTCGCGCATCGCCCCCCTCAAGGACTACCTGGTCGAACAGCGCCTCAAATCCCTTCCATTTCTGGCTGACCTTTCTTCCGCAGAGCTGGCCGCCGTGGCCGATAAGCTGGAGCTTAGAGAGTACGAACAAGGGGACTTCATTTTCAGAGCCGGCCAGGCGGCAGAAGCCATGTTCATCGTCGAGAAGGGGCGGGTCAGGTTATCTCCGGCCGGCGATGGGAAATTCGTTGAACTGGAAGAGGGCCGGGCCTTCGCCGAGATGCTCCTGCTCACGGCCAGGCCCTACACCGCCGACGCTCAAGCTCTGACCACGACCACTTTGTGGGCGCTGAATCTGGAGGATTTTGAGCAACTGGCGGCCCAATACCCCTCTATCCGCCTGACCCTCAGCCGGGTGCTCCGCTCTCATCTTGGCCCTGAAGACCAGGCCCAGGCTGTAGAATACTTGAAGAAGATTCCGCTCTTCTCTTCCCTGTCCGCTGACGTTTTGCCAGGCGTGTCCAGACGCCTGCTTTTGCGGTGCGTCCCTGGGGGCGAATTAGTTTTCGCTGAGTGTTCGCCGGGCGACGCGCTGTACATCATCGAGTCGGGAGAGGTGCAGCTTGTCTCCGACGCTGCTTCCGAACAGGAGGTGCTGGCCTACCTGCAAGAAGGCGACTTCTTCGGGGAGATGGCCCTGCTGACGGGCAAAACCCGCTCGATGGCGGCCAAAGCCGTAACCGACGTTACCCTCTGGACCTTGTACCGTTCGGATTTCAGCGATTTGGTGATCCAATATCCGGCCCTTAACCTGGCTTTGACCGAAACGCTGAGCGCCCGTCTGGCCGAGGCCGACCAGCATTTTACCACCCAACACCTGGGTGAGATGTCGCTGCTGAGCGACCTGCCGAAAACACACCTGAAAGATATCGGGGAGAGATTACACTCCGTCAGGTACAGGGCCGGGGAGTTGATCCTGGCCGAAGATGAGCCTGTAGACGTGATGTACCTCATCGAATCGGGTGAGGTCCGGGTTTTATCTTCGGCGGGACGAAAAGTCACTACCCTGTACACGCTGGCTAAGGGGGATTTTTTTGGCGAAACCTCGCTTCTGGCCGAAGGTTCTCCTTCCGCTATGGTACAGGCCCTCACCGACGTTGAGCTTTGGGCGCTGAGCAAAGCCCATCTGGACGAACTATTGACCACATACCCCCATCTGGCGGTGAAGATCAGCCGCGTGCTCAGCCAACGGCTAAAACGAGCCTACGACCGGCTGGCGCTGGAAATGGCTGCCGAGCCTGACTCCGAAGCGTCCGGTGCGCCACCCTCGCCGGCGGCCAGGCCCTCGCCGCAAAGACGCCGAGCCACCGTGACGGCCATGGTGAAACGTGAGACGGCCACGACCAGACGAAAGTCAGCCGATAAGGCTCCCGCCAGGGGCAAGACGGCCACGACCAAACGAAAGGCAGCCAATACGGCCATCGTGAAAGGCAGGGCGGCTAAGACAGGACGAAGAGCAGGCGATACGACCACCGTGAGACGCAGAGCCTCTTATGTCAGGGCCAGCGGGATGGCCGCTGAAACAACGCAGATCAGACTGCCAATAGTGGTCAGAAAGTCCAGAGGAACGACCACCACTCGCATCAGGGCGGTGGATGCCAGAGGGCGTGAACGCCGGGCCGGATCGGCCTCGGACAGAACGCCGGCGCCTGAAGCCCCTGTTTCTAAAGGGCTGTTTCAGCGTATAGACGACCTTATCGGCGGGGCGGCCGGTTGGTTTGCTTCCCGGACTATAGGGGGGCAATTGCGGGTGGTGGGCATCTTCTTGCTTTTCATCTGGCTTTGCGGCATCAGCGCCCCGGTGACGATCATCTCCGCTTTCTCTATGGAAAACGTGGGCGTGCGGTCCATGGCCTTTTTGCAGACTGTGACCCCTACCGCCACCAACACCGCCACCCCCACCAATACGCCCACCATCACGCCCACCCCCACCGATACGCCTATACCGACTTCGACGCCGACCTTCACGCCTACGCCGTTGCCCACCGCGACGACCATCCCCCCCACCGATACGCCTACTCCACGCCCTACCTCACCTCCGGCGCGGCCAACCGATACCCCTACGCCGGAAGAGCCTACCGCCACCCCCCTCCCGGACGTGGACTTCAGGCTGGTGAAAGTGCGCAAACTGACCCCCTGCGAGAACAAGGGCGGGCATAATATCTACATCACCGTTCTCGATAAAGAGGGCAACGGTATCCCCAACACCAGGGTTTGGGTTTCGTGGGGACCTGACGGAGCCGAATTGCTCACGGGCAAAAAGATGGAGATCTCGCCGGGCTTCGTGGACTTCCCCATGTTCAAGGGCACTCACTCCGTAGAGATCATGGACGCCCGCAGCGAGGTAGCGACAGGCATTTCACCCGATATCCCCATAGACGAACCCTGTAGCGAGGCCGGCGTGACGGCCGGTAACACTCTCTACCACTATTCCTTTGAGGTAGTGTTCCAAAGGACGTGGTAGAAATCTAAAATCAACCCAGGAGAATAGAGAAAGATCAACAATGCCGCTGGTAACCAGCAAAGAGATACTGAAGCAGGCCCTGAGGGGCCATTACGCTATAGGCGCTTTCAATGCCAACAACATGGAAATGGTGCAGGCCATCGTGGAGGCCGCCCAGGAGGAGAGAGCGCCCGTTATTTTGCAGGTCAGTCAGGGGGCCATCCGTTATGCCGGGCTGGATTTAGCCGCCGGCCTGGTTAAGATCGCCGCCGCCCTGGCCGACATCCCTGTTGTCCTCCACCTCGATCACGGCACCGATTTTGACCAGAACGTGCGTTGTCTGAGGGCCGGTTTTACTTCGCTGATGTACGATGGCTCCAAACGCCCCTTCGAGGAAAACGTGGAGATCACCAGCAGGGTGTGCCAGATTGCTCACGCCTGTGGCATCCCGGTCGAGGCGGAATTAGGAAAAGTGCTCAAGATCAGCGATGGGGTGACGGCCAAAGACGTGGAAGCAGCCATGACCGACCCCGATCAGGCCAAAACCTTCATCGACCTGACCGAGGCCGATTTCCTGGCGGTGGCCGTAGGCTCGATACACGCCATGACCGGCCGGGAGGCTACCCTGGACATCGACCGTTTGGAAGCGATCCACCACAAAGTAAACATCCCTCTGGTTTTGCACGGCTCGTCAGGAGTGAAACACGAGAGCGTGGTGGAGTCCATCGAACACGGTGTGTGTAAGGTGAACATAGACACCTATCTCCGGCAGGGCTTCATGGCCGGTTTGAAAGAAGGGCTGGCTGAGATGCCGGACGAGCTTGATATGCGCAAAATTGTAGCCATCTCCAGAGAAAGGGTCAAGGACAGAGTGCGGGAGAAAATTCGTCTCCTGGGAAGCAGGGGGCGCATCGATTCCAGCGGCGGGTTTGCCAGCCTGCCGACCCAACACCGCAGCGCGGAATTAGGAGACGTCGAAGTGTGAGAATAGCCAGGCAGCGGATGCGGTCAACGTCGCCAGCCGATTGCCTTTAGCGCTTCGTTCGGCAAAAATATATGTGAAAAAAATTATATGTTAATGACCAGAGTTAAGTTACATTACATACCGTCAATGGTTGTTTTAGTATCTTACCTGGTCATTAGTTTTTAGATGGAAGATCACAACATGTAGTGTGTTTTTGAATTATCTCGAAGGAAGCTTGACCAGGTGGTGGAGCAGTGGTATAATACTCCAGCCTGGCATCCAGGGCCAGGGTCTCCGGGCGGTGGTGGCTGGTGCAACCCCGACCTGGGGCAGCGTCAGGCTGGATGAAGACTCGATTATGGATGGTGTATATGTCTGAGCAGGAACAACGAGAGATCACCTATGCCCAGGCGGTGCGCGAGGCGCTGCAACTGGCTATGCGGGCCGACGAGCGCGTCTTTCTGTTTGGCGAAGACGTGGGGGTGTATGGCGGCGCCTTCGGCGTATCGGACGGCCTGTTAGAGGAGTTCGGCCCGGAGCGGGTGCGAGATACCCCCATTTCGGAGGCGGCCATCGCCGGGGCGGCAACCGGCGCGGCCGTGACGGGCATGAGGCCGGTGGCTGAAATCCAGTTCATGGATTTCATCACCCTCTCGATGGAGCAGTTGGTGCTACAGGCGGCCAAGATACGCTTTATGTTCGGGGGCAAGGCGACGGTACCCTTCGTGCTGCGCACTCCGGCGGGGTCGGGCACAGGGGCGGCGGCCCAACATTCGGAGAGCCTGGAAGCCTGGTTCGTGCACGTGCCCGGCTTGAAAGTGGTGATGCCCTCTACGCCATACGACGTCAAGGGCCTCTTGTTGGCCTCCATCGAGGACGACAACCCGGTCATTTTCGTGGAGCACAAGCTTCTGTATAAGACCAAAGGGCCGGTGCCCGAGGGATACTATACCGTTCCGCTGTCAAAAAGCGACGTCAAGCGCCAGGGCATAGACCTGACAGTGGTGGCTACCTCAGTTATGGTATCACGGGCGCTGGAAGCGGCGGAGCAACTGGCCGCCGAAGGCATCGAGCTGGAAGTGGTAGATCCGCGTACCCTGAAGCCCTACGATGCGCAGCCCATGATTCAATCTGTGATCAAGACCGGCAAGGCCCTGGTGGTGCACGAAGCGCCTGTCACCGGTGGATTTGGCGGAGAAGTGGTGGCCCAACTGGTAGCCAGCGAGGCCTTTGACTATCTCGATGCCCCGGTGCGCCGTCTGGCCGGGTTAGATGTCCCCATTCCTTATAACAGGGCACTGGAACGACGCGCCGTGCCCCAGGTGGAGGACATCGTCCGCGAAGCGCGCGCCCTGGTGCGTGGCGAGTATTAGTCCTGTCTATCCCGATCAGGTGAGAGGAAAGACGCGGTGGCAACCCCAATTATCATGCCCAAATTCGGTATGACCCAGGAAGAGGCTACTGTTCTGCGCTGGCTTCGCCAGGAAGGTGATACGGTGGAACAGGGCGACCCTTTGATGGAAGTGGAGACCGACAAGGTGGTCATGGAAGTGGAGGCTCCGGCCAGCGGCATCCTGGGAGGCATCCTGGTGCAGAAAGGTGATGTCGTGCCGGTGACGGAGGTCATCGCTTTCATATTGCAGCCAGGCGAGGAGTTGCCGGGTGACCAGGCTGCCCCTGTGAAAAAAGCAGAGGCCCCGCCGGTGCGGCGCGCCACGCCGGTTGCGCAGCGCATGGCCGCAGAAGCCGGGATCGACCTCAACCAGGTGCCGACCGCTGACCCGGCGGGCAAGGTCAGACGCCAGGACGTCGAAACCTACCTGGTGCAACTCGCTGCTGCCCCGGTCGAGCCATCTGTAAAAGAAGCGAAACGGCGCGCCACGCCTGCCGCCCGCCGCGTGGCCCGCCAGCATGGCCTGGACCTGGCCCAAGTGGCGGGCCGCGGCCCACGTGGACGGGTGCAGGAAGCGGACGTACTGGCTGCTGTAAGTCAGATGCGCCGGCCGATGTTAGCTGCCCCATCGGTGGCGGAAGTGATACCCCTGCAAGGTATGCGGCGCACCATCGCCACCCGTATGCAGCACAGCTATCAGACCGCGCCGCACATTACCCTGACGGTCGAAGCCGATATGTCGGCGGCGCAGGCCCTACGTAACGAACTGAACGCCCGCGCCGAAGCCCTCGGCGCGCCCCGTATTTCCGTCACGGCCATATTGGTCAAGGTGTGCGCCTGGGCCTTGCAACGCCATCGCCGGGTCAACGCTTCCCTGGTCGATGAGGCCGGCCAGGAGGCCGTCCGTCTACACGCCTCGTCGAACGTCGGGGTGGCCGTGGCTCTGGATGAAGGTCTGATTGTGCCGGTGATCGGACAGGCGGAACGGTTGGGGATCGCTGACATCGCCAGCCAGTTACAAGACCTGACCGAGCGGGCGCGCCAGGGCCTCCTTACCCCTGACGACGTCAGCGGCGGCACCTTCACGCTCACCAACCTGGGCATGTACGGCATAGAACATTTCACGGCCATCATCAACCCCCCCGAAAGCGCCATATTGGCCGTGGGACGCATCGCCAGGCGCGCCATCGTCGTGGAGCGCGAGACAGGGGAGGAAATAGCCATCCGTCCGCTGATGAGCATGACCCTGTCGGCCGATCACCGGGTGCTGGATGGGGCAGTGGCGGCCCGCTTTCTGCAAGATGTAGTCGAGGCCCTGGAGCAGCCGAGCCTTCTGCTCTGGTAGCCCGTGAGAGTTAGTCGGTTGCAAAGATTGTTGCTCGTGTTTTTGGGCGCTAACGGCAAAGGCAATCACTACTACAGGTTGTGGTCCAACTGACTTTAACTACAACATCTAGGGGCGGATTTGGACTCAAACGGGCCA
>DAOULT010000101.1:0-22353 GCA_034417895.1 Anaerolineae bacterium | reverse complement strand
CTTAGCGTCAGGTACGGACCAGGGAGTCGCCTTCGCCACGGGTGTTCCTCCCGATATCTACGCATTCCACCACTACACCGGGAATTCCACTTCCCTCTCCCGACCTCAAGCTTCCCAGTATCGAACGACCCCTTCCGGTTAAGCCGAAAGATTTCACGTCCGACTTAGAAAGCCGCCTGCACGCCCTTTACGCCCAATAAATCCGGATAACGCTCGCCCCCTACGTTTTACCGCGGCTGCTGGCACGTAGTTAGCCGGGACTTCTCCTGAGGTACCGTCCTTCCTCTTCCCTCAGAAAAGGACTTTACGACCCGAAGGCCTTCATCGCCCACGCGGCGTTGCTGCGTCAGGCTTTCGCCCATTGCGCAATATTCCTCACTGCTGCCTCCCGTAGGAGTCTGGCCCGTGTCTCAGTGCCAGTGTGGCTGATCGTCCTCTCAGACCAGCTACCGATCATCGCCTTGGTGAGCCGTTACCCCACCAACTAACTAATCGGCCGCAGGCCCCTCCCAAAGCGCCGGAGCTTTAATCGATCAACTGAATGACCGATCACATGAGGTATTAGCTACCGTTTCCAATAGTTATCCCTCTCTTTGGGGCAGGTCACCTACGTATTACTCACCCGTTCGCCACTAAGCTGACGGATGGCTCACAGCCTACAGCCGATGGCGAACCATCTGCCATTTGCTATTTGCTATCTGTCAGCCTCGTTCGACTTGCATGTGTTAGGCACGCCGCCAGCGTTCATCCTGAGCCAGGATCAAACTCTCCGTAAATGTTTTGACTTATTTAGGCCCAAACACTCGCGTAACCTTCCTATCACTCTTCAGTTGTTAAGGTCCCAACCGTTTAGGTACCCCACATTATACCACATCAGAAGTCTGTTGTCAAGTCTGTGGGGACGCCTTTCCCAATTTTTTAAGGTATCTCTACCCTCATGGGCAAATATAGTCTACCACAAACCCGGATTTTTGTCAAATCCACCTCCCACACAAATGGAGAAGGGCGGGTGCCCCCGAAACCCCGCCCTTCCACACAAAGGAGGAGAAAAGGATGCTGGGCTACCACCATAATACCACACACGAGGTAATTTTCAAGTTAACGTTTGGTGGAGAAAGGGGAACCCTTCTTGATACAGGCCCAAAAACCCGTGACCACAAGGCAATACATTACCACACTTTCACCCCTGTGTCAAATCCAACTCTTCCCGCCTCTTTTCTGTGTATCGGGGGCCTGGCCCTAGTATGAAAGCAGTTGGTTTCATCGGGGCGTGACCGCCGACCCTTTGGATTTCTGAAACCCAAAGGGTCGGCGGTCATATCTGCTTCTAAAAGGCCAGGCCCCTGTGCTCTTTGCTCGTTCTAATTCACGGCTCTAATCCCATAGCTCTAATCCTTCTTCGGGCATCCATTCAGGCCAATCTGAAAGCCACTCTGGAATGCGCGCTTCTTTCACCCGATCGCACACAGGAAAGTACCCCTTCAAATCCACAATCGGCGTCCCGTTGTAGGCGTCGATGGCGGCGATCTGAACGATCCCCTTCTCCTCATCGACCGCCAGAATCTTGCACGTGGTCATGGCGATGGGATTGGGGCGATATTCCGCCCTGCACGCAAAAACGCCCGTTAATTTTTCCTCGGCATAAGGTGGCCTGGTTTGCATGATGCTGCGACTCTCCTCGTTATCATGCCGATCCGCCCACCAGAAGGCTATGACATGGCTGAAGTGATCGAGTTGCTTTAGCGCCGGCCTGAAAGGTTCCAGGATTTCCAGATGGACGCCGTCCTCGGGCCTCCTCACGTGTCCGATTGGGTAGATTTGAAAAGCATCCTCTTTGCGAGCTGTTTTCTCGCTCATTGACTAACCTCCTTCTTCATTCAATTTTTTAGCCGCAGAGAACGTAGGGGGGCACAGAGGGAAAATCCTTTCTCTCTGAGTTCTACGTACTCTCGGCGATTGGAAAATTAGAACACATGTTCTGGTCACTATTATACCAAAACATGTGCTCTATGTCAAGGGGCAAGGCAAAAATGTTTTCGCTTTGCGAGTGCCCCTAACCATTATCAGGTGCAAACATTTCCGGCTACGCTTTTTTGACGGGAGCCTGCACTTCGGTCACGTAAGAGGACGTATCGCTGCCGGACTCCGGCCCGCGTATATAGTTCTCTCGAGTGGGGCCGCAGATGCGATAGCCGTTGGCTTCCATCCAGGTCATCAGGGCGTTATACGCCTCGCCGATCGAGTGGTAGTCGCCCTGATGTATCACGCAGGCCATCTGTTTGACGGCGGGCAACTGGCGCACCTTCACCCGTTCGCTTTCGGGCAGCGACTGGCTCACCGGCACGACCGCTTCAATGTCCACGTCCCGTTCGCGGTACTCATCGTCGTGGTACATGGCGAGCGGGATGCCGGTCGGCTTGATGCCGTGCTGATCCAGGTAGCCGAACAGTTCGCCGAAAAGCGGCCCGACGTCGCTATAGGTGGGGACCACCTCTCGTATCGAGGCCACCTTCAGCGGGGCGACCTCTTTAATCACGACTTCATAATCAGACATTTTACCCTCCTTTTCGATTTGCCTCAGCCACGCTTCGACCCGCGCCAGCCGCGCCTGTTCCTCTTCCACCTGCTGCTGAAGTTCAACCTGCTTCCTCCGCAACATGCCGCGAATCTGCTCCGGCGGCAGCTCGCCGTCGAGCAGATAGGCGATCTGCGTCAGGGAAAGGCCCAGGTCCTTCAGGGCCAGGATGCGGTTGAGGCGAGGCAACTGGCTGGCCGAGTAGTAGCGATAACTGGTGAAGCGGTCTATTCTGGCCGGCTTGAGTAGACCAATTTCGTCGTAATAGCGCAGCGTCTTCACCGTCACCTGGCTGAGTTTTGAGAATTCGCCGATCTTGAACATGTGTATCCTCCGTGCCCGTCACCTTGATCGAAGGCCCTCAACCCCATTATACACCCTCCAGTGGGGGGAGAGTCAAGACCCAATTTGGCGAAAAAAGGAAATTGGGTAACAACTCGTCCTTGACAGATCGGGCCAGGCGTGATAATATTTCAACAGACCTCTCATTTATCTGGGCAGAGGCGAGGAGAGCTATGACGAATATCTGCCCCTACCTGCGTTCATCCAGCGACCGGAGAAAATATTTACCCTGCCCAACTTCTCAGAACCGGTGTTATATCACCGGCCAGGATCAGCCTGTGCCTGTTACTATCCAGGCCAGGTTTTGCCTGAGCGGCCAGTCGGCTTCGTGTCCGATTATGCAGAGAAGTGGGGGGCCCTCAGATGGCCGGGCTTTCCCCCCGACCGGGATACCTCCTGAGAAAAAGCCTCAGCCGCAAGATGAAGAGCGGCACCATCTTTTGACCAGAGTCCGGGAAGCCGAAACGCTCCCTATCTCTGCCAGACGCCGTCAGGCTACATCTGCCGCTGTCCCAAACCCTTCAGGCAGCGAAGGGCCATCTCTGGCCGACAAGACCGAGGCCATGGCGGCTTCTCCTCCCGGCCAGGAGAAGGACGGGGAGAAAGGCGGGGGGAAGGAACTCCGCCCGGCAAAGGGCCGGCCTCGAAACAGGAGCCTTAGATATGCTGTAGCTGCTGTGGCTTTGATAGGCGGCCTGACTGCGTTGCTGCTCTGCCAGGTAAGTTTCTTAACCTACATTTACCTGCGCACTGGTTTCACAGACGTTGGTAGCCTGGCGCGCGCCACCAGGACGCCAACCCTTATCTCGTTGCCCACTCCCGAACCCCCGGCCACAGCCTCCCCCACTCCTATGCCTACTGCTATAGCGGTTCTGCCTGGCCCGACCCCGACGCCGGCCCTTACTTCAACACCCACGCCAACAGGTACGCCGCCGTCCACTTTTACATCGACGCCTGCCTCAACGCCGACTGGTACGCCGATACCCACCATTACCCCGACGCAAACGCCTACGCCTGACGTTTTAGCTACTCAGCAAGCCATCGCTGCTACTACTTTGACCGCCCAGGCGAAAATGGAAGAGGCCGCGCGCGCCACCATGACCGCCCAGGCCCCCACCCCGACTGACACCCCAACCGACACCCCAACGCCGACCTTTACTCCGACCCCAACGTCTACCCCCCTCCCTACCCCCACGCCAAAGTCAAGGCCGCCCACCTCACCGCCCACGCGTATCGTGGCCCCTTCCATCGGCCTGGATGCCGAAGTCGTTGAGGTGGGCTGGCAGTCCGTCGAAAGGGACGGGAAAAAGGTCAGCGTTTGGCAGGTGGCTGATTACGCGGCCGGGTGGCATAAAGGCTCGGCTTACCCCGGTAACGCGGGCAACATCGTCATCTCCGGCCACCATAACATCAAAGGCGAGGTCTTCCGCTACATAGTCGATCTGAAAGTGGGGGATGAGATATACGTTTATGCGGGGAACTCAGTCTATACTTACTTCGTAGAAAGGAATTTCATCATCCCCGACAAGCACGTCTCAATGGAGGAGAGACGTGAGAACGCCAAATGGATCTCTCCCACCAACGACGAGCGCCTGACCCTGGTGACCTGCTGGCCTTATACCACCAACACCCATCGCGTGGTCGTCGTCGCCAGGCCCTATACAGTGATGGAATATAGCCTTCACCCTTCCGATTGAATTTAGAGTTCAATCCCTAAAAGGTGGAGAGCGATTTCCTTCACCTTGTCGGTGCCCCCCAGGTAGAGCCACAGGAGCAGTTGGATCGTTTCCCCTTATTTTCGATTTGTGTTATAATAAGGATGATTATTTTGGCCTTACTGCTCTCTGGAAAGGAAGGTAGCCAGATTTTGTTGACTATTCCGCGACTTATCGCTTTTCTGCTGACTTTGCTCATTGCCATCGACGTTCACGAGTGCGCCCACGCCTGGGCGGCCAACGAATTAGGAGACCCTACGGCGCGTTATCAGGGGCGCCTGTCTCTGAATCCCCTGGTGCATCTCGACCCGCTGGGCACGCTTATGATGCTGTTCAGCGTCTTTTACGGTTTCGGCATCGGCTGGGGGAAACCGGTGCCGGTCAACCCGGTCTACCTGCGTTATGGGCCACGGGTGGGGATGGCTCTGGTATCGGTGGCCGGCCCCTTATCCAACCTTCTGCTGGCGACCATTGTGGCGGTGCCCATCCGGGTAGCTATAGCCACAGGCACGCCCTTGCCGGAGTTGCTGGCTTTGCTGCTCGGCACGATGGTAAGCGTGAACATCGGTCTGGCCCTGTTCAACCTGCTGCCCATCTCTCCTTTGGACGGTCACAGCGTACTGGTAGGCATTCTGAGCACCATCCGCGCTCGGTGGGCCTACAACTGGACCAACGCCCTGGAGAGAATGCGGCTGCAAGGCCCCCTCATCTTCATCATCCTGATCATGATCGACCAGGTCTTGCCTTTCAGCATCCTGGGCCTTATCATAGGGCCACCGTTCAGACTTCTGTACCGCTTGCTGTTGGGTTATTAGTGGAGCCGGGGGGGCAATGGAATTTCTGGCGGCGGTCGTTTATCGCCTCAGACAGTTCTTTCAAGCCCTGGGCACGAGGATTCGCCCGGGCCAGATCGCCGTCCCGGATGGATATCTGAGCCAGGAACAACAGGCCCTTTTTGCGTGCCTGAGTCCCGCCGATCAGCTTCATAGTCTGAAGGTCTTCCACACTCTGAGGGAGCAAGGGCACCGCGAAACCGATCTGCTGGTGGCTGCTCTCCTCCACGATACAGGTAAGGCTGTCGGGCCGCTTCCTCTGCTGCATCGGGTGGCTATCGTCCTGTTAGGGGATGGGCGGTGGGAGAGATTGGCCTCCCCGCATCCAGGCAGTTGGCGATATCCCTTTTTCGTTTACCAGCAACACGCCGCCGCCGGTGCCAGGCTGGCCCGGATGGCCGGGTGCTCACCGTTGACTATCGAGTTGATCCAGGGGCATCACCATCCGCCCCACCAGCCTCGGACCAAAGAAGAAGAGTTGCTGATCGCTCTATGGGAAGCAGATGAGGCTAATTGAGGAACAGCAAATGACTAAACCGCGTATCACCATCGTCGGTCTGGGATTTATCGGTGGCTCTATCGGTCTGGCTCTGCGCCAGGCCCAGGACGATTTCGAGGTGGTGGGCCACGACCGCGAGCCGCAGGTGGCCGCTCAGGCCCGCAAGTTGGGCGCGGTGGACCGCACCGACTGGAACCTGATCTCCGCCTGCGAGCAGGCAGACCTGATCATCATCGCCACCCCCCTCCTGGGCGTCAAACAAACCCTGGAAGCCATCGCCCCTTACCTGAAAAAGGGCTGCCTTATCACCGATACGGCCAGCCTTAAGGTACCGGTGCTGGACTGGGCCGACCAGCTCCTCCCCCCCGAAGCGCACTTCGTAGGCGGCAATCCCATCGTGGTTACATCTTCGATGGGGCTGGAAGCGGCCAGAGCCGATCTTTTTGCCGGGAGCCTCTACTGTCTTATCCCCTCGCCCCAGGCGGCCCCCCAGGCGGTACAACTGGCTACCGACCTGGTCAGCCTGCTGAGAGCCAGACCCTATTTCCTGGACGCCGCCGAGCACGATGGCCTGGTGGCCGCGGTGGATCAGTTGCCCTCCATACTTTCTTTAGCCTTGCTCAGAGCCGTCACGGGCGGCGCCTCCTGGCGGGAGATGCGCAAGCTGGCTGGCGGCCTCTTTGAGAAAGCCACCCACTCCGGCAGCCACGACCAGGCCGCCTATCGTGATGCCTGCCTGCTCAACAGCCAGAACGTAGTCCGCTGGATAGATTCCTGCCAGGCCCACCTGAACCAGTTAAAAGAATGGCTGACCACCGAAGATGAGGACAGGCTGCGGGAAGCCTTTGCAGACAGTCTGGCCGCCCGCCAGAAATGGCTCCAGGAGCGGGAAGAGGGGCGCTGGGACCTGGACGAGAGGCCCGAAATGCCTCCCCCGCCGAGCTTCCTGAAACGCTTTATCGGGCTGGGGTGATATCAGCAGCAAGCAGCCCGCTCCGGTCTCCGAGACGGGGGCTGGAGCAGTTGCGCACCTGACACCGCACAAGGAGAGATTTTAGATGCCGTTCAATCCTGGACAAAACGTTGGCCCTTATCGCATCATCGAGCAGTTGGGACAGGGCGGCATGGCTACCGTCTTCAAGGCTTACCACGCCGCTCTCGACCGCTACGTAGCCATCAAGGTTCTGCACCCTGCTTTCAAAGAGGATCCCAATTTCCTGGCCCGGTTCCGGCGAGAGGCGCGCATCGTAGCCAACCTCGATCATCCCCACATCGTGCCCGTCTACGACTTCAGCGAACACGAGGGGATGCCCTACCTGGTCATGCGCTACGTCGAGGGCCAGACCCTCAAAGCCCGTCTGGCGGAAAGCTCTCTCTCCAGGGAGCAGATATTGCGCATCATCAAGCTGGCAGGCGAAGCCCTGGCCTACGCCCATGAGCAGGGGGTTTTGCACCGCGACATCAAGCCTTCCAACATCATGCTCACCCCGGCGGGCGGGGTCTACCTGACCGATTTCGGCCTGGCCCGCATCGCCCAAAGTGGCGAAACCACCCTCTCGCGGGATATGATGATCGGTACTCCACAGTACATCTCGCCCGAACAGGCCAAGGGAGAGGAACTGGATGCCTGCACGGACATCTATTCTCTGGGAGTGGTGATCTTCGAGCTGCTGACCGGCCAGGTACCCTTCAGCGGCGATACGCCTTACGCCGTCGTCCACAACCACATATATAGCCCTTTGCCTCTGCCGCGCAAAATCGCTCCCGACCTCTCTATGGATACGGAGCGGGTTATCCTCAAGGCGTTGGCTAAGGATAAAGACGATCGCTATCAGACCGTGACCGCGCTGGTGGCCGCTTTTGAAGGAGCGATGTCGGCCCCAGAGCCAGCAGTTAAGCCGCTGGAAGTGGAGGAAGTGGAAATGGAGGCCCAGGCTACTCCCACCGCGCCTGTGGCCGAAGAGCCTGCCGCTCCTGCCCCGCCTGCGGAGACCAGAGAAGAAGAATCTATCGCCCAGGCCGAAACGGTGGTAGACGTGCCCCGGCCTGAACGTTCCCGCTGGTTCTGGCTTCTGGGCGTTGGGGCGGTTCTCCTTCTCTGCCTGTGTGGGTTCATAGCCCTGGCTATAAGGAGGCAAAAGGTTCAATCCTTTTCTGCTACAGCCACATCCAGAGCCGAAGCCATACCTGCGGCTGCCTCTACGGTCGAGGCCCCGTCACCATCCCCAACCTCCTTTGCCCTCCTGCCTCCGGGAACACCCGGCCCGGAGGACGAGGAGCAGTTGGAGCGCGCCCTGGAAGCGAGGGAAGAGGCTCCAAACGACCCCCAGGCCCACCTCAACTTAGCCAGAGCCTACGCCCGCGTGGGAGACATCGAAGAGGCGCTGGAAGAGTATCGCCGCACGGTCGAACTGGCCCCGGACTTGATCGAGGTCTACCTGGAAGCTGGCGAACTGCTGACCATCCAGGGTAATTGGGAAGAAGCCGCCACCACCTACGAAATGGCTCTCGAACAAGACCCCGATAACGCGTTCGCGCTCGTCAGAGCCGGTCACCTGCGGGCTTTACAGAGAGATTGGGAAGAGGCTACCACTCACTTTAAGCGGGCCATGGAGTTGGAGCCGAATATGTCTACGCCTCACGCCGGCCTGGGAATCTGCCTGGTCGCCGACGGCGAACTGGAAGAGGGATATCGCGAGCTGGAAGAGGCGCTCAAACTGGATCCCGGCTTGCCCGAAGCCCATTTTGGCCTGGGTCTGTACTACGAGGCCATCGGCGATGAGCAAAAGGCCCTGGAAGAATTCCAGTTTGTTCTACAGGCAGAAAACACTCCATCCTGGCTGATTAAAGTGACTACAGAGCAAATAGAGGAGCTGGATTGAGAGGACTGGAAGGCGAAAACGATAGCAGCCATTAAATGAAGTCTACCTTACGCAAGGTCGCCATGTAATGCGCTCCATAGCGGCCCAGGCCCACGGCCTCCAGACGGTTCTCCAGCCAGCGCACGAAGGGAAAAACCGGCCTGGGGGTGAAGTCTGGCACGAAAGTGAAATACTCGACCTCCACCACCTCAAAACCCGAGAGGGGCGGCAGGCTTTCCGGGACGACCCAGTTCTCCAACCCATTGTCGATGCTCTTGAGTCTGGGGAACACGTGATCCATGTAGAGGGCCATAATCGGGTTGGTGACGTTGATCTCGTGCAGGAAAAAGAGGCCGCCCCTCTTCAGGATGCGGTGGATTTCGGCCAGGGAGGTCTGCTGTTCTGCTTTGCTCTCCAGATGATGGATGACGTTGATGGCAAAGGCGAAATCAATGCTTTCCGGGGCAAAAGGCAGGTGTCTGACGTCTGACAGGCACAGATGGCCCCCGCTCCGGCGTTGGGCCTGGGCCAGTTGGGCCGTGGAGTAATCCAGGCCGAACACCCTGGCAAAACCGTGGGCGCGTAGTCGCTGCACGTGCCAGCCGGTGCCGCAGCCCAGATCGAGGCCCACTGCCCTGGCCCGATCCAGGTGGCTCAGCCGGGCTATCATCATATCCGTCTTACGGTGCAGCAGGTGCAGGCGCACGTGCCTCGGGATTTGGGCATCGTATACTGATGCCATCTCATCAAATCTGGCGCTGTTAGCCACAAATTCTCCTCTCGTAGTGACGACTTAAGTCGTTACTACGTTTTTGTGTGTTATTCCACGGTGAACAGGTTCGAGACCCACAGCGGTTGAAGAGCTTCGCCGCCTGGGGAAATGAGTTGGCCGCTGAGGCGGTAACGTCCTGGGGGGGCTTCTGGCGGCACCAGGATATCGTGCTGGCCTCGCACTACCTCTCCGGCCTCCCAGGCAGTCGTTGGATACCCGTCACCGGCGGGACGACCCTGCCTGGTAGTCCACAGCACCCCCTCCTCATCTATCAACCTCAAGGTCAGGCCCCAATCGGCGCCAGGGGGGCGGACGGCCTGCCAGTAAAGGTTTAAGTGTAAAGCCTCGCCGGGGTGCAGCGGTTCGTCAGGGCGGTGCTCGTAGCCGATCTTGTACAGGTCGTGGCCGAGCAGGATCAGGGGGCCGTAGGCGATATTTTGTCGATGGTGTATCGACAATTCGTCCAGGCTGGGCGGCGACTGGGGCCGAATGACCTGGATGGATTCCAGGACGACCTTATCCTGGCCGCTATTCTCCCCCTCACTGATGGGCAGCCGCTGGCCCGTGGTCAGGTTGTACATCCCCACCTCCAGGCGATACAGGCCGGGCGGGGTGCCCGGTCGGATCAGGACGCCGTAGTTATCGGCCAATACCTGGCCCACCTGCCAGACGGTGGTGATGGCCGCTCCACCGCCAGGCTCCATATCGCGCTGCCCCACGATGTGATCCTCCTCGTCCAGAACGTGGAGGAAGACGTTGTAGCGTTCTTCAAAAGGAGCCAACGCTTTCCAGAAAAGGGTCAGCGGCAAGATACGCCCTGGCTCGACTTCTCCTTTATGGAGGCTGTAACCCAGAAGCAGCGCCTTATCCCCCAGGGTTACCTGTAAAGGGGTTTGGGCCGCCCCCGCTTCTTCCGGCATGGCGTACATTACCAGCCGCACGTTCCCGTACCAGTCGTCCAGGGCTTTGTAGGCGTGGCTATCCAGCCAGCTCTCGATGAACCGTCCGGGGTCGCTCTCATCCGTGGCCCAGAAAAGAGCAAAAACGCGATGGTATTCGGCCAGCAGGGTCTCCAGGTCGCGTTCCGTCTGGGTCTCGTCCAGAGGGCGTCCCCGGGGCAAAGGATAGAGAGGCAGACGGCCTCGATAATAATACGAGAAAACGTCCTTCTGGCCGGAGGCGTTCAGAAGAATGGCATCCCCTTCGTGGCCGTACCTCTCTATATAATGAGCAACACCCCGATAGTCGTCGCGGGCGTAACGCTGGTCGAAATAATAATTGTCGAGCGACAGGAGGGAAGCTCCCACGATGAGGCCCAGGCAGATCATCGCCCACAAGCCGGATATAAGATGTCGAGGGCGAAAGGATACCGGCCGGCCGCCGGTTGCCAGCCGCCAGGGAATGACCACCCCTCGGGCCAGCACAATGGAGAAGATGGGCGCGCCCACCAGGAAAAATTTGGGACGGTATGCCGGCCGCCACAGGGAAAGGGCGTACATCATCAGCACGGGAAAGACGCTGTACAGGACGGTGAGAGCATAGGACACGAAACGCGGCAGACGATAAGCCCCGGCCGGCCAGCCTGCGGGCCACAGGCCCACCAGAAAGATGAGTCCCAGCCCGATCAGCACCCAACGTACCTCGCCGGAATAGCCCACCGACAGGAGTCGAAGGGCCTCGCCGGCGATAAAGGCCAGGCCGTAAGGGCGGCTGATAGAAGGCCAGGTAGAAAGCTGCCGATAGGCGATGGGCAGCCAGGGCCAGAAGAGAAGGATCACCACGGCCTGGATGAGCGCCCAACGCGCTCCCCTCTTGATGACCTCCCCTCGCGCCCAACTGACGATCAGCCACAGGAGGTACACCAGGCTCTCCATCAACAGGATAATGGGAAAAGAGTAATGAGTGTAGAGACAGGCCGCCGTGCTCAGGACGTAGAGGCCGGCCCATAGATACAGGTTGGGGCCCCTATCCCTGCCTCGTATCTTATCTTCGGTATCCTGCATCCAGTGCCCGGTTTCAAGCTCCCAGTATCCGGCCACCCGGCGCTCGCTATCTTGCCTCTCCGCTTCCAGGAAGCGAATGAAGCAATAGATGGACAGGGCGCTCAGGGCCGCCAGGGGCATGTACATGCGCGCCTCCTGAGAGTAGTAAACCTGAAAAGCGGAGATGGCCGAGAAGAAGGCGGCTACCAACCCCACCATTTCGCCCGCCAGCCTTCTCCCGATAGCATACGTCAGGAGCACCAGGATCATGCCCAATAGCACCGAGAGAGAACGAATGCCCACCTCGCTGATGCCGAAAATGGCTATCCAGCCCTTGAGCGCCAGGTGATAGAAGGGCGGATGTATCTCGTTGGAGAGGTCGTACAGCAGCCGCCCGACGGGTTTGACCGCCGTGACCAGGCTGGACATCTCGTCGGCCCACAGGCTTTGCGCCCCCAGACGATATAAGCGCAGGGCCAGGGCCAGCAAGGTGATGAGAAACAGGCCGATTTGTGCTACCTGTCCGCTTGTGCGTTTCACGTTACACTCTCGCTTTTACTCATCAAGGACCGTATCGCCCGCCTGTCCTGAAAACTCCCGCCGCTCCCTCTCTCCTCTGCCCCAAAACACATAAACCAGCCCCAACGAGACGCCTATCACCACCAGTCCAGCCAGCAGGCGACCGATAGCGTAGCCGGAGTTACACCTGACGATAAAACCGTCGATACCGGCGTGGAAATCCTCCCCATTCTGCGGCCCTTTAACCGTGATCCAGACTCTATGGGTGCGGTGCGGCAGGGCGCGGGCCACGGACACTTCCACGCCGTACTGTGGGGTCGGGCTGGTCAGATCGATCTCGACGGGCGGCAGCCCATCCAGCACCACCTCCAGGATGCCTCCCCTCTCATCCTTGACCACCACCAGGGACAGATCGGTGCCCTGAAAGATGAAAGACAGGCCCTCGCCGGCGGTGCGGCTTTCTCGATAAGCGCCTAGCACGGCCTCCGCATCGGCCACAGTCTGCCAGTCTCCCTCGTAATCCACCGTCCAGTGGTCTTCCTGGTGGTAGCCCCGGTACATGATGGGCAGGGAGTTGGCGTATTCCCGCAGGGCCTCGTAGACAGGCAGCGGGGTAAAATCAGGCTCCACCATGCGGAAGTAGTACATGGCCTGATCCTGTTCGGCGTCGGTGGCCCGTTTGAAGAACCAGAAGTTGACCACCCCCATCCAGGGCCATTCTTCCTGAACACGCCTGTAGGCTTCCACCACGTAACGAGCCTGCTGCTCTTCGGTCACCCGTCCGTACTGCGGATAGGCTGCGTGGTCGGGGGGCAGGGCGTTCCAGTTCATCTCCGTGAGCCAGAGGGGTTTATGAGCGTCGCCGTTTTTGATCATGATATCACGGACGTAGATGGGCCGCGAGAAATTGAGAACGCGGGGACGCATCCGCCGGTCGTGCGGCCCCGACCACAGGCCATAGCCCTGCATGGTCAAAACGTCGAAGTAGTCTCTGGCCCCATTATCGTACATCTGTTGCAGGAAAAGAAAATCGCTCACGTCTCGCGGCCCCAGCTCGATGGTAGAGGCCAGCGCCCCGCTCAGGATGACCGCCTGCGGGTCGGCCTCTTTGGCGCGGGTGTATCCTGTTTTCAGCAGTTCGGTGTACTGGGCGGCGTCAACCGCCTGTTCGCCCCATTCGGGGTAGATGTTGGGTTCGTTCCATATCTGGTAATAGTGGAGGCGGCCCTTGTAGCGGCTGACCACGGCGTAGACGAAATCGCCGTAGTCGTCGTAATCGTCGGGCGGAGCCATGGTGCCCAGGTCGTTACCGGCCACCCGCGACCAGGCCGGGGGGTTGCTCAAGCGGGCAATGATCTCCAGGTTGTAACGCTCGGCCAGGTCCACCATGTTATCGTATTTATCCCAGGCCGAACGGGGCGGGTCGTGGCGCCGATCCTCAAAATCGCCCTTGCCGTTAATCTCGATGTCTTCCCAGGGGAACTCCTGGCGGATCCACCTGAAACCGGCGGCGTTGACCATCTGCAAGATGCGCTCTCGCTTGGCTTCTTCTACCTCTTCCTGGAGAAAGGTGTTGACCCCGAAGGGATTCACTCCGGCGTGGGCCACGGGCAGGTAGGGCTGAGTCTCGGGCCGGGGCCGGAGCAGGTTGCCCGCCAGTTGGTAGGTAGCCACGACCTGCTGGAGAGATTCCTCCTCGCCCGTCCAGTAGAACAGAAGCTCGGAGACGGAATCCCTAAAAGCAAAAAGAACCAGCCCCGCCAGCAGGAGCAGGCCGAGCAGAGCCACCGTGATTCTATTGAAGACCGGCCATCGCTCGTTTTTTAAGTTCGTCATCTCCCAATCTCAGCCGCCAGTGGTAACAGCAAGATTATACTCCGAAATGCTTTTTCTTTCAACAGGCTCGTAGCTTTTTCAGAAAGCGCCGGGCGCTCCCGTTGCCTTCGGCGGCGCGCTCGAAGGAAAAATGAGGGCATAAAGCCCTCACCATTTCCGGTTCTGTTAGAAATTTTTTTCGTTTCTTGTAGAACAGATTTTTCAAAGTTTCCTTTGGATCGGGGATACGATCGGTAGGCCGGCGCTTAAACCGCTGTCCGGTAGCTTTGGTTACTGCCTCCTGATCTGCGAGAAACCAGGCTTCGAGTTCACGAGCCACCACGCAAACGATAGCATCTTTTTCTCTGGCAACATCTGTCAATAGTTTAGCAGTAGCGGGTGGACACTCATCCCTATCTTGATCGATAAAGAAGAAAACCTTTTGACAACCTTTCTGTTGCAATATTTCCAGGCGTCGTCGAGCCTTTCGGATCAGACGGGAACGATCTCGGGCCTGATGGATTGTGAGCGCAAACCCCTGCTGATTGAACCACGGCCTTTTCTTCTCCAAGAACTCGCAGTCAGAGCGGCCTTCCACGACCATGCCCAGACGAACCATGTGGCTCATAGAGGTATCCCTACCTCCAGGTCTCCCTGAAGCCATAGTTCGTCCAGGGCGAATAGTTGCAAAAACTTGTCTATCTGCTCAATGCTATCGGCACGCCTGGCTTTGGTTAAGCCCTCTACCTTGTCCATGAGAAACACTTCTTCGGGGCGGCAGTAGCGCACGAAATCGGCGCTGTGGGTGGTGACGATGATCTGAACCTCTTCGGATATCACTCTCATCAAATCCACTAACTGCTCCATGACCAGTGGATGGAGGTTGCGCTCCGGCTCCTCAATGAACACCACAGAAGTTCTTTGAGGGTATAGGAGAGCAGCCAAAATTACGAGTAGCCGGACAGTTCCATCTGAGACCATCACGGGGTGCAGCGTGTCCTGCAGATGACTTTCCTTCACCCTGAAGATGATTTCACCGTTCGGTGCGAGTTCAGTTTCCCAGTCTTCAAAGCCGGGAACCATGGTTTGCATTATGTCCCGTAACCTGGCTCGGTTGCTATAGTCTTCTCCATTATCCTCTTTGGAGAGTTCATCCAGAACCAGGGCCAGGGTGTCGCCGGTTTCAGACATGAAGACAGGCTTAGTCATTCTGCTAGGGCTACGTGCGGCTTGAGGATCAGGATCATAGAATCGCCAGTGCATAATTTCGTCACTCACTACAGGACTTGCCAATGAGTCGAAACGGCTAGCTATGAATAGGTAGCCACGATTGAGATCTGAGACGGGTATTTGTCTTTTTTCCCATTCTGGTTCAAAATACTCATACACAAGGACCGTAGACTCTTCGCGCTTAAAGGAGGAAAGCTTCCCTTGCTCAGCATCTGGAGTGCTATCTAAAAGCCTACTGCGAATCTCTGCCTGCTCATCTGTAACAATGTATTCATCTATTAACTCTTCGTGCCGGAAAGAAAATGAATATTGGAAACTAGGAGGCGCGAAGGCATTTTCTAGTTCTTTAAAACTTATTTTAAAATCCCCAGAGTAAACGCCTGTTAAGGCGAAGGAAACGATCTGCTCGTTTTTCTTTTGGCAGCGAATTCCATGCCAGCCTAATCGTCTTCTGGCGACGTTAAAGATGTGATCTCCATCTACGCTCTCCTGAATGAATCGAAAGGCGTCTATCAGATTTGTCTTTCCGGCGGCGTTTGGGCCAATGAATACGCTGAAGGGAGACAATTCCAGGGAAACGTCGCCGAAGGACTTATAGTTTGAAATCGAGATACTTTTTATCATCTGTCTGTACCTCCCAGGGTCATTCTATACCAAGTTACGGGTTGTGTCAACTGGTCTGTCCAGCCGTTTTGTGGTATAATCTCATCTGACACCTGATCGAAAGGAAACATTACACAATATATGACTGATCTGGTTTTGGGCCTGGACACGGGCGGCACCTACACCGACGGCGTCTTGCTGGAACACGACACCAGGCAAGTGGTGGCTACCACCAAGACCCTGACTACCAGACACGATCTGACCATCGGCATCGTGCAGGCCATCGACAACTTGCAGATCGAAGACCCGGCTGCTATCAAGCTGGTTTCCATCTCCACCACCCTGGCTACCAACTCCATCGCCGAGGGCAAGGGCAAACGGGTGGCCCTGGTGCTGATCGGCTACGACCCGGACCTGGTGGCTACTTTTAAGCTGAGCGAGCACTTTGCCACTAACCTTTACCGCTATTTTCGGGGCGGCCACGACCTCTACGGCCAAGAGCAGGAACGGCCTGACCTGGAAGGCATCGTCGAGTGGGTGCGGGGTCTGGTTGAGCGCGACCAGGCCGACGCGGTAGCCATCTCTGGCTACTTTTCGCCCCTGAACCCGGAACACGAGGAGGCGGCTTATCGGGCTATCGCGGCGGTCACTGACCTGCCGGTGGTTATGGGCCATCAATTATCTACCGAGCTTGGTTCCATTCAGCGGGCCACGACGGCCACCCTCAACGCCTCTCTGCTGGTCATCCTGAAGGATTTCATCCTGGCCGTCAGCCAGGCGATGGCTCAACGGGGCATTCACGCTCCTTTGATGGTGGTGCGAGGCGACGGCACCCTGATGGGGGCCGAGATAGCGGCTCGCCTGCCGGTGGAAACGGTGCACTCCGGCCCGGCGGCCAGCGCCATTGGCGGTCGTTTCCTATCGGGGGTGGAGCGGGCGGTGGTGATCGACATTGGGGGCACCACCACCGACATCGCCGTGGTGGATGGCGGCCAAGTGACCATCAGCCAGGAAGGAGCGACCGTAGGCGGCTTCAGAACGGCGGTCAAGGCCGCCAACCTGCGTTCTATCGGTCTGGGAGGCGATAGCCAGATAAGCCTCGACATCGAAAACAGGCTGTCTGTCGGCCCGACCAGGGTGGTGCCTTTGGCTTACATGGCGGCCACCCATCCCAGGGTGAAGAAAGAAATACTGGCTCTGGGGAACAAAAGCGCGTTGGAACTTTCTCTCAACGATCTGGAATACTGGTTTCTGGGGCGCGAACCGGCGGAGGAGGGATGGTATCGCGGGTCTCAGGCTCAGGAGGTGCTGTCCCTGCTGAGGCAGGGGCCCCGCTCTCTGTCCGAGGTGCTGAAGCATCTGGGGCTGTTTCATCCTGTGCAGATGACGATCTCAAGTTTGATCAAAGAGGACATCGTGGGGCGGGCTGGTCTGACCCCCACCGATCTATTGCACATCAACGGTCTCTATGCCGCCTGGGACGTGGAGGCGGCGCAGGCGGCTACCAGCCTGGTCTGTCGCCTGATGAGGGTTGAGGTAGAGGAGTTCATCCGCCGGGTCATGGACTGGATGACGGAAAGGATCGTGGCCGAGGTAGTGACCTTCCTCAGCGGCAAGCGTCTTGAGCCACGCGGCTCGCTGCCCAACCAAGACCTGGGACGCTGGTTCTTCGACAACAGCCTGTATCCCTCCCATCCCTATCTCAGAACCAGGATGGCCCTGACCCTGCCCATCATCGGCATCGGCGCCCCGGCCCACATTTTTCTCCGGGACGCAGCCCAGGCTCTGGGGATCGAATTGATCCTGCCGGCCCACTACGCCGTAGCCAACGCGGTGGGAGCGGTATCGGGCAGCGTGGTTATCACCAGGGAGGCGCTTATCTATCCTCAACTGGTCAAGTTGAACCTGGTCGGCTACTACGTGCAGGCCGGAGAGAAAAGAGTGCGTTTCGATGGTCTGGACGAGGCCAGAACCTACGCCCGGCAGGCAACCGGGGAGTGGGCCATGAGCCAGGCCCTTCTGTCCGGGGCCGTCGAACCCCAGTTGCTCGTCGAAGAGATAAATGATGGCCCCGACACCTATCGTATCAGGACGAAAGCCATCGGCAACCCCCGTCTGGCCGGAGGTGAAACTTGAACTCACATCTTGTCAGACGACGTGCCGTTGCCCTGCGAGGCTACCTGTTGGTAGGGACGGCCACCTTTTTCTGGGGCACGACGGGCATCTTCTTCAAGACCCTGGCTGCTAACTATCATCTCGGCTCTTTTACCATAGCTTTTCTGCGGGCTGCGCTGGTATCTCTTTACGGCTTCATCCTGTTAAAAGTCCTTACCCCTTCCTCGTTGCGCCTGCGCAGGGAGGACCTCCCTTTTTTGGCGCTGTTAGGGCTGGTGGGGGTGGCTATGTTTCACAGTCTGGTGGTGTCTGCCACCCTGCTGACCACGGTGGCTATGGCCTGGGTGCTGCACTACACCGCCCCGGCCATAGTGACCCTCATCTCCTGGTGGTTTCTGGGAGAGAGGTTGACCCACTTAAAGGCGCTCGTCCTGGTGGTGACTTTCGTGGGGTGTTTGCTGGTGGTGCGGGCCTATGAGCCTGAACAGATTCGCCTGAACGCCTTGGGGATTGCCTGCGGCCTGGGAGCCGGAGTATGTTACGCCTTATACACCCTGTTCAGCAAGCGCGCTCTGGAGAGGTACGCTCCCTTAGCGGTAATCACCTATGCATTTGGCTTTGGGGCGCTTTTTCTGGCCCTCACCCAGTTTTCCACCTGGGCAGAGGTGGTTAGCTATCCTCTCGCGGCCTGGACGTTGCTGCTGGCTCTGGCCACAGTGACCCTGATGGGATACTTCATGTACGCTCAGGGCATGAAATATTTACCGGCTACCGTAGCCAGCATCGTGACCACTCTGGAGCCGGGGGTGGCTACTGTTCTGGCTTTCTTCATTCTGGGCGAGACCCTGACGGTGGCGCAATGGATAGGAGGCGGATTGATCGTGGGGGGAGTAATCCTCTTGCACTTTCAGTATCCTAAACCCGGATCGTTAGATTGAAATGGAACGTCCTTCCTCCCCATAATCCGTGAAGCGTAAGCTGTGTCCGCCTCCTAACCTAATGATACCACAGATCGTAACTTTTGTGAATACTATACAAACTCGGAGGAGGGGTCAGGAAAGAGTTCACGGAGTGTAGCCCACGAGGAGCGCCAGCCCAATGAGGGCCACCAGGCCAAATTCGATCAGGGTCCGCCGATTGAGTCTGCCCAGGAGCCCCTGCCGGGCCAGGCCGCTGATCAGGTAAAAGATCAGGAGCAAAAGCAGCCCGCCATGCAGTCCATCCATCTTTCCGTAGTTCAGGGCCCAGACGGCCTCACCCATCACCACGCCGCTGACTAAAGCGTATAGCCCGGTCTTTCTGAGTTTGTACCTTGCGCCGTGCAACAGTTCCAGGGTCAGGAGGGCGCTGGTGGCTAAGGTAATGGTGGCTGAAATCAGGCTGCGCGCTTTGCTGCTATAGATGATGACGAAGAGAGCAAGGGCTACAGCGTACACGCTGATATCCAGTATCAGGCGGGCCGCTCCGTAGTGAGGAGCCAGGGGATCGACGGTGTGATACTCGGCCACGATGACCAGCGAGAGGAACAAAGCGGTTAGAACCAGGCCCCCCAGCCAGTACAGCCTGTCAGGAGCCAGCGGCAAACCCAGGGCCGCCAACAAAACCGACAGGCCGGGCAGGATCCAGAAGACAAAGGGATGCCTTTCGCCATAAGCCCGTGGATGGGTGCGCAGGGCCGCATCGCTGCCAAAACAGACCAGCCCCACCAGCAAAGCAGCCATGAGCCACGTTTCCGACAGTTGGATGCTCAACGGTGATCCCAGGATGGAGAAGGAAAAACTCCTGGTGGGCAACTCGATCACCAGAAAAAAGATCAGGCCCAGCAGAACCAGGCTCACCGTCAAACTTAATCTTTCGTAGAAGGACATGGGTTCATTCTACAATTGCCGTCTCTTTTTGTCAAACGAGTAGTATCAGGCGTCTGGCGCTACTGTGTTGGAAGAAACCAGGTTTTTTAGCAAAAACCCTGGTTTCTGCGGGCGCTATGCAAGCGAGGGAGTAAAATGTTCTCCAGCCTTCGTTCTCGGCTGATTGTTTCATACCTGTCGATTATCCTGGTCTGTCTGCTCCTGACCGGGATCTTCCTGGCTATCCTGCTTCAACCCCTTCAGCAACAACTGATTTTTACCAGCCTGGTTGACAAGGCCATCCCCACCACCTTTCGGGTGCGGGAGATGTTGAGCCGAGGGGTGCAACCGCGAGAGATCGCCCTGCAACTGAAAGAGCAGGCCAGCGAACAGGACATTCGGATGTTTATCCTGACCCCCCAGGGCGACGTTCTGGCCGACACCCAGGAAGAGTTGACGGGCAGACGCCTCGATCTCCAGCAGTTCCAGCATATCCGTTTCCCGCAGACTGGGGGGGCCGATCCCAATCGGAGCCCCATCCTCGGTCGATTCTCAGTGCCCAATGGAGAGAGCATGTTTTACGTGGCTTTGCCCCTCAGATTCCTTGTTCAAGGACAGTCCTTCATTCTGGTTGTGGCCGCTCCCAGGGGGGCCGGCATCATGGCTGATCTGCGCTCCACTCTGCTGATAGCCGGCTCTGTGGCCTTTTTCCTCTCCATAGTGTTGGCTCTGATCATCACCCGTTCCATAAGCGCGCCCTTGCAGCGCATCGCGCTGGCCGCCGGGGAGATTGCCCGCGGTCACTACGATCAGGAATTACACATCACCGCTCCCGACGAGGTGCGCAGCCTGGCCCAGAGCTTCAACGTCATGGCCCGCCAGGTCGATGCCTCGCGCCAGGCGCAGCGGGATTTTGTAGCCAACGTCTCCCACGAGCTGAAAACGCCCCTGACCTCTATTCAGGGCTTCTCCCAGGCGCTCCTGGACGGCACGGCCAGGGACGAAGCCGCCCGCCGTCGCGCCGCTCAGATCGTGAGCGACGAAACCGCCCGCCTGGCCCGGCTGGTCGATGACCTGCTCGATCTGGCCCGCATAGAGGCCGGGCAGATTGTGATGTCTGAGGAGCCACTGGATGTGGGCCGTCTGCTGAGGAGGTGTGTCGAGAAATTCGCCTTGCGGGCCGAGGAAAGCGGCGTGGAGTTGACACTGGAGATGGAGAGCATCGAGCAGGAAGCGCTATCCTTGCGCGGCGATGGCGACCGTCTGGCCCAGGTCTTTACCAACCTGATCGACAACGCCCTGAAACATACGCCCCACGGCGGTCGGGTGAGTGTGGTGGCCCGGCCAGTGAGCGCAGGCCAACAACTGGAGATCAGCGTGGCTGACAATGGGGCCGGCATCCCGGCCGAGGATCTGGCGCGCATTTTCGAGCGTTTCTATCAGGTGGATAAATCACGGGCCAGGGGCGGCGTCGGTCTGGGGCTGGCTATCGCCAGGGAGATCATCCAGGCTCACGGAGGACAGATCAGGGCCGAAAGCGTGATGAACCTGGGCACCCGTTTCACCGTGACCCTGCCTCTTTCGGATAGGCTCTGAGGAGAGGAGAGAATGGGGGGAGAGAAACTATCAGAGGTTGCGCCGCAAAAAATCGAGCGCCTCGTGAGGAGAGTTTTCCCTGGGGCAAAAATAGATACCTGTCTGCCTGCCAGCCTCAGCGCCACAAGCCTCAACTATAGTTTGAGCCTGACCAATCCGCCCCTGGAGCTAACCTTCAAGGTCTACCTGGAGGGGCAACCGCGTCAGGAAGCCTACGCGCTCAAAAGGGTGGCTCAACACGCCGGAGTAACCGTGCCCCATCTTCTCCATTACGATGACGGCCTGGTGACCCTATCGCGGCCCTACGCTCTTCTGACCCGGCCGGCGGGCCTGATCCTGGCTACCGCTTTACCCCGGCTGTCGCCCGAAGACCAGGAAACGGTTGGCTACGAACTGGGGCGCTACCTGGCTAAGCTACATACTGTTCCCTTTGCTCGCTACGGAGGATACTTCGGACAGGACGAAAGAGCAAGCCACAGCGAGCAGGCTTATACGCTGACCAGATTGAACGAAAGTCTGGACGGGTGTCGCCAAAACGCGCTGCTCGCGCCCGATATCGGAGATGAATTGCAGCGTCTTTTCCAGGAAACGGCCGCGCTCAACCGGCAGGAGCCTTGTCTGGTACATGGCGATTTTCAGGCCACTAACGTAAGCGTGGAGGAGGGCTACGGCGGTTGCCACGTGGTGGCCTTTCTCAACTTTGAAAATTCTGTGGCCTGGAGCCCGGAATGGGATATGGTGCAGTTATTCGGCCACCTGTTCGACGACTATCCTCCTCTTCAGGAAAGTTTCCTGGCCGGCTACCGCACGGCCGGCCAGTTATCCGAATACTTCTGGGGACGCCTGGAGCTATACCAACTGCTCCTTTACGTGGAGCGTATGTTAAACCATTATCTCCGCGGAGAAGCGCACAGCGTCCACCTCTTGTACTGAACCCCTAAATTTGGGCACCTACCAAAGTTCAGGTAAAATAAGTCCAAGAAAGGGGGAACACAATGGCAAAGCGACGAAAGTTCAAACCTGATTTCAAAGCACGGGTAGTGCTCGAA
>DAOULT010000100.1:0-3254 GCA_034417895.1 Anaerolineae bacterium | reverse complement strand
CTTTGAGTTCGTAGTAACGACTTCAGTCGTTACTATTGGATTCGAAACGACAAACGACTAAAGTCGTTACTACATAACATTTACGCTCCGGGTTACCCAAATAATTTGTCAAAAACCATTAGTCGTTTTTAATCGAAAAAGACATGATCTAAGAGCAAAGGATTGTCTATGACCGAGCATGAACGTTTCAGGTTCGAGAACCTGGCAGAACTGGAGGCCAGGATCGCTTCCCTGGGCCTCGATATTCAGTTGGACACCGACCTGGAGCCATTGGGGCGGCGGGTTAAAATCGGGGCGCTGGAGACGCCCAACTCGCTGGCTGTTCACCCCCTGGAGGGCTGTGACAGCACGCCCGACGGCAGGCCAGGTGAACTCACTTTTCGCCGTTACCAACGCTTCGCCGAAGGTGGGGCGGGCCTCATCTGGTTTGAAGCTACGGCCATTGTGCCTGAGGGGAAGGCCAATCCTCGCCAGCTTTTGCTCAACCAGGAGAATCTTTCTGCCTTTGAAGAGTTGGGGCGCGGGGTGGAGCAGGGGGCGGCAGACGCTTACGGCCCGGCGCATCGGCCCGTGACCGTGCTCCAGTTGACCCACTCCGGGCGCTACAGCAAGCCCGCGCCGGTCATCGCCGTCCACGAAGAGACGCTCGACGCCAAATTGGGCCTGCCCCCAGACTATCCGCTCATCTCTGACGGAGAGCTGGAGGCCCTGGAGGATCGCTTCGTCGCGGCCGCGAAACTGGCGCGCCAGGCTGGCTTCCAGGCGGTGGACATCAAAGCCTGCCATCGCTACCTGGCCTCTGAGTTGCTGGCCGCTCACACCCGGCCAGGCAGGTACGGCGGTCACTTTGAGAACCGCACCCGGTTTCTGCTCAACGTCGTGGAGAAGATACGGGAGCAGGCAGGCCATGACCTGGTATTGGCCGTCCGCCTGAACGCCTACGATGGCCTTCCTTATCCCCACGGCTGGGGTGTGAGCCAGGAGGACGCGGCCCAGGAAGACCTGGCCGAACCCATCCGCCTGGCGCGGTTGTTGTACGATAAGGGCGTGCGTATGGTCAGCATCTCGGCCGGCGTTCCCTCCTACAATCCGCACGTAAGCAGGCCCTTTGACACTTCAGTCCAGGGAAAGGCGCTCCCCGACGAGCATCCCCTCCAGGGAGTGGCCCGCCTGTTTCGCCTCACGCGCCAGATTCAGCAGGCTGCGCCGCAGATGGTCGTCGTGGGCGCGGGCTACAGTTGGCTGCGGCACTTCCTGGGGTATGCGGCGGCGGCCAATATCCACAACGGGTGGGCGACCATCGTCGGGGTGGGACGCGAAGCCCTGGCCTACCCGGACTTTGCCCGCCATCTGCTGACCAAAGGCAAGCTGGACCCAAAAAAGACCTGCATCACTTGCAGCCGCTGCACTCAACTCATGCGTGACGGTGGCCCGTCCGGGTGCGTGGTCTTCGACCCGGAGGTCTATGGCCCCATCTACCAGAGTTTTAGAGCTGAAAGGGGGTAGTTATGGACAACTCTCCACCATCTCCCATTCTGCGCTATCACCCGGCGGTGCAGAAGACCCGCGCCCTGTCGCACACATCGGACGACCCCATAGGACCGCCCTCCCTTTTTCGGCTGCGCCTGGCCCACCCGGACATGGATCTCGAAGCTCTCCTCTTCCAGGCGCTGGACGCTGTGCTGTGGGTAAGCGGGCGACGGGTGACCCGCCTGCGGTGGCAGGGAAGCGGAAACGAGGCCCAGGGCTTGCTGGTTCTGGACGACGGGTGTTTGTGCATCCTCGACCTGCGAGCCAGGCAGCCCGCAGCCCTGGCCTTTGAGCTGCACGGCCAGCGAGGGCTGCTGCGCTACGACGACACGGCCAACCCGGGCATCTGGCTTCAACCGGTGGCCGAGCCTGCCCGCCACCTGATGGCCTGGCCGGAGCAGCGCCAGCCCGGACCCGAAGAGGCGGAAGCCTTCCCTTCGCAGGCTGAGGTGGAGAGGATGCGGCGGGCAGCCCTGACCAGCCTGACCAGTGGGGAAGTCTGGCAGGAAGAGCAGGAATGAGGAGGTGGCCGTATGAAACCGATTGGCGTGGGACTCATAGGCTTCGCTAACCCCCACCAGCAGGTCTGGTTAGAATACTTCCACCATCACCCCCACGTCGAAGTGGTTGCCGTCTTCGACCATTCCCCTTTTGGCGACTATGGCGGCCAGGAGCACGCCCGGCGGCTGAAGGTGGACTATCATCAGGACTACCACGACCTGCTGGAGCGCCGCGACGTTGACCTGGTCTCTATCTGCTCCGAGACCGCTCTCCACGCTGAACAGACGGTCGCCGCCTGCCAGGCCGGGAAACACATCTTCTACGATAAACCCTTTGCCGATACGTTGGAGAAGGGGCGAACCATCGTAGAGGCAGTGGAGTCGGCGGGAGTCAAGTTTTTCATGGGCTTTCACCTGCGCCTCGACCCCGTTTTCAGGCGCGTGCGCCAGGTGTTAGCCAGCGGGACGTTAGGCCCTATCCGCCACATTGACCTGGTCGGCGAGTGGGGACGGTCGGCCACCATCCACACGCCCTGGATGCATAACCCGGAGGCGGCGGGGGGCGGGGCGCTGATCAACTTCGGCGTGCACGGGCTGGACCTGATCCGCTATTGGAGTGGCGAAGAGGTCGCTGAGGTCTACGCCGAGTTGGGCCATTGCACCTACCCGCAGTATCCTGTGGAGGACGTCGCCGTGGTGCAGATGCGGCTGCGCGCCGGAGCCACGGCGACCCTGGTGGCCGGTTGGGGCAAACCCCTGAAGCGATATACCCACGCCTACGAGGCGCGCGTCGAGGTACGCGGCCAGCGCGGAACGCTGCGCGCCGACTTTAGCTCGGCCCAACATCTGGAGGTGTGCAGCGAGACCGCGCCTTATGACCGCACCACCTGGATCGTCGTCGGGGGCCAGGATATCCGCGCCGAGGCGGTGGACATGCTGGTAGCCTACCTGAACGGCGAGGGCCAACCGCTGGCCTCGCTGGAGGATGGCTATCGCAATACCGAGTTGGTGGAAGCGGCCTATCGAGCCGCCCGCCAGCACCAGCCAGTGACGCTTCCGCTGGCTGATTGATATTTATTTATGGAGGGTCAGGTGAGAGCTTATGTCGTTTTGCTGGAGGAGTTCAACCAGCCGTTGGCTGTTCGGGAGATGGACGTGCCTCCCTTGCAGCCAGGGCAGGCGTTGGTGCAGGTCGAGGCGGCGGGAGTGTGCGGCTCTGACGTG
>DAOULT010000099.1:0-10493 GCA_034417895.1 Anaerolineae bacterium | reverse complement strand
CATGGTGACGAGACGTTTCCACCTGGGATCGAGGGTTTCAAAGTCGGGGTACCATTCTACGGCGAAGGAGAGGACGAATCCGACGATGGCGTTGATGCCGGGGCCGGCGGCGTAGGTCAGAAATTCGGTTAGAGACATAGGGAAGTACCTCCTTAACAACTGGTGACAACTTTAGTTGTTGGATACGGACAGTTCGAGCCAGTTGGTGCCGTCGCTGATAAGAGTCAGGGTGTCGTATTGAGTGATGGCGGCATTGCCAGACAGCTTCAGGGTGCCGGTGTCGGTGATAGTGATAGTTGTGTCAGCGGTGTTGACCAGGATGAGGAGCTGTCCGGTGGTACCGGCAGCCAGATTACTGGTGGAGACGTTGGCGGCGGATTCCAGTAGTTGGTAGGTGCCGGTGGGTGTGATGCAACCGTTCATGGTAACGGAGATGGCGGTCTGGGCGGCCACACCCAGCCAGTCCTGGATTTCCAGGTCGGAGAGGTGGGTGTAGACTGGCGGGGTGGCGGCGGCGTGGAGTGGGGCGGCGATGGCTTGGTGATCAGGGAGTAGGGAGTTGGGAATGGAGAAGAGGGCGACGGCGGCGATGGCAGCCAGGAAAAGGAGCGCGGAAGACACGGAAAGGGCGAGAGTTTTAGATTTCATGTAAGCCTCCGTTTGTAAAAGAGGTATGGTTTGGGAAGTGCACGGCACTTTGGAAGTGCCGCGCACTTTAGGCCACGTTGTTTTTGTGGAGGGCGCGGTAGTCGCCCACGCCGACAGCCACGATGAAGCGGGCCTTGATGCGCATTTCGTCGTTGGTGAACATGGAGCCAACCAGGGGCTCATCGGCGATGAACATCTCAGGCTCGCGGCCAAAGCGGTAGCCGATACACACCCCCTGGGCCATCTTGGGGTCGGCGGCGGCGGCCCAATTCTCGGCGTCAGTCCATTCCGGGACGGTGATGATACTGTCGGCGGGCAGCAGGCGGACGTTGCGGTCGTTGTCGGCGGTGCCGGGTTTACCCTCGCTGGTGAGGATTTCCAGGGCCAATTTTTCCAACTCGATGGGCGCCAGGATGTAGGCTGCTCGCAGGCCCAGGCGTTTGCCGCTGGTGGCCTCGGTCTGTTTGAACATGGCCTGCACTACGTTATCCCACTCGGTGGCGGACAGGGCGGCGGTGCGGAGATTGCCGTGGTTGTCAGCGTCGAAGACGTTGTGCCCACACCCCATCGTGGGGCCGGTGCCGGCGTTGTCGGTAAATACGTTGGAAACCAGGGTGGAGATAGTGCGCCAGGCGGCGATGCCCAACTTCCTGGGGATGGCTTTGATGGCGGCCACCTTATCGCGGTCGATCATCTCCAGGGTGATGCCCACGTAAGCGCCCTTCTTCACGAAGCTGGTGGTTTCCTCGTTGTCTGACCAGGTGAGTTCGGTGTAGGCTGCGCCCTCGGAGACGGTGGGCAGATCGCCAAAGCCGCCGGATGTGATCCAGGTCACCTGATCCATGGTGGGAAAATCCTCTTCGTAGGCGATGGGAGCCCACCATTTGGGGTTGAGGTTGAAGTATTCGAGCATGACCAGGTTGAGGGCGTTCTTGACCACCGAGGTCACAGTCGAGGTGGTGACGTTGGCGAGCGAGACGCGCTCAGGGAAGAACTTGCCGTACATATCGTAGTCCCCGGTGAGGAGGACGTACAGCTCGCGGATGCCGGACAGCCTGGGGATGTCGGAGTGTTCGGTAGGGATTGCCAGGCCCAGGAGACGGTTGGCGGCCAGTTGGATGCGATCCAGGGAGGTCCACATGCCGCGCACGGTGGGGCCGTGGTGGTCGCCGAGGCCCTGGATAACGCGGTCTTCGATGAGTTTGGCGAAAGTCTTTTCTTTGGTTTTGACGGCCTGGTTGAGTTCTTCGGTGTTGAAGACACGTCTCCGGGTGAAGTCCTGGCGGATTTCCTCTTTCATGGGGTCGGGGAGGTCGGAGGCGTTGAGGGCCGTCTGGAGCAGGGCGGCGCATTGACGACGTAGATTTTCCTGGTAGACGCGCTCCTGCTCCTCCTGGGCGGCCCTGACCTCGGATAGCATGGAGTGGAGTTGTTGGACGCTTTGGGCCCCCTGCTCAATCTGAGAGGAAAGGAAGGCCCGGGCTGCGGTCGGCTCCAGCGCGGAGTGGGGGGGGGAGTTTGGCTCCTCGATGTCGGGCTGACAATGTGAGCAAAGACCTGAGTGGTCCAGCGGAGAGTGACAGATTGGGCAAATGTCCATTGTACTCATGTAATACCTCCTGAAAAGGATAAATCGACTGCTTTGTTTACAGTTGTGACCTTCCTGTTTACAATGTCACTGCTGAGGCTATAAACAATGCGTATGGCGTACAACGCCATCGCTTTCCAAAGCTGTTTTTAGTCCGTGGGAGCTGAGGCGCTGGCGGTTTTCTGATCGCCAATAAAAAAAGGCGCCTGTTGCGCCTTCAGTTTGTCCTGCTCGTGATCAGGTTCTAATTATGGTCTTCTTACCCTAAATCTATCAGGCATCCCTCGCTGGCTCGCAGATGAAGGGCCTCCAGGCTCACTGCTTCTTCCCGGTCCAAATGGGTGGAAAGCACTAGGCGGCCACGCTGCCCCACCTCAGCCAGAGAGAAATGCTGCTCCTCGTCTGAGAAGTTGAGGGCGATCAGCATCCGCTGGCTGGCGTGTTCCCGCAGGTACACCAAACAACTTCCGGGCACGCCGTCCAGCGGGCGATAGCGGCCCTCGATCAGGGCCGGCGACGCTTTGCGCCTCCAGATCAGCCGCCTGTACAGGTTGAGCATCGAGGTGGGGTCCGCCTGCTGCGCCTCGACGTTGACCGTCTCATAGTCGGGGGCTACAGGTAGCCAGGGCTCCACAGTCGAAAAACCGGCGTTCGGGCCGGCGTCCCATTGCATGGGGGTGCGCTCCGGGTCACGGCCCAGGCCCCGCCCTGGCACCCGTTTGCCATGGGGGTCTTGCTCTTTTTCTGGCGGGATTTCCACGTCGGTCATGCCGATCTCGTCGCCATAGTAGAGGGTGGGAGTGCCGCGCAGGGTGAGCAACAACATGGCTGCCACCCTGGCCTGCGCCCTTCCAAACCGGCTGGCAAGGCGGTGCTCGTCGTGGCTGCCCAGCACGTAGTTGGGCCAGGCTCCAGGGGGCAAGGCGGCCTCGTACAGGCCCACCGTTCGACGAAAAGCCCCCGCCTGCCAGGGCAGGTGCATGAGCGTAAAGTTGAAGGGCATGTGTAACTCGTCCAGGTTCTCGCCGTAGTACTTCATCAACTCCGACAGCTCGAACAGGTAAACTTCGCCCACGCTAAAGCGTTCGTCGTAGCTATCCAGCAGGCGCCGGAACTGGCGGATTATTTCATGTACCTCCGGGCGGTTAGAGGTGTAGACTTGCAATTGCGAGTCGTATTGACCAAGAGATTTCCTCTTCGGTGCCTGCGGGTTAGGGGGGTTGTCACGAAGCTGGTCGTCTTTGATCATGTAGAAAACCACATCTATGCGGAAGCCATCCACGCCCCGCTCCAGCCAGAAGCGGAGCACGTCCAGCATCGCCGCCCGCACCTGGGGATTGCGCCAGTTGAGGTCCGGCTGCTCTTTGAGAAAGGAGTGCAGGTAGTATTGCCCGCTCGTCTCGTCCCACTCCCAGGCCGAACCGCCGAAAACGCTGAGCCAGTTGTTGGGAGGGCTGCCATCCGGTTTGGGATCGGCCCACATGTACCAGTCGCGTCGGGGGTTATGCCGGGACGAACGGGATTCCTTAAACCAGGGATGCTCACTGGAGCTATGATTAGGCACGAAGTCCAGGATGAGGCGCATGTCTCGCTTGTGGACTTCGGCCACCAGTTGATCGAAGGTCGCCAGGTCTCCGAACGTGGGGTGGACGTCGCTGTAGTCGGCCACGTCGTAGCCAAAGTCGGCCATGGGCGAGGGATAAATGGGACTCAGCCAGATGGCGTCCACGCCCAACGAGTCAGGCGTGCCGTCGTTCAGGTAGTCCAAACGGGCCACGATGCCCGCCAGGTCGCCGATGCCATCGCCGTTGCTATCCTGGAAACTACGAGGGTAGATTTCATAGATCACGCCGCGTTGCCACCACAGATTTTGTTTTTGGTTGTTCATTACCATTACTCCTCCTTGTCATGCTTCCCTGTTCTGGATAACATCGCCTGGAGATTATATCATATTCCGCCTGATATAACAATCAACCTTATTCACTCCGCTTCGTTAGAAAGGGGCCTGGCCCCTGCCAAAAATCTGGATGCCCTCTCCACACTTGCCATTTAGCCAGAATGTGATATACTTTGAAAAGAAGTTGATTTCCCAGATTGGATGGTGGCGCTAAGGAGGACTCTGATGTTTCTGGATATTCTGATCATCATCATTCTGGCGGTGGGGATGTTTTCCGGCTTCATGCGAGGGCTGTTAAGGCAGATCGTGGGCCTGGTCTCTCTCTACCTGACGATCCTTCTGGCCGGGTTCTTGTATCCCTTGTTGGGTCAGGGAATTCGGGTTTTGGGACCTGACATGAGCGTCACGGCGGCCGAAGCTATAGCCTTTGCCGCGCTCATACTGCTCGGTTACACTACTCTCAATTTCACTATCTACAGTTCCTATAAAGAGACTGTGCTACCTGTACCGGGGGTATTAAACCAGGTAGGAGGCATGATTTTGGGCTTTTTCCTCACCTGCCTATGGATCGGCATAGCGCTGATCCTCATCAATTTCATAACCGGCGGCCCTCCCTGGATCGCCTACGATGGGGTGCGGCAATTTTTCGCTGGTATGTTAAGAAGTTCTGCTATGGTGCGCATCTTCACCATTTTCTTGTCTGCGGCCTTCATCACCCTGGAACCGTGGTTTTATTTCTTCGGCGGTCTGCCGCCCATTTTCCGAACGTTCGTCCAGCCTGGAGGCTGAACCTCTTTTAAGCACGAATGTACAGACAACCTACCCTCAACTAATATTAGATGGATAGCAAACACCTACAGACATTAGAATACCCCAAGATATTGAAACGCCTGGCTACGTATACTTCCTTTTCTGGCGGTCGGGAACTGGCTCTGGCCCTGGAGGTTACGACCGACATTATAATCGCCCGCGAGCGCCAGAAGGAGACCACTGAAGCCAGAAGGCTTTTCGCTCTCCAGCCCAGTCTCTCTTTGGGCGGGGTGCACGACGTGCGCCAGGCGGTCAGGGACGCTCGCCTGGGCATCGTTCTTCCTCCCGCCACGTTTTTGGACCTCCGTAACACCCTGCTGGGGGGACAGAGGGTGCGCAGAACCATCATCCGCCTGAGCGGAGAATGCCCCCTCCTGGCCGCCAAAGCGCAGCACGTAGATGAGTTTCCCCACCTGGTGGCGGAGATCGCCCGCTGCCTCGACGAGCGAGGAGAAGTACCCGACCGGGCCAGCGTCACCCTGGCCCGCATCCGCCGCCAGTTGAAAGAAGCCCACGAATACTTGCTGGACAGGCTCAACCGCATCATCTCCTCGCCCACCAGCGCCACCTTTCTGCAAGAGCCGCTCATCACTCAGCGGGGCGACCGCTACGTCATCCCTCTCAAAGCCGAGTTCAAGGGGCGCATCCCCGGCCTAGTGCACGATCAATCCTCCAGCGGGGCCACCCTCTTCATCGAACCGCTGCTCACCGTGGAGCTGAACAACCGCTGGCGGGAGTTACAACTGGAAGAAGAGCGGGAAGTGAGGCGCATTCTGGCCGAACTATCCGCCCTGGTGGCCGAAGAAGGAGACTTCATCGAACGGACAGTGGAGGCGCTGGCCGGGCTGGACCTGATCTTTGCCAGGGCCAAATACGCCGAGGAGATAAGAGCAGTTGAACCTAAGCTGGTGGGGTTCAAAAAGACAGGCGAGCAGGCCGATAGCCGCCATCCTGGATCCAGTCTGCGGTTGCTCAGGGCCAGGCACCCCCTGCTTAAGCCGCAAACGGTGGTGCCCATCGACGTTCACCTGAGCGACGAGTTCTTTATCCTGGTCATCACCGGGCCTAATACCGGGGGCAAGACCGTTTCGCTCAAAACGGTGGGCCTTTTGACCCTGATGGCCCAGGCCGGTTTGCACCTTCCGGCTGAAGAGGGCTGCACCCTGTCCGTCTTCAAGGGCATCTACGCCGACATCGGCGACGAGCAATCCATCGAGCAGAGCCTTTCCACCTTTTCTTCACACATGACCAACATAGTGAACATCCTGGAGCGGGCCGATAATCGCTCTCTGGTCCTTCTGGACGAACTGGGGGCCGGGACCGATCCCGCCGAAGGTTCGGCCCTGGCTCGCGCCCTGCTTTCCACTCTGCTGGAGAAAGGGGTAACGACCCTGGCTACCACCCACTCCTCGGAGCTAAAGGTCTACGCCCACGCCACCCCCGGCGTGGAAAACGCCAGCGTCGAGTTTGACCTGGAGACCCTGTCTCCCACCTACGAGTTGAGCATTGGCCTGCCTGGCCGCAGCAATGCCTTTGCCATCGCCGCCCGCCTGGGACTTCCTGGGCAGATCATCGGCCAGGCCAGGAGCCTGGTCTCGCCCCAAGACCTGGAGACGGAGGCCCTGCTGACCGAAATCAAACACACCCGGCAGGAGATGCTCAAAGACCGCCAGGCGGCAGAAATAGCCCTTCGAGAAGCCACGAGCCGCGAACAGGAGTTAGGCGAGCATCTGGCTGGCATCGAAAGAGCGCGGCGAGAGGTGCTGGCCGAGGCCCGTGACCAGGCCCGACGAGAACTGGAGGCCGTGCGCCAGGAAATCAGCCGCCTCAGGTCCGGCCTGGAAATGAGGAACATCACCGAGGAATGGCTGGCCCAGGCCGAAGAAAGGCTGTCCAGGCTGGAACGAAACACGGCCCCCCTGGAGCGCGTCGTCCGCCAAAGGCCAGAGAGCGTTTCTCTGGTTCCCGGCGATACCGTCTGGGTGGAAGGTCTGGGGGCCACAGGCCAGATCACCGAACTGGCAGACGACGAGGTCGAGGTGCAGGTGGGCAATTTCCGGGTCAGAACGGGGCGGAAAAACCTGGAGTTGAGACCAGGAGCCGCCCCGGAGTCCGTAAAAGCCGAGCGGACCGTGACGGTCACCACGGCCCGACCGCCCTCGCCCGGCCTGGAGCTGGACCTGCGCGGCCTGCGGGTGGAAGAGGCCACCCCTCGTCTGGACAAATACCTGGACGACGCCCACCTGGCCGGGCTGCCCCACGTGCGCATCATCCACGGCAAGGGCACGGGCGCTCTACGCCAGGCCACGCGCCAGCAGTTGAAAGGTCATCCCCTGGTGGCTTCCTACCGGCCTGGCGACCGTTACGAGGGCGGAGAGGGGGTGACGGTAGCCCAGTTGGTCGGCTAAGGAACAGCTCATACCGTCGCGCTTCTCAGGGGCGTGTGACCGCCGACCCTTTGGGTTTTAGAAACCCGAAGGGTCAACGGTCATGTTTGCTTCTCGAACTCGGCAAAAGAGGGCTGAGGAGAAATGTCCAACCTGATGGCTTCCAGGTCTTCGGCGATCGGATATTTCCCGTAGGTATGCGCCGCCTGAACGAAGGCGTGCACGTGCTCCGGGGGTGTATCAGCCGGAATCTCGTTGATGAACATGCTGAGTTTGCTTTCTGGCGCAGCCAGGCGCAGGTAGTGACGCACCCGGTCCACGATGCGCTCCGGCGGCCCTTCTCGGATGAAAGGAGCGCTGACACCCAACATCAGCAAAGCCTGGTGTCGTCGGGCCACGGCCACAAACCGTTCCGGTCCCAACTCGGCCACGTCGGGATCGGCGGCAAATAGATAAGAGGCCAGGGAGTAAGGGAGACGGTCGGGCTGAGTCTTCATTTTGAGGCCCATCCAATATTCAGGGCCAGGCTCTTTGTCCTTCAGAAACCGCTCTCCCCAATGGCTGTTCAGGTGAACGTCAGGGCAGGCGCGAAGTAGCCGCCGGGCGTATTCGATCACGTATTCTTCGTACATGGCGGGGGTGATGTTGGGCAAAGAGGCCCAGGCGTCCATAGCGTGGACACCCATCAGTCGGGCCAGGGAGCCACCGGGTCGCTCACGGTTGAGAGTGTTCACCCAGGGCACGAGCACCTCATCCACCAAAAAAGTGAACAGATCGTGGACAAAATCGGGCTGAGTGTGCATGTCCATGATCAAGTTGGCGTAACCGCGCACGTTGACCGCCAGGCTAAAGGGGCCAGTACAGAGCACCGTGGGCAGGCCATCGCTCAGATGGGCGCACAGGTGGTAGACTTCCAGGGCATAGGGCATCCGGCCATCCCGCCGGGGATTGGGCGGCTTTAGACGGAGCAAGTCGGCGGGCTTCTCGATCAGGGGATGATCCACGTCCACGCACGGGATGTCGTCGGGCAGGTAAACAAGGGGCTGCCCCAGGGCTTCCGCTTCCACGTTATATACATCATATATGGGGGCCAGGATGTCAAAATCGTAGTAGTCAGTCACGGCGGTGATAACCTGGGCAAAGACCTGGGCGTCGGTGTAGAAGGTACTGGCCGGCACTCCTGCCAGCCGTCGGGCGTGTTCCGGCATCTGGGCGAAGACCGGCACCCGAACTGGCCGACCAAAACCGGAGGCCAGCAGGCGCTCCTGGTTGTCCAATTCAAACCAGGACACTCCCTGGGCATAGAGCCACGCTTTAAGAATTTGTAAAGTCAGCCCCATTATATAATCACCACCTGGCCCGTATCCAGCGACTCCCAGGCGGCCCTGGCGGTGCGCACGGCCCAAAGCCCATCCTGGGCGGTGATGGTTTCGGGCTGCCTGCCCGCCCTGACGCACTCGATGAAGTAAGCCACCTGCTTGTCGTAGGCGTCACCCTCCTCGAAAGGCAGGCTGTAGGGCTCCTGGCCGGACTCGTAAACCATGAGCTGCGACCCAGAGACGCCCATCTCCACGCTCACTCCCCCGGCCCGGAAAGAATACTCCACCGAGCCGCGCTCGCCGCGCACGGACAGGGTCATGGTGAAAGGATATTCGGTCGGCATCATGACGCTGCCCTCGGCAAAACCCCGGCAGGACTCGTACTCAACCAGGGTCAGGACGTGATCCCAGCCCCCCGGCTCGCCTTTTTGTCCCAGAGAATAGACCGATTTGGGCCTGCCAAAGAGCCAGTTGAAGGTGTCCAGGTCGTGAATCTGAAGGTCGAAGACGGCTCCGCCGGTCTGGTCGGCGTGGGAGAACCATTCGCCCCAGGTCGGACGCGTGCAGAGCCGCGAGGCAGTGGCGGCGATGGTTTTGCCCAGCCGGCCGCTGGCTACCAGCTCCTTGAGGGCCACGTACTCCGGCCAGAAACGCAGCACGTGGGCAACCATCAGGATTTTGCCGCTTTTTTCCGCAGCCTCGATCATCGCCTGGCAGTCGGCGACCGTCATCGCCATCGGCTTCTCGCACAGGACGTGTTTGCCCGCCTCCAGTGCTTTGACGGTGTATTCCTTGTGCCAGGGCGTGGGGATACAGATGTCGATAACGTCGATGTCCGCATCCCGAACCAGGCTATCCATGTCGGTCACGCCCTTTTTGGCCCCCACTTCCCGGGCTACTTTGGCGGCCCGTTCCGCCGAACGCGAGAAGATACCCGCTATCTCCACGTCGGGGAGCTTGCCGTAGCCCTTAGCGTGGGTGCTGCCCATGAAGCCCGCCCCCAGAATGCCTACCTTAATCATCTCCCGCCTCCTTGTTTCTTAGCCACAGAGAACACAGAGGGAAAAGCCTCTTTCTCCGTGTTCTCCGTGGCCTCTGTGGCTTAATAATCAATCGACCATGTTCAGGCTCTTCAGGTAGTGGTAGGAAGCCTTCACGGCGCGGTGCACCTCTTCCACAGGCGGGAAAGGTTCGCCCCGAAACTCGATCTCCACGCTGAACGGCCCTTTGTAGCCCCCGGTAAGCGCCACGTCAAAGAAAGCCTTGAAATCGACGTGACCCTCTCCCAGAGCCGGGAAGTCCCACTCATTCGGCCCGCCGCGCGTGTCCTTCAGGTGCACGTGGGCCAGGTAGGGCAGGACGTGCCCCACATCGTCCACGGCCCGCTTTCCCCCGTAGAAAACGACGTTGGCCGTATCGTAGTTGATGCGGACGTTGCGCCGCCCGATTTTAGCTATCAGGGGCACGCTCATCTCTCCGCTGGCCATGATGATGCCGTGAATCTCCAGAGCGACCACCACCCCCCGCTCCTCGGCGTAGTCGGCCAGCTCGTCGATGTTCGCCATAAAAGCCGCTTCGTCCTCTTCTTCGCTGTAGTGCCCGCCGATGGCTGCGGTCATAATGTCCAGGCTCAGCCTGCGGCAGATGTCCAGAGCCTTCTTGCCGTTCTCCAGGCCCTCTTTGGTGGTCAGGTCGGAGTGGCCGGAGAGGCTCATCGCTTCCAGCCCCATGCTTTTGAGCCTGTCCAGTAGCTCTTGCAGGTCGGCATCGCTGGAATCCAGGTTGACGTGCTCCGTCCAGCCCCTCACCGCCGATAGCTCCACGTACTTGAACCCGGCCTGGGC
>DAOULT010000098.1:0-18985 GCA_034417895.1 Anaerolineae bacterium | reverse complement strand
CTCCACTGCTCTTACCAGCTCCCCACTGGCGATCAAGCTCCGTACCGCCTCGATGTGAGGATACATAACGGTGTCCTCCTCGATAAAGGGCACCTGCTGGCGGATCAGGGCGTAGACGGGCGCCGTCCCGCGGCCCAGAGCCAGACCTTCGCCCATGACCTTGCGCCGGAAATCGAGGCCCTGAGCCGCGGCCAGCAGCTCCAGGGCCAGGATGCCTTCCAGGTTGTCCAGAATGTCCACCACCTTAAGGGCGGCGGCAGGCCCCATGCTGACGTGATCCTCGGTATTGGCCGAGGTGGGGATGGTATCCACGCTGGCGGGATGGGCCAGGACTTTGTTCTCCGAAGCCAGGGCCGCGGCCGTATACTGGACGAGCATAAAGCCGGAGTGCAGCCCTCCCTTCTCGGTCAGGAAGGCGGGCAACGTCTCCCGGTTGCTGGCCTCGTCGGTCAGGCGCGTCAGGCGGCGCTCCGAGATGTTGCCCAGCTCCACCAGGGACATGCCCAGGTAGTCCATGGCGATAGCCACGATCTCGCCGTGAAAATTGCCCCCGGAGAGACACACCGGCGTGCCATCCTCCTCAAAGAAGATGAGCGGGTTATCGGTGGCGGAATTAAGCTCGATCTCGATCACCCAGCGGGCGTAGAGGATGGCGTCGCGCACCGCGCCGTGCACCTGGGGAATACAGCGCAGGGTGTAGGCGTCCTGGACGTTGAGGGGGTCGTAGGCGCGGGTGAACTGGCTGCCTTCGATCAGGCGCCGCAGATAGGCCGCGCACTCTATCTGCCGGGGGTGGGGGCGGACGGCGTGAATGCGCTCGTCGAAAGCCTGGGGAGTGCCATGCAGGGCTTCCAGGCTGAGACAACCAGCCACGTCGGCCACCTGGCTGAGACATTCGGCCCGATAGGTAGCCAGGGCCCCCACGGCGGTCATCATGGCCGTGCCGTTGGTCAGGGCCAGGCCCTCCTTGGCCGCCAATTCAATGGTCGGGACGCCAGCCCGCCGCATGGCTTCCCCGCCGGGCAGCCGTTCTCCGCGGTACAGAGCTTCCCCCTGACCGATGAGCACCAACGACATGTGGGCCAGAGGAGCCAGATCGCCGCTGGCCCCCAGCGAGCCTTTGGCGGGGATGAGGGGATGCACTCCCTGGTTGATCATGTCCAGCAGCCTTTCCAGGAGCACGACGCGCACCCCGGAATGGCCTTTAGCCAGGGTGTTAGCGCGGATGAGCATCAAAGCCCGGCTGGTAGCCTGGTCGAGCGGTAAGCCCACTCCTACGGCGTGGCTCATAATGATATTGCGCTGCAATTGGAGCGTCTGGTCGGGGGGGATGATCCGATCCTTGAAGTGACCAAAGCCGGTGTTGATGCCATAAACGACCTGGCCGCCAGCCATGAAACTCTCCACCGCCCGTCGAGCACGTTCCACCCTCTCCCTGGCCTCTGGAGCCAGCTCCACCCTGACCCTCTGCGGGGTGGCCCAGGCTTCGGCCACGGCTATCACGTCCTCGATGGTTAAATTTTGACCATCAACGGTGATCGTCTTCGCCATTTCCATATTACCTTTTAATTCACCGCACAGGGCGCAGAGTTCGCTGAGGACTGGCTGCTTGCTGCTAGATCAGTCCTGCCGGTAACTCCACGACCAACTGTTTTTTTTCCAGATCGACTTCCAGCACCACGTCTTCCAGGGCCGGGATCAGTATCTCTCGTTCTCCGTCCTGCACGACGTAGACCTCGTTGCTGCCCGTGAACAGCACCTCACGCACCACGCCCAGGCGTTCGCCCTCCGTAGTGCAGGCTATCAGGCCCAATATCTGGTAGATGTAATACTGGTCTTCGCCCAGGGGCATGGCTTCCTCTATGGGAATCTGCACCAGTTGACCACGCAACTTCTGGGCGGCGTCACGGTCAGAGCACCCTTTCAGCTTGAGAAAGACCTGTCGGTTGTCCTGGCGCAACCTGACTTTCTCCACCGTATAGGGCCGGGCCTCTTCGCCCAGGTACACTCGCGAGAGAGAGTGGAAACGGTCGGGGAAATCGGTCATAATCTCCACCTTGATCTCCCCGCTCAGCCCCCGTCCGCCCAAAACTCTGCCCACTATCAAATAACGAGGCTCAGGATAATGGCAGTCATATCCTGAGCCTTCGTTGTCACTTGACAACCGGTATCCCTCGCCTTTCATAACGAACTGGCCTCAGACTATCTCCAGGGTAACACGTTTGCCTTCTTTCGTAGCTGCTACCCGCAGGAGAGTGCGCATGGCGTTAGCGACACGCCCTCCCTTGCCGATAACCCGCCCCATATCCTCAGGAGCCACGTGTAACTCGAAAATGACCGAGTGCGATCCCGCAATTTCATCAACGCGCACCTGCGAGGGATCATCAACCAACGATTTGGCCATATACTCCACGAGTTCTTTCATACCCATACCATTGCTCCTCTCTATCTAATGATGTGACTACAAAGATTTACGGCTGAAGGTTTTTGCTCCGGCCTATTCCTCTTCGATCTCTGCCGGCCTCTCCGCTTCCTCTTCCGCTTCTACCGTCGCTGGTATGTCTTCCGCTTCTTCCTCCGCCGTCGGAGCATCCTTTTCCTCTGTCAAAGCTACCTCTGCCTCGATCACCGCTTCCTCTTCAACCACAGCCGCCACCATTTCCTCTTCGAGCGTCTCCCCTCTCTTCAGCCGGGCGAGCTTGTCCAGGATACCTTTAGCTTTTAGCATCCTGTTCACCGCCTCGCTAGGCTGTGCGCCCTGCCCAAGCCAATAGAGAGCCTTTTCCTCCTGTATCTCCACGGTAGCGGGTTCGGTGCGGGGATTGTAAAAACCGATGGCTTCAATGAAGCGTCCATCACGAGGGGAGCGCGAGTCAGCCACCACCACCCGATACACAGGTTTCTTCTTGGCTCCCATACGACGTAATCTGATTCTTACCATATCCTGTCCCTGTTGACCTCCTGTTATAGAATCGCTATTTGTAATCTTCTCGTGGGGGAGAGAAAGCATCTATCACGATGGTGCGTTTCACCACCCTGGCTCCATGCTTCACGTTAGCGGCCAGGGCATAGCTTTCCCCCGCTTTCAGATGCAAAGTCTGATCGGGCGTGATGAGGGTCATCTCCCCTTCGACGACGTAACCAACTTGATCATTGGGATGGCTATGCTCAGGCAACTCCGCCCCTTCTTCCAGGGTGAAATGGACGAGCATCACCCCTCCACTGTAGCTCAGAGTGCGGCGCCAAATGCCCGGCACCATTTCCACAGGTTCGACCTCTGCTACCTTAACAATCATGTTTCCCTCCGCTCCTCCTTATTTTAGAAGCTAAAGTTTATTGTACATCAAATTGAGGAAATGCGCAACCCTGGACTCGCCTGGCTTTATCCCTGCTGTCCGGTGAGGCTTGTCAGCGAGAAGCAGTTATAGTATAATTTTTAGGGAGAAATAGAATGAACGACTCTAAAAAGGACCAGAAATTCGAAATCCTGTTGGACTACCTCAAACACAGCCGGGGCTTCGACTTCACCGGCTACAAGCGCGCCAGCCTGATGCGCCGGGTGAGCAAGCGCATGCAGATAGTCGGCCTTGAGGATTTCGGGGATTATCTGGACCACCTGAAGATGCACCCCGCAGAGTTCACCCTCCTCTTTAACACCATCCTGATCAACGTCACCGCCTTTTTCCGCGATGCGCCCGCCTGGAACTACCTGGCCCAGGAAGTCATTCCTCAGATCATCGCCGCCAGGACGGCGGACGACCCTATCCGGGTCTGGAGCGCGGGCTGCGCCTCCGGCGAGGAAGCCTGCACCCTGGCTATCTTGCTGGCCGAGGCCCTGGGGATAGAAAAGTTCCGCCAAAAGGTCAAGCTCTACGCCACGGATGTGGACGAGGAGGCCCTGGCCCTGGCCCGCCAGGCCAGTTACCGCCCCGAAGCCCTCGAACCGGTCCCCGCCAGACTGCGGGACAAATACTTCGAGGCCAGGGACGACCGCCACGTGTTCCGCACCGACCTGCGAGGCGCGATCATCTTCGGTCGCCACGACCTGGCGCACGATGCCCCTCTCTCCCACCTGGACCTGCTGGTGTGCCGCAACACCCTGATGTATTTCAAGGCCGAAACCCAGAGCCGCATCCTGACCCGCCTTCACCTGGCCCTCAAAGAAAATGGCTTTCTCTTCCTGGGCAGGGCGGAGATGCTGCTCACGTGCGCCAACCTCTTCGCCCCGCTAGACCTGAAGCACCGCGTCTTTACCAGGGTACCAGCGGCCAACCGGGGCGACCGTCTGCTCGTCCCGACCCCGGCTGGCGAGGAAGACCGCCAGAAACCATCCGGCCCGCCTTTTTTTTGCCAAACATCCTGAGAGATGATATAATTAGTCTGCACCGCTGAGCTGTTGAGCAAACCAGCAGTTAGCGACTGGGCCGCCAGACCCCGGCGAACTTTGCGTGCTTTGTGGCGGCAAGGAGAGTGATAGACGATGAAAAAGCTACTTCCCATCTTCATAGCTATCCTGGCTAGCAGCACGTTGTGGCTGAATCAGGGGGGGGGTCATTCCGTAACCCAGGCAGTGACCCAGGCCCAGGCGCAGGCCACCCAGGCGCCGCCTACCCCAATCCCGCTGCCGACCGTCACCTTCAGCGCCGACGCGCTGGTCATCGTCCAGGGCGATTCAGTCACATTAAGTTGGAACGTGGAAGGCGCCAGCGAAGGTCGGATCCAACTCTCTCCAGCCATACCAGAGATAAACGACCCGATATCCGCTGAAGCCTCGGCCACCATCTCGCCTCGCTCAACCACCACCTATCGCCTGGAGGCCTGCAACCAAGCTGGCTGTTCTTCCAGAGAAGTTACGGTCGAAGTCAAGGTCAAGCCTCCCCTCATCCGCCAGTTTTGGGCCGACAAAAGCCTGCTGTTGCAGGGCGACACCGCTACCCTGACCTGGAACGTGGATATAGAAGGCACGGCCAGCGTCCTGTTCTACCTGGACCACCCGGCAGAAGGGGAGGAAGTGCCCGCTTCTTCCTCTAAAACTGTCGCTCCCGAACACACTGCCACCTACAGGTTGAGAGCCTGCAACGAGACGGACTGTGATTATAAAGAGATCACCGTTGTGGTCAATCTCAAGCCGCCCGTCGTCCGCTGCTTCAAGGCCGATCCTGAAGTGATCGACCAGGGCCAATCGACCACCCTGCGCTGGGAAATAGAGGGCGTCGAGACAGGATATCTCTACCCCGACACCAGGGGAGGAGGCCAGGTGCCCGCCGCTTCCTGGAAGACCACCCCTCCTCTGGAGAACACCACCGTCTACAAACTGGAGGCCTGTAATAGCGCCGGTTGCCACTCTAAGGAAGTGACCGTCATCGTGAACACGGCCCCCCAGGAAGCGAGGGGCAGCCCGCAGGCAGGTGAGCAGGAAGCAGAATCTACCGCCCCGCCTGGGTCCCAGGAAACACCTCTGGCCTCGCCGACACCCAAGACGGAAGAGACCCCTTCTTCAATCCCGATGATCCTCTACGTCGGCGCCGCTATAGTGGCGCTGGCCCTTTTCAGCCTGACGGCCTTAGGGGTGCTCTACATCGTCAGGCAGAGGCCGCCTGTTGCCCCCAGCCCGGCCGATAGTCTCCCCGACGATCTGGAGCGCTTGTGGCGACAGAGGACCGAGAACAAAGAAGAAGAGCCGTGAAACCTTTGCGTGGGACGGAATTAAAACGCTTCCTGCGGGACTACCGGCGGGCTTGCCCCCTGCAACACAACATCGTCTTCCTGCTGCAAAGCGTGGCCTATCCGGTAAACGTCGGCTCCATCTTCAGAATCGCCGACGCCTGCGAGGTCGAGGAGGTCATCCTGACGGGCATCACGCCCACCCCACCCCACCCGACACTGAGCAAGGTAGCCAGAGGCAAAGACAGACACGTGCCCTGGAGTTACGCTAAAACGGCGGAAGAGGTCATTCCCCTCCTGAAAGAAGAGGGCTACACTATATACGCTCTGGAGATCGCCGAGGGGGCCATCCCCTACCACCGCGGCCAATATCCGCCCCAGGTCTGCCTGATGGTCGGCAACGAAGATCATGGCCTCACCCGCCAGACTCTCAATCTGTGCGACCAGACCTTATTCGTGCCCATGTACGGTCAGGGTAGAGCCTTGAACGTGCACGTTTGTCTGGGCATTGTGTGCTACCACATCCTGCACCAGAACAAGCTATAATCAGGCGCCTGGCGCTTTGGAAGTTGCTATGAAAAACGATCAACAGCGAACAATAGAATTTAACGAACTGAACCGTTTTTCACACACTCGGATGAAACCTACAGACGCGATGAGCAACGACCGTCTTGAGGGGAAATACTATAGCACTGCCAGCGTTCGTTCAATTCTCACGTTCGTTGTTGATCCTCCGGTTTCATGATAGTGCCAGGCTCCTGGGAGTCTTAGCGGAGGCTGCTTGCTCTTTTACCATCTTTCTGGTATCATAGTTAAGAGCAAGCTGCACGCTTGTCATCCGATTTCCGGAAAAAGGAGGTGATCATTGATCTGATTTTTACTCAACCACATAAAACAGTAAGATAACCATTATGAAGGAGGTAAGGAAAAGTGAAAGTTCGTAAAGTTTTTAGCTGGCTGCTGCTTCTGGCGCTGCTCCTGTCCACCTATAGTATGGTTGGCGCTACCCCACTACTCCAGGAGGAGGGCGCAGACTACGTGGTGAAAGAGGGCGACACCCTGTCGGCCCTGGCAGAGGAGAACTTCGGCGACATGGACGCCTACCCGGTCATCATGATCGCCACCAACCTGGCGGCTAAAGAGGATTCTTCTTACACCCCCATCGTCGCTCCAGAGGCCCTTGAGGTAGGCGATAAGCTGCGCATCCCCCCCCAATCCTGGGCCGATGAGTACCTGAACCCGCCCGCCGCAGGCGAAATAGGCTCGGAGGAGAAACCCGTCCAGTTGTACTTTGTGCCTTCGGTCGAGGCCGAGGTCATCGTGGAGAGCGGCGAAGCGATGGGCGCTTATTTCCTGGAAACGGCGGGCATCAACGTGGAGGTCAGCGTGCCCACCTCTTACGCGGCGGTCATCGAGGCTATGGGGGCCGCGGAGAGCGACATCATGGCTTTCATCCCCGCCCTGGCCTACGTCCTGGCCCACGAGCGTTACGGCGTGGACGTGGCCCTGGCTATCGTGCGTTACGGGCGGTCGTGGTACGCCACCCAATTCGTGGTAGCCCGCGACAGTGACCTGCCCGACTTCGACTACGGCCCCATTCCAGAAGAGTACAATGGCACAATCTGGGCCTTCCCCGACGAAGGCTCGACCTCTGGCTACCTCTACCCCAAGGCCAAGTTCCTTAAAGACGGCGTCGAGCCTGGGGAAGAGCTGGCCGCCGGCGGACACCCACAATCGGTGCTGGCCGTTTACGACGGCTCGGCTGATTTCAGCACCAACTACTACAGCCCGCCGGGCGATACGGTCGAGGATTGGGACTGGGGCGATCCGCCTGAGCCGGCAGGAGAGCTGAAGGTCGAGGAGGAAGAAGGCGAAGTGAAAGCTTACATGGGAGGTCTGCGCCTGCGCGACGCCCGTTCGGCTGTGCTGGACACCGCGCCCGACGTGTTCGAAAAGGTGCGCATCGCCGGCCTCAGCCCCAAAATCCCCAACGACACCGTCAGCTTCGTGGCCGATTTCCCGCCTATCCTGCGCTACAAGCTGGTGCAGGCTCTGCTGTCCTACGCCGAGACCGAAGAGGGACAGACCGTCCTCTCCAACGACAAGTTCTACGACATCACCGGCTTCGAAGAGGTGGATGACGCCACCTACGATCCGGTGCGTGACCTGGTGCAGTACACCGGCATGGACCTGGAAGAGAAGTACGGCCTTGAGGAGTAGCAGACTGGCTCCCAGGCACCTGTTGATTTGCGGAGCAAGGTTGGGCGGGGGGCAACCCCTGCCCAACTTTAATACTTTAACGTAAAAAGCAAGAAAGGAACAGGCTTTGCTCACTATAGAGAATCTGACTAAGGTTTACGAAAGCGGTCTGAAAGCTCTCGACAACGTAAGCTTCACCGTGAAGGACGGCCAGTTTGTAGCCATCATCGGTCTGAGCGGGGCCGGGAAATCGACCCTGATGCGTTGCATCAACCGTCTGGTCGAACCTACCGCTGGCCGGGTGCTCTACAATGGTCTGGACGTCACCGCCGCTCCGCCGGACGAATTGCGCAAGATCCGCCGCCAGATCGGGATGATCTTCCAGCAATTCAACCTGGTCAGGCGCTCCTCGGTCCTGAATAACGTCCTGTCTGGCCGTTTAGGTTACGTCAACCCCTGGCTCAGCCTTCTGCACCGTTTTCCAAAAGCGGAAATGGAGCGGGCCAGGGCTAAACTGGCGCAGGTGGGCATCGCCGACAAAGCCTACCAGCGGGTCGATACCCTGAGCGGTGGGCAGCAGCAGCGGGTGGGCATCGCCCGCGCTCTGATGCAGGAACCAACCCTGATGCTGGCCGATGAACCTGTCTCCGCCCTCGACCCGGCCACCTCCCACTCGGTTCTGAAATACCTGGAACAGATCAACAAGGGGGACGGGATCACCGTGCTCTGCAACCTGCACTTCCTGGACCTGGCCCGTCGCTACGCCTCGCGCATCATCGCCCTCAAGGACGGCCATCTGGTCTTCGACGGCCTGCCGGACGAAATCGACCGCGCCCGTTTCAAGGAAATCTACGGCGAAGAGGCCGAAGAGGTGGGCGTCACCTGAAAAGTTACAGATTATAAAGCATGAACAGAAGAAAGGCATCCTTATGACTCAAGCCGTCGAACAAACTCAGCCCCAGGCGGAACCGGCTACCCCTCGCCAGCGGTTTTTGTCCTTTGTCTTCGATTGGCTGGTGTGGGTCTACCTGCTGGGCGCGGTGGTCTATTACTTCCGGGAAGAGATCGCCAAGGGCAAGCTGCCCTTTGAAGTGCCCTTTAGCCTGCCCACCCTGTACTGGCTGGCCCTCTTTCTTGGCCTGGAAATCTCCATTTTATTAAGCTGCCTCGGCTCGACGTTGGGCAAGCGATTGGCAGGCATCGAGATAGTGTCTAACAATGGCTCGGCCCTGAGCTGGCCGCGGGGGCTGCTCAGGTATGCGGCCATGCATCTCTCGAACCTGCCTCTTTGTCTCGGCTCGCTCTGGATGCTGGGGAGCAACGATCACCTGACCTGGCACGACCGGCTGTCCGGCAGCAGGGTGGTGGTCAGGGACGAATCCCTGGCCGAACAGGCCCGACCGGCCAAAGCCTGGTATCAGACCCAGATGGGGATCGTTTCCATCTTACTGGTCATCGAGACTCTGATTTTGGGCTGGCGGATCACTGAAATCAACCTCTACCGCCTGTTCACCTCCGCCTACAAGATGGACAACGTCACCAAAGCTTTGTTCAGACCGGAGTGGGGGGTGCTGGGCATCGTGTTGGAGCGCATGATCGAGACCATCTTTCTGGCCCTGATGGCTACCATCCTGGCTATCCCCGTCGCGGCGGTTCTCAGTTTCCTGGCGGCCCGCAACCTGATGTTGCCCATCACCACCCGTTTTGGAAACCTGCTGGTCGTGGTGTTCTCGGCCCTGGCCGGGGCCATGTTGGGGGTATCTCTGCTAAAGTACCTGCTTGCTGCTCCGTTCTGCCCCACTTCTCTCCAGGACCCTCTGGCTTCAGGTCTTCTCGTGCCGGCCGGTGGCCTCCTGGGGCTGGTGATATTTAGCCTGCTGGGGGCCAGACTGACCAGGAGGATTTTCGGGAAGCTGGGAAGTACGTCGGGCCGCATCCTGAACGGAGTGCTGGGCGGCCTGCTGAGCGCCGGTCTGACCTGGCTGGTGCTGGACGTTCTGGTGGTGGTCTTCATTTTGGGTAGCTGGTGGTCCCAGTTCTGCTCCTTTTTCCCGGCCATCCCCTGGATAGTCATTCCCCTGGGAGGGCTGCTAGGGGCCGTGCTATCCGCCCGGCTGGAACCGAACCACCGCTTTCCCATCGGCCAGGTGGCCTATTACGGCATTCGCAGCATCCTGAACGTCGCCCGCTCGGTCGAGCCTCTGATCTGGGCCATCGTCTTTGTGGTATGGGTGCGCGTTGGTCCCTTCCCCGGCATGTTGGCCTTACTGATACATTCTATCGCCGCCCTGGGCAAGCTCTATTCCGAACAAATCGAGAGCATCGATCCCGGCCCCCTGGAAGCCATCACCGCCACCGGCGCCAACGCCCTGCAAGTCATCGTCTACGCCGTTGTTCCCCAGATCATCCCTCCTTACACCGCTTTTACCATCTACCGCTGGGACATCAACGTCCGCATGTCTACCATCATCGGGTTCGTGGGCGGGGGGGGCATCGGCCAAAGCTTCAACCAGTATATGAAATTGTTGCAGTGGCGGAAGGTGGGGGTGGTGGTGCTGCTCATCGTCCTGGTGGTGATGGCTATGGACTTCACCAGCGCCAAGATCAGGGAGAAAATCATCTAAGAACGTAGACGCCAAATCCATTCTATGCTATAATTAGGTGTAACCTCATTCCGCCCAAACCGTTCACCTCGTCGATAATGCAAAACCGGCCCCTGTTTGTCCCAGGGCTTTTCGACCACGAAACACACAAAGAACACCAAGACTATAAAATCTTTGTGTACTTTGTGCTCTTTGTGATGATAGAGTTGATCTACAAAGGAGAGCTGATGTATGAGCGAAGAAGGTGATTCCCTACACCGGCAATTGGCTCAAAAAGAGCGCCAGGTAGAGGCCATCCTGGCTATCGACCGTGTTCGTGACTTTACTACAGAGGTTCAAGGGCTATTGTCCTCCATTGCCAACGTGGTGACCAGCTATTTAGAAGCCGATCTTGGCCTGGTAAGTCTGATAGATGAGAGCAGCGGGGAGATAGACCTTAAAGCTATGAGCGATCGGTCCAGGGTCTTCCGGCGGCTGAAGAGGTCGTTGGTAAAAGAAGGTCTGAAGATGGCCGCCGGCCTGCCCCGGGTTTCCGTGGTCGAGAGCGATGCGGCCTGGCGTGAGGTGGGGTTGAACTATCTGCTAGCTATCCCTCTGCTCGCAGGCAAGGAACGGCTGGGTTCCCTGCTCCTTCTAAACAAAGAGAGAGCCTTTGACCAGGCCGATATCGAACTGGCAGAGATCTTTGCCAGCCAGATTGACTCCACCATTGTGCAGGCCCGTATCTATAGCCAACTTCAGCACCATAACAGAGAACTGGAGCTTATTTACAAGATCGACCGCATCCGCGACAGCACGACAGATAGCCAGGAGTTGTTATCTGCCATAGTCAACGCCGTGGCTACCGCTCTGGGGGCCGACCTGTGTTTGATGGGGCTGGTGGACGAGAACAGCGGGGCGCTGGAATTGAAAGCCGTGGAAGATCGCCTGGGCGTTTTTGGGCAACTGAATAAGGCCGCCATACGCCAGGCGGTGGAGGAATCGATGGCCCTCCAGCAAGCCTCCGTGCTGGAAAGCGCCCCTTCCCTGCGCGCACAAGGACTGGAGCAACTTCTGGCGGCCCCTTTAGCCATCGGCGGCGAGCGGTTGGGGCTGTTGCTGCTGTTGGGGAGCCGTAAAAGTTTTACCCCGTCCGACGTCAGGCTGATCGAGGCCGTCGTCAGCCAGACCGATTCGGCTGTGATACATGCCCGCACCCGGCGCCATCTCCAGCAACGCCACAAGGAATTGGAAACCATCTACAAAGTTGACCGCATCCGGGATTCGGGCCTGGAGTTCCACGCCATGCTGAACGCTGTCCTGGCCGAGCTTTGTCAGGCTATCGAGGCGGAGATGGGCTTCATCATGCTTTTCGACAGAACCGGTCAGCAGTTGGAGTTGAAAGCTTCAACTGCCGAAGACATCTTTGCCATGACCGAAAACTACAGTCTGGTCGAGGAGGTAGCTAACGAGGCCCTGCGCCAGGCCAGGATGATCAACCGCGCCGGCCTGGGCGACAAGATCAGGTCCATCATCTGCGTGCCCCTTATCCTCCGCGAGGAGATCATCGGCATTTTCGGAGCGGTTAACGGCCCGCGGACTGTCGGCTTTGACCAGGAGGACGAACGCCTGTTGTCCGCCATCGCCAGCCAGGTGGACACCGCCATCTTCGAGGATCAGCGCACCAGGAAAATCCGCTCCACCTTCAGTCGGTACGTCAGTCCCCAGGTGGTGGAGATGATGCTGGCCCAGATGGAAGAGGACTATCTCAAAGGCAAGCGGGCTACCCTGACCGTTCTCTTCTCCGACATGCGAGGCTTCACCAGCATCTCGGAACGCGCCCACCCGGAAGTGCTGGTTGACGTCATGAACCAACACCTGGGGGCTATGACCGACATCATTCTCGAGCACGGCGGCACGCTGGATAAGTACGTCGGAGACGAGGTGATGGCTATTTTCGGCGCTCCGCTGACCATGGAAGCTCACGCTTTACAGGCAGTGCGTACTGCGCTGAAGATGCAAGAGGCGCACCAGGAGCTGATGGCCCGTTGGGTGGAGCTTGGTCGGGAAGCAGCCCCTATCGGCATTGGCATCAATAGCGGCGATATGATCGTGGGCAACATCGGCTGCCAGAAACGGATGGATTACACTGTCATCGGCGATAACGTCAACCTGGCCTCGCGTCTGTGTGGGGCGGCTAAGGGCAGCCAAATCCTGATCAGCGCCGCCACTTATCAACTCGTCCGCCACGCCGTAGAAGTGAGCGAATTGCCCCACATCCACGTTAAGGGCAAAGCCGAGCCGGTCCAGATCTACGAAGTGCTAGACCTCAAGCCCGAAGTGTAGCCAGGTGAGGAGACAGGCAGTGACATCCACTCGACGCAACCGTTTGATCCTGAGCGTTATTTTCATCCTGCTGGTAGGCGGGATGCTTTACGTGGCCCGGGCGGCTCTCTTCCCCTACATTATAGGTCTGGTGATCGCTTACCTGGTTCTGCCTATGGTCAATCTCCTGAACCACGTAATGCCCGCCAGCTTGGCTAAAAGGAACCTTTCCCGCCCCCTGGCGATCATTATCGTCTACCTGGTGGTCATTCTGGTCATCGTGGGCCTTTTCATTTTTCTGGTGCCCATCGTGGCCGATCAGATGCAGGCTTTGTGGGCACAGCGAGAGGAGTTGGTGGCTGAGGGCCAGGCCCTGCTCGACGAGTTGCTCAGTCACTATCGGACCTACATCCCGCTGAACGTACAGGAGATCATCCAAGGCAACCTGGAAAAGCTGATCGGCCTGGTCGGACAGGCCGCCCAGGAGGGGGCCATCCGCACTTTCAAGGTGGTATCCAGCACCATCAGCTATCTGTTGGGCATCATGGTCATCCCCTTCTGGCTCTTTTACATCCTGCACGACGAGTCCCGGTTTAAGCAGGGCGTTTTTTCGCTCATCCCGAAAAGATACGCCCCGGATGCGCGCCACATTGCCCGCATTATCGACGATATCCTGAGCGCCTACATTCGTGGTCAGCTTCTTCTTTGCCTGTTCATCGGGATTATGTCAATCGCCGGCCTGCTCATCATCGGGGTGGATTTCGCCGTCCTGTTGGGCGTGGTGGCTGGCGTCTTCGAGATTCTACCCTTTGTGGGGCCTATTCTGGGAGCCATCCCGGCCCTCCTGGTGGCAGCCCTGATATCCGAGGGAAAGTTCCTGTGGACGCTGATCCTCTTCATCGTCATCCAACAGATAGAAAACTCCTTCCTGGCTCCCAAAATTTCAGGAGAGAGCGTCAAACTGCACCCGGCCATCATCATGGTCGTCCTGGTGATAGGCAACGAGGCCCTGGGCCTGTGGGGCATGTTGGTGGCTGTGCCGCTAACGGCCATCATCCGGGACGTTTTCAAATACCTTTATCTGCGTCTCTCGGACGAGATGGTGACGCCGGAGGCGGCTTTGGCCCGCATCCGCACCGAGGAAATGAAAATCGACATTTGAGTTGTTCAGGTGCCTGGCACTTTGGAAGTTGCTATGAAAAACGATCAACAACGAACAGTAGAATTTAACGAACTGATCCGTTTTTCACACACTCGGATGAAACCTACAGAGGCCATGAGCAACGACAGCCTTGAGGGGAAATACCATTGATAGCACTGCCAGCGTTCGTTCCATTCTCACGTTCGTTGTTGATCTTTTCGGTTTCATACTGGTGCCAGGCACCTGGGTCGAAAGGAGATTAAACTGTGATTACACAGAAGATATTCACTTATCCTTTCGAGGATGAGCGTTGGGGCAGCAAGTTTTTAATCGGCAGCCTCCTTTACATGGCTAACTACGTGGTGCCCATTGTGCCTCTGTTCTTTGTGCTAGGCTACGCGGTCGAGGCTATAAGCCCCATCATCGAACGTGGCCGGGCTGAGATGCCGGAGTGGGACGACTGGGGCAGACTGGGGCTGAAGGGACTCTACTGGTTCGTCATCACTATAGTCTACCTGATACCGGCTTTCGTCGTCTGGCTGGGTAGCGCCTGTCTTTTCCTCATGGGTACGGTGCTGACCTTCGCCGGGCTGGCTACCGTGGAGGCAGGAACCGAATTAAGTGGCCTGGCTATCGGTCTGGGGACGCTGATAATTGTGGCTGCTTTTTTGTCCTTCCTGTTGGGCTTCGCATTGCTCCTGGCCGCCAGCCTGCTTGTTCCTATGGCCGTGGCCCACTACGCCGCCAGGGGCAGGCTGAGAGCCGCCTTTCGCCTGGGAGAGATCTGGGCCTTGATCCGCGCCAACCCTGGAGACTTCATCCTGGCCTGGCTGGTATTCTACGGCCTGGCCTACGTCCTGACCCTGGTGCTCACTTTTCTGTATGGCACCATCTGTCTGTGCCTGTTCGTCCCTATCATCGCCGCCCCGCTCTACTTCTACGTGATTTTGCTCCAGATGTCCCTTTTCGGCGCAGTCTACCGCCAAGCCAGGATCAGGCTGCGGGGAGAGCGGCCCAAAGCTCCCGCCCCGGCAGTCCCGCCCAGGGTAGTGGAAAAAGTCGAGGCCGAAGAAGAGATAGAGGAGGTAGAGAAAGAAGCAGCGCCCCCTGCTCCCGTGGAAGAGAAACCCGAAGAGCCTGTATCAATCGACGACCTGCACCTGCCGACGCGGATCGGCAAGGCCCTGAAAGAGGCCGGTATCTCCACCGTGAGCCAGTTGCGAGCCATGAGCGACGAGGAACTTCTGGCCATCAAGGGCATCGGCTCCAAAACCCTGGCTCAGTTGAAAGACATATTGGAATGAAATTGAAACCACGAAGAGCACCAAGAGCACCAATAATATAAAACCTTTGTGTCCTCTGTGTCCTCTATGGCTTTATACAAAAGAAAACAGGAGGTATGTGTATTTATGTCCAATTTTGAGAAAGCAAGGCAGCTTATGGAGGAGTTCAAAGGAGACCGTTACGCCTTCGGATTCGGAGTCCTGGACCAGACCGGAGCGATGGTGTCCGAATTGGGTAAACAGGTCGCCACCGTCTGCACCGCCTATCCAGGCAGCGACGAGTTGCTGACCAGGGTAAAGGCCAACCTGGAAGCGGCTGGCCTGACGGTCATGGACTGCCTGGAGGGCGTCAGGCCCAACGCTCCGCGCCAGGACCTGGCCCGGCTGGCCGACGAGATCAGAGAACTGGACCCGAAAGCCATCGTGGTGATCGGCGGGGGAAGCACCATCGACGCGGGCAAGGCCGCCGAAGTGCTGCGCACCCTGGGCGGAGATATCGAAGAGTACTTTGGGACGGGGAAAGTGACCGAGGCCCTGACCAAAAGAGGCAAAACCCTTAACCCTGTAGTAGCCATCCAGACCGCCGCCAGTTCCGGCGCTCACCTGACCAAGTACTCGAACATCACCGACCTGGAAACGGGCCAGAAAAAGCTCATCGTGGACGAGGCCATCGTCCCCCCACGGGCCATTTTCGACTACAGCGTGACCATGTCCATGCCTCGCAGCCTGACCGCCGACGGCGCCCTGGACGGCATCGCCCACTGCGTGGAAGTGTTCTACGGCGCGGTGGGCCAGGATAACTACAAACGGATCGAGGAAGTAGCCGGCGAGGGCGTGCGCCTGATCGTCAACCACCTGGAACGGGTGATGAAGGATCCAGAAAACCGGGAAGGCCGCCAGGCGCTCGGCCTGGGGACCGACCTGGGAGGATATTCCATCATGCTAGGCGGCACCAGCGGAGGACACCTGACCAGCTTCTCGCTGGTAGACATCCTGAGCCATGGCCGGGCCTGCGCCATTATGAACCCTTACTACACCGTTTTCTTCGCCCCGGCCATCAAGGAGCCGCTGCGGGTGGTGGGCAATATCTACAAAGAGGCCGGTTTGACCACGGCCCACATCGACAGGCTGTCCGGGCGCGACCTGGGGATGGCCGTGGCCGAGGCCATGATCAACCTGTCCCAAAGGATCGGATTCCCGACCACACTGGGCGAGGTAAAAGAATTCACCGAGGCTCACATCGAGCGGGCCCTGACCGCGGCCAAGAACCCCCAGTTGAAAATGAAGCTGGAAAACATGCCCGTGCCCCTCACAGCCGAAATGGTGGACGATTACATGGGCCCAATCCTGGAAGCCGCCAGGGACGGCGACCTGTCCCTGATCAAGAACGTGCCCTAAACCTAAAGGTGCCTGGCACTTTCAAGGTGCCAGGCACCTGACAACCTGAGTCACTCCCAGACCCTTCGGGTTTTCAAAACCCCAAGGGTCTGCATTCTGAGCAACCGCATCCCGTTGAGGATGACGATCAACGAGGCTCCCATATCGGCGAAAACGGCCATCCACAAGGTAGCCACGCCGATAAGCGCCAGGGCCATGAAAGCCGCCTTGACGACCAGGGCAAAGACAATGTTCTGCCTGATAATGCCCAGAGTTTGGCGGCTGAGTTTCATTGCATAGACCAGCTTGCTCAGGTCGTCGGCCATGAGGGCGATGTCGGCTGTCTCCAGGGCCGTATCGCTGCCGGCTGTCCCCATGGCGATGCCTATCGTGGCCCTGGCTAAAGCCGGGGCATCGTTTACCCCATCCCCTACCATAGCCACCTGGCCGTGCTCGGTCAGAAGCTCTTCCAGGGCCGCCACTTTATCCGCGGGCAGCAGGCCGGCCCGTACTTCGTCCACGCCCACCTGTTGGCCGATGACGGCGGCCAGGCGCGGGTTGTCGCCGGTGAGCATTACGGTGCGCTCGATACCGGCCTCTCTCAGAGAGGCGATGGCTTCCTGCCCCCCTGGCCGCATCGTGTCGGCCACGGCGATAAGCCCTACCACCTCCTCCTCGACGCCCACCATCATGGCCGTCTTACCCTGGCTCTCCAACGCGGCCAGGCTTTCACACACCGCCAGTTCGTGCGTTCCTATCTGCTCAAACCATTCGTGGCTGCCGATGTAGACCGTCTGGCCGTTCAGTCTGGCCCGCGCTCCCTGGCCGGCCAGAGCCTGGAAGTCCTCAGCCGGGCGGAAACTCACCCCTTCGTCCTCGGCGGCTTGCACCACGGCCAGGGCCAGAGGATGCTCCGAGCGGCTCTCGATGGCCGCCGCCAGGGACAATACATCTTTCCGCTCCCAACCGTTCAACGGTATGACGTCGGTGACCGCCGGCCGGCCGGCGGTCAGGGTGCCCGTCTTGTCGAAGGCCATCGCCTTAATGGCCCCCATCTGTTCCAGATAGGCCCCTCCTTTGATCAGCACTCCGGCCCTGGCCGCGCTGGCGATGGCTGAAACAATGGATACCGGCGTGGAGATGACCAGGGCGCAGGGACAGGCGATGACCAGCAGCACCAGGGCGCGATAAAACCAGGCCGCGAAATCCCCCCCATTCAGGAGCGGAGGCAAAACAGCCATCCCGACCGCCAGGGCGATGACCGCCGGAGTATAGTAACGGGCGAAAACGTCTACGAAGCGTTGGGAGGGCGCTTTCTGAGCCTGGGCCTCTTCCACCATCTGAATGATGCGTGACAGGGTATCCTCCCCGGCCAGTCGGCTGACTCGCACGATCAGGGCTCCTTCGCCGTTGATGGTCCCGGCAAAGACCTCGTCCCCGGCCCTCTTCTCCACCGGCAGAGACTCGCCGGTGATGGGCGCCTGGTTCACAGCGGCCATCCCCTCGACCACCACCCCATCCATGGGGATGCGCTCCCCCGGTTTGATCAGGATACGATCGCCGATTTTCAGTTTCTCCACTGGCAGCCGCTCCTGGTGGTCGTCGTGGAGCAGGGTGGCCTCCGAGGGGGAAAGGTCCATCAGAGAGCGGATGGCGTGGCGGGCGCGGTCCATGGTGTACGACTCCAGGCTATGGCCCAGGGAGAAAAGAAACATGACCAGCGCCCCCTCCTCCCATTCGCCGATGATCATCGCTCCCACGGCGGCTATAGTCATCAGGATATTCATATCCAGAATACCCTGACGAGCGGCAGCCACACCGCTCCGGGCAGCGTAGTAACCGCCCACGACGATAGCCAGACCGTAAAGGGCATGGGCGACGGTGGTGGGCAGACCGCTCAGCTCCAGCAGGAAGGCAGCCAGGATGAGCAGCCCGGCCACGACGGTCAGCAGGTCACGCCTCCTCCGGGACAGAAAAGCCCAGAGATTTTCTTTTTGCTTCGTCCTCGCTCCCCAAGCTCCCTCCAGGCGAGCGCCATACCCCAGTTCGGCCACGCGGGCCTCAATGGCCCCTCTTACCTGGTCGGGGCTGGCCGCCTGGACAGTCATTTTGCCCGTCGTAAAGCTGAGCCTGACTTCAGCCACCCCCGGCAGGGCAGCCACCCCTTTCTCCAGCTTAAGGGCGCATTCGGCGCAGTCCATGCCCTCCACGTTGAAGACCAGGGGCTTAATCTCATTTGACTTTGATGTTTTGCCTTCTTCGATCACCGGCGTATTCCTTCCAACTATCACTCTATTTTTGCGCAAAAAACCCAGGGATCAATTCTGTGAAATATATCACAAATTCAACTGTCTGGCATGTGCCACAATCGCTCCAGGGCCTCAGTCATAGCTGCGGCATAAGGATGTGAAGCT
>DAOULT010000097.1:0-37275 GCA_034417895.1 Anaerolineae bacterium | reverse complement strand
GCCTTCCAGGTGATTCAGACGTTCCGTTGCAGACAGTGTGTTTTCAGACGACATGAGAAAACCTCCTTGCTGAAGTTTGTCTTTGGGGGTCAGTATACCCCAGAGGCTCTAATTTGTTTATACTGGGAGACTGAGACTACCAACTTGAATTGTGTTTATACTGGGGCACTGAGACTACCAACTTGAATTGTGTTTATACTGGGTCACTGAAACCGTAGTAAGAATTCACCAGAACCCGACCTGGTGCGTTGGTTAGGAGGTGTAGAAATGAAGGTAATGTCCTTCGGGACACTGAAACATCCCCTATTCTGTGACGACGAAGGCATCCAGGTCATTATCACCGTCCACACTTAGGAAGGCGGCCTTTTCGGTCGCCTTCTGTTTTTGGCTGTCCGGCCAGCCTGCTCATCGCCAGGCCATTGGAACGTTTTGCTCCCTTTTGGCGTCTTAACGGCAGATGCCAGATGTGGTATAATACAGAGTAGTGAATAGAAAGGAGCGACGTTATGATGAACCTGGTCAAACGCAGGAAGGTCGTCCTGGCCGTGGTGGGGCTGGCTCTGGTAGTGATGGTGGCTATCGGGGCCACGATCTACACTGCCGCCGCCGCCAGCCGCATCACCGGCCAGCAAACGGTAGTTCTGATCCCGGCTCAATTCAGTCCCGGCGGGCAGGCCACCCTGCGGGCCGTGGTGCAGGACTTCAACACTGGCGCCCCGCTGCCCGGCGCAGCCGTCATCGTGAGCCTGGCGCCTCGTAAGGGCGGCAAGGGAGTAACCCTCTTCCAGGGCCGCACCGACCAGAGCGGCGCCGCAGAAATAAGCTTCGAGGTGCCCGAAACCCTGGACGAGGAGCAAACCCTGATAGTGGAAACGACTTCTCCCCAGGGCGCAGACCGCCTGGAGCGGCCCGTAAACGTGCGCCGTGACTACAAGCTGCTGCTCACCACCGACAAGCCCCTCTACCAGCCGGGCCAGACCATCCACATCCGCAGCCTGGCCCTGGAAAGCGCCAATCTCATCGCCGCCGACGGCGAAGAGATAGAGTTCATCGTCGAGGACCCGAAGGGCAACAAAGTCCTGCGGCAGAGCGTGAGCGCCTCGGAGTGGGGCATCGCCAGCCTGGATTTTGACCTGGCCGCCGAGGTGAACACCGGGCGCTACAAGATCGTGGCCCATCTGGGCGAAACCGAGTCGGAGCGGACGGTCACGGTCAAGCCCTACGTACTGCCCAAGTTCCGCATCTCGGTGCAGACGGACAGGACTTTCTACCTGCCCTCCCAGACGGTGGAGGGCCACCTCCAGGCCGATTACTTTTTCGGCAAGCCGGTGGCCGGGGGCCAGGTGGAGATAAACGGCTACCTGTACGAGGTCGAGCGCCGCCAGGTCGTGACCCTGAAGGGCGAGACGGACGAAAAGGGCCGCTTCGACTTCAAATTTGAACTGCCGGCCTACTTCGTCAGCGGCGCGCCGGAAGTCGGACAGGCCACCTTTGGCCTGGAGGTAACGGTCATCGACCAGGCCGAACACGCCGAACAGACAGCCCACACCCTGCCCGTGGCCGAGGAACCGATCATCATCGACGCCGTGCCCGAAAGCGGCACGCTCAAACCCGGCGTGGAAAACGTGGTGTACATCCTGACCTCCTACCCCGACGGCGCCCCCGCCGAAACTGACTTAACGGTAGAGGTCGCCGGAGAGACGACCAGCCTGACCACTGGCCGCTACGGTCTGGCCGAATTCGCTTTCGTACCAGAGGGGTGGGCCATCACCATCAGCGCCCGCGACAAAGAGGGCCGTCGCGTCGCCCGCACCGTGGAGCTGCCGCTGGAGTCCGCCCCGGAGTACGTGTTGCTGCGCCCGGAAAGGGCCGCCTATCGCGTGGGCGAGACCATGCGCCTGGAGACCCTGACCACCGCCCGGAGAGGCACGATCTACCTGGACATCATTCGCGAAGGCCAGACCCTTTCCACCCGCGCCCTGGACATAAAAGATGGCCGGGCCGTGGCCGACGTAGACCTGGACGAAACCCTGTTCGGCACGCTGCAACTTCACGCCTACCAGGTCTTGACGGAGGCCAGCATCGTGGGCGACACGCGGCTGGTGGTGGTGGACCGCGCCGCAGACATCGAAACGACCATCGCCGCCGACAAAGAGACCTACCAGCCGGGCGAGACGGCCACCGTATCCTTCCAGACCGCCAAAGACGGCCAGCCGCTACCTGCCGCCCTGGGCATCAGCGTGGTGGATGAGTCGGTGTTCGCCCTTCAGGAGCAGGAGGCCGGTTTTGCCAAACTTTACTTTCTGCTCCAGGCTGAGCTGCTGGAGCCTAAGTATCAGATCAAAGGTTTCTCCCCGCTCGGCTACATCGAGCTACCAGAGGAGGCGGCTGAGGCGCGTGGAGCTTTAGACCGCACCGCCAGGGCTGCCCTGGCCTACGCCCCCACTGCCGACCGCCAACCGCTCGCCCGGCCACGCTACGAGAAGCAGAACGCTATCGAGGCCGAACGCGGGGCCATCTACGCCCGCACCGCGCAGGGCGTCACCTGGGGACTGGCGGCGCTTTCGCTGCTGGGCCTGATCCTGAGCGTGGTGGTGCTGCGGCGGGGGCGGATTCTGGGCAAAAGCCTGGCCTACGGCGTGATCGGCTTTTTCGCCCTGGGCGGTTTTCTGGCCTGCGTCTTTGCCCCGCTGGTATCTCTTCTTTACGAGGGCGAACTGACCGAGTGGGTGCTGTTAATCCTTCTCATAGGGCTGGGGCTGGCCGTCCTGGTGGCCCTGGGGGGATTGGCCGTGCACGCCTGGCGGAGCAGAGATGGAACGCTCTCCGTCATGCTCCTGCTCCTGGTGGCCTGCGTGCTGCTTTTGATCCTGCTTGGCTACCTCAGTTCCAGGGTCGAGTCCTGGGAGTGGGAGGGGCGTTTGGCTCTCGGGATGCTGGTCGTGGGGTTGCTCGTTTTGGGCTTCTATCTGCGGGGGATGGGCTTCGCCGTGGAGGGCCAGCGGTGGCCGGCTGCGGCGGGCATTATCCTGGGGGCTATCCTGCTCCTGCCCACCCCGTTGATGCTCATTGGCGTCGCCATGACAACAGACATGCCAATAAGCTACCTGCGAGGAATCGGTGGAGTGCCTGCGGCCCCCATACTCTTAGAGGAGGCTATCGACAAAGAGGGGGTCGAGCCTACGCCGGCGCCGATGGCTACGCCCACGCTGGCCGCGAAGCACGACCAAGCAGGTGAGGCCCAGGAACCACCCCGTCTGCGCCAATACTTCCCGGAAACGCTGTACTGGAATCCCCAAATCCTGACCGACGATGAGGGCCAGGCCGAATTGGAGATACCGATGGCCGATTCCATTACCACCTGGCGGATGAGCGTTTTGGCCTCTTCGCAGCGGGGCGAGTTGGGCAACGTGGTGGCCGGGTTGCGGGTCTTCCAGGATTTTTTCATCGACCTGGATTTGCCCCTCTACCTGACCCAGAACGACCAGGTATCTTTGCCGGTGGCTGTCTTCAACTATCTGCCCCAGGCCCAGGAGGTGCGCCTGGAGGTCGAGGAAGAGGATTGGTTTGAGCTGCTGGACGAGGAGGACCGGGAAAAGAGGCTGACCATCGGAGCTAACGACGTGGAGGTGGTGTACTTCCCCATCCGCGCTGTGCAGTTTGGCCGCAACCGTTTCCAGGTCACGGCCTGGGGAGAGCGCATGAGCGACGCCATCGCCAAAGAGATACAGGTCGTGCCCGACGGCAAAGAGTTTCGCCTGACGAAGAGCGATAACCTGCGCGGCCCGGTCAAGGAGGTGGTAGCTATCCCGGAGGAAGCTATCCCCGGCACGGCCCGTATCTACGTCAAAGTTTATCCGGGCATCGTCAGCCAGATTGTGGAGGGATTACAGGGCATGTTACGCATGCCCTTCGGCTGATTTGAACAAACTACGTCGGTGACGTACCCAAATGTTCTGGTGCTCGATTACCTGAAGAGCACGAAGCAGGCCACGCCCGAACTCCAGATGCAGGCCGAGCAGTACATCGCTCAGGGCTATCAGCGGCTTTTGACCTTCGAGGTGTCCAGCGGAGGTTTCTCCCTGATGGGCAACCCGCCGGCCTGGGTGATGCTCAGCGCCTACGGTCTGATGGAACTTAACGACATGTCCCGCGTGCACTACGTTGACCCGGCCCTCATCGAGCGCACCGCCCGCTGGCTGATGCAGCAGCAACAAAGTGACGGCTCCTGGCCGGCCAAAGGGGTATCCTACGCCTGGGAACAGTTGCAAAACAGCGATCTGCCGGTCACGGCCTACGTGGTCTGGGCCTTGATCGAGGCCGGTTACGAAGACGAACAGGCCACCCGGCGCGGCCTGGATTACATTGCCGACCACCTGGAACAGGCCGAAGACCCTTACGTCCTGGCCCTGATGGCTAATGCGTTGGTGGCCGACAGCCCCGATAGCCCGCTGACCCTGGAGGTCTTGAAACAGTTGGAAAGCGTGAAAATCGTGGAGGAAGACCGCGTATACTGGTCCAGCCAGGCCGGGTCGTTTATGGGCGGCAAAGGCCAGGCGGCCAGCATCGAGACCACTGCTCTGGCCGCCTACGCTTTCCTCAAGGCCGAAGTATACCCCCAGACGGCTAACGGCGCTCTGTCCTACATCGTCTCTATGAAGGACAGCTTTGGCTCCTGGAACACCACCCAGGCTACTATTCTATCTCTCAAGACCCTGCTTCTGGCCGCCACTCAGGGGTCAGAAGGCGGACAGGAAGCCACCGTGCAGGTCACGCTCAACGGCGAAGAGACCGACCCCATCCACATCACGCCGGAAAACGCCGACGTGGTGCACCTGGTGACTTTCACCGACAAGGCCCGCCTGGGAGATAACACCGTCAGGCTGGAGGTGGAAGGCAAACGGGCGCTGATGTATCAGATCATCGCCGAGTACTACCTGCCCTGGGACAAGGCGCCGAAAGAGGCGACCGCAGAAGAATCAATGCTCATCAAGGTCAGCTACGACCGCAAGGAGTTGGCCGTCAACGATACGGTCACGGCCCTGGTATGGGTCAGGCTCCTCAAAGAAGGCGTGGCTCGCATGGTGCTGGTTGACGTGGGGGTCCCGCCTGGCTTTACCGTCTTGAGCGAAGACCTGGACAGGCTGGTGGAACAAGAGTTGATAGCCCGCTACGAGCTGGCCGGACGGCAGGTGATCGTCTACCTGGAGAACTTAAGCTCCGATTGGGAACTGAAGTTCAGCTATCGGCTGCGGGCCAGGTATCCACTTAAGGCCCAAACGCCTCGCTCCACCGCCTACGATTATTACACGCCGGATACCCAGGGCGTCCAGCCGCCCCAACAACTGGTGGTCCAAGAAGCAGCAAGCAACCAGTAGGCTGGCAGCAGGTAAAGAGCGCAAAACTATAGAGGACACAGAGGGAAAAACCTCTTTCTCTGTGTCCTCTGTGCTCTCTGTGGCTTGCGCAGAGTCCCCGGCTGGCTTCAGACATGATAGAATTGACCCCTCATGGGATATATGCTATAATTGATTTACGTAAGGAGGTGTTATGGCTAAACTTGTTATGGCGCTACGATGTATAGATGGCATCGTACTGGGCGGTGATGTGCCTTTTAGAGACATATCCGAGAGTGAAGGCGTGCTCAGACCTCTTTCTGAGTGGGTGGCTATCCTGATCCATGATGCTCGACTTTTTGGCAACCAACTTGTAGATGAATTTCTTGCCTCGTCGCCGAAGTTGGATGTGTCGATTGGAGAGGTTGCTGAGCAGGCTCATAGCTTCTTTGATGGCAAATATCAGGAGTTAGCAGAGCAGCAACAACCTATTCCTCTAATAGGAACAATCATAGCTGGTATTGACGGAAACGGGACAGGCGGAATCGAGCTATATGGCCTTCACATCGGTAATCGGTTCACTCCGCGGCTTTTTAAGGGGAATGTTTTCGGTGGCGAATGTATCGCCATTGCCAGGCTTCTGGACAGAAAGATGCATACTTCCAGCATCGGCGTGGACAGCGCGCTACGACTTGCTGCATTCTACTTCACAGAAACTCAGTCTATCCCTTATTTGGGCTTGGAGCCGGGTCTTAGCCTGGCTGCAATTACGTACAGCAATGGGGTTCGAAAGGTAGATCAAGAACAAGTCGAGCGCTACCTGAGTGAAGCCAGCCGTTGGTCTGAGAGAGTGTTTGCTGCTTGCGCTTCAATATTCTCACCGATTTCCGATAGCGAAACGGAGGGACGAAAATGACACTGGCAATGGCCTTGAGAGCAGCAGATGGGCTTGTTCTGGTGACCGATAGTCGCGTCACAGGAAAAGGTGGTACGGCTGACACATCCGAAAAATTCCTGCAAGTCAATCGTGACATTGGGGTTTTCACCTATGGCCTGGCACAGCCTGGGTACGCGGGGATTTCTCAACTGGTGTCAGAGGTCAACCAAAACCGGTGGGCTCATTTCAGCAAAATTGCGAAGGAGGCAACGAGAATCTTCCAAAGGGCCTATGAAAGCTGGTTGAAAAGGCAGAAGGGAAAGCGGTTTCGTGATGTGACCGGATTCGTCCTGGCAGGCTATGACAATCTCGAAACCAATCAATTTCTTATCATGCACTACGAAATCCGCCCGAATCCTGAACAGCCGCTCGGCAGCGTTGCGATGAGCGCTATGCCTGGTGATCTGCTGGCTGCCCGATGGCACATAGCGAGATATCTATTGAATAAGTTCTACTACCCCGAGATGACTGTAAACGCATTGGCCGAATTGGCAGTATTTCTAATGGTAGAAACTATGACGGTAGAAGAGACGGTTGGTGGGCCTATCCAGATGGCAACTATCACTCAAACTGCGGGCTTCCAACGGGTGCACTATCAGGACATTGTTCGTATGTTACAGTCACAACAGAAACGATTTGCTCATTTTAACCAAATCTGTAGGAACATCGCTTTTAGGCATTAATTATGGTTATAAGGAGAGAGGGGGACAAGTGAACCAGCTATGCTATCAAGAAGAGTATAACCCGCCGAGTGAAGCTGATTGGATGACGAGCAGTAGCGCGGCATCCGTCGCAGAATCGTTGCCTTATGTAGGATGCCTACTGCCTTGGCCGCCTCCTGCTCCTACAAGTCGCGATTTATCGGCGACCACCCAACCCGAAGAATATTTACCCAACCTGTCACAAATCATCCGCTTGTTCCGCGAGAGTGTCGCCTTGAAGCCTGCTGAGGCAAGCTTCCAGCAAGGCTGGCAGGAGGCTCAAATGGGCCAAACGAGGCCGGTATCGGAACTGTGGAATGGAATTGATGCCGGATGAGGCGTCAGAATGGATTCGGGTTGAGTTTACACCAGAATTCAAGCGTAATCTGCGCGCACTCGCCAAGAAGTACCGCCATATCCGTTCAGATGTTCAACCGGTGATTGACCAACTCCAGGCTGGCGAGATTCTCGGTGTTCGAGTGCCGAGAGTGCAGTACTCAATTTTCAAAGTCAGGGTTCGGAATAGCGATATTCAGAAGGGCAAACGTTCTGGCTATCGTCTGATCTACCATCTTAAGACGCGCACGTCCATCATCCTCGTGACGATTTACTCCAAGCTGGAGCAATCAGATGTCTCTGCCAGACGTATCAGAAGCATCATTGCGGAATTCGATAGACGACGATAAGATGGGTACGCCAGGGGGATTTGCTAATGAAAGAGGAATCGAATAACACTCTTGCCCAGAGAGAGAGCATTATAGATAACCTGATGAATCGCGAGGAAGAGCCAGAAGATGCCATCCTGGTTGCTTCCGGCGTTCTGCCACGGCTGGTAGCCCAGGCTCGACAGGAGCCATCCTCGCTCGATTGGGAGCAGGAACTGGATGAGCTATGAAGTTGTCCACTACTGGACGAGTTGGCGGACGAGATGGAGAATGAGTATGGTCGGGAAGAGAGGGAGCGATGTCTGACCGCAAAGCGTTGGAAGACGATGACACTCTGGTACAACAAGTGCTGGCTCAATTTAGTGTCGAGCTGCGCTCCCCAATGCCCGAGGAGGTTGTAGCCCGGATTGAGGAAGAGACCCCCGAAGTGCCAGCCGAATATGATCTGGCTACTTATGAATACGAGTATGTTGAAGAACCGGATAAGGATTCTATGATGACTATACGCTAGGTCGAGATAGCAGAGAACAGCGGGATTTACGGCAGGGCCCGGGGATACTCCTCGGGCCTTTTCACATACGTCTCGCAGGCACTCGGAATTTTCTCAAGGGAGGGTACATTCCCAATCGCGGAGGAAGCGGTACTGAACTTGCTAAAAACGAGGGTTTGCGCTACAATGATAAGACATGGGTTCTGAAACCGGTCGGACAGGGAAGCATGAAAGTGGAAGCGGATTATTATAAGATACTACAGGTTGACCCTTCAGCCGAGGCGGAGATCATCGAGGTCGTTTATAAGCGCCTGGTCCGCAAATATCATCCCGATGTCAACAAGGCCACCGATGCCAACCAGCGGATGCAGGAGATCAACCTGGCCTATGAGGTGCTGAGCGATCCGCAGAAGAGGGCCGAGTACGACTATTTAATGAGGCAGTGGAGGCTCTCACAGGGGCCTGGCGCTTCCAGGAGACGATACTCCAGACCATCGCCCCGAAAAAGCTCTGCTCGTCGCCAGGGTTATCAGGAAGAGATCAAGGGCCGACCCAGGTTGGTGGTCTACCCCAATTCTCTGGAGTTCGGGTCGGTGACCAAAGGGAGCACCCCTTCCGCCAGCCTGCGCATTGGCGTCACTCAGGGCCGCACCGCGCATGGCAAGGTTTTGGCTAACCAGAGGTGGATCAAGATCGGGCCTTCACAATCCTTCGATCATTCTTCGGCCCTCGTCCAGATTATTGTAGATACGGCCAGCCTGCGGGATGGGATGAGACACGAGGGCGCCGTTACCGTGAAGTCGCTGGCCTATGGCACCCTGATTGTCCCTGTTTCGGTTTACGTGGCGGCTGAACCTCGGCCAGCTCTGAAAGTGAAACCCGTTTCTCTGGATTTCGGCACGATGCATCCTGACCACTCCCCCAGGACATTGAGCCTGTCTCTGACCCATGAGGGGACAGACCCTTTGAGCGGGTCGTTTAACGTCAAATCGTCCTGGCTTAACGTCAGTCAGATCGAATTCCGGGGCACGGTCACTGTGCAGGTCATCGCCGACGTGGCGAAGCTGAAGCGCGGTCGATCCTACGTTGGACGCCTCGAAGTGCATTCCAACAAGGGCATCGTCGCCGTCCTGGCCCGGGTTGAGGTCGCGCCAGAGGTACAGCCCCTTCCGCCCTCTGATAGCGACGATTACTGGCCGCTGTTGATCTCCCGCCTGGTGCCAGCCAACAAATGGGAAAGGGATTTTCTGACCACCGTGATCTTGCAGTCCCGCCAGTGGGGTTGGAAGCCTTCTCCTGGTCAGGAGGCTATCATTGACATGATCAGAAGACGAGGATTGAAATAAAATTTTTTTCAAGGAGGGAAAAGTGTCTGAGACGGACATCACTTCAGTGGAGTTGATCGAGCGCGATCGGGCCATCGTAGCGTCTACCATATACCGCTACACGGACATCGCCATTGAGCGAGGCGCAGGAGTTTACCTCTACGACTTCGAGGGCAAACGTTACCTGGACTTCGTGGCCGGTATCGCCACTATGAACGTGGGGCATTGCCACCCCGCCGTAGTAGAGGCTATCTGCGACCAAGCCAGGAAGCTGATCCATGCCGCCTGCCACGTGGGTTACATGGCTCCTTACGTGGAACTGGTGGAGAAAGTGAAGTCCATAGCCCCCGGCGCGCTGAAGGACGGCAAGGCCATCCTGGTCAACAGCGGCTCAGAAGCGGTGGAAACCGCTCTCAAGCTGGCTCGTCACGTCACCAGGCGGCCCATGGTGGTGGCTTTCCAGGGCAGTTTTCACGGTCGGGCGATGGGCGCGTTGGCCTGCACCGCCAGCAACTCCCTCTATCGTCGCCGCTTGAGCGCGCTCCTGGGCGGCGTCTATCACAGTCCTTATCCCTACTGTTTCCGCTGCCCGCTAGGGCACAGGTCGCCTGACGATTGCGGTCTGGCCTGTCTGAACCTGCTGGAATACGCCTTCAAGACCGTCCTGCCCCCGGAGGATCTGGCCGCCATTCTGGTGGAACCCATCGTGGGAGAGGGCGGCTACGTGGTGCCTCCTGCCGGGTTCCTGGAGGGGTTGCGCCAGATATGCGACCGCTACGGAGCCATGTTCCTGGTGGACGAAATACAAACCGGCTTTGCTCGGAGCGGTAAAATGTTCGCCATCGAGCACTGGCCGCAGGCAGAACCCGACGTCCTGATCCTGGGTAAGGCCATCGGGGGTGGGGTGCCCCTGGCGGCTGCGCTGGCTAAAACGGAACTGATGGATAAGTGGCCCCCTGCCGCTCATGGCACCACCTTCGGGGGCAATCCGCTGGCCTGCCGGGCCGGAGCGACTTCCATCCAGATCATGCTCGACGAAGACCTGAGGGCTAACGCCGCCACCGTAGGCGAACACATCCAGCAACGTTTCCGCCAGGCCCAGAAAGAGCTGCCCCTCATCGGCGACGTGCGGGGCAAGGGCTTGATGATAGGCGTCGAGTTGGTGGACGCCCAGGGAGGTCAGGCCGTCGAGGCCAGCAAGGAGGTTCTGAAGCTTGCCAACCAGGATGGGCTGATTCTCACCAAATGTGGCCCTAACACTATCCGCCTGGCTCCGCCCCTGATCCTGACCAGGGAGCAGGCCGACGAAGGAGTGGATATCATCCTGGAGGCTTTGCGCAAGCTCCAGTGGTAAGAAAAGTGGCCCTGATTCAAGCCGCAGAGGGCACAGGGAACTCGGAGAAAGAGGAGTTTTTCCCTCCTGTGAACTTATGTGCATCCCTGGGAAATAAATAAAATAAAGAGAGAACCATCGTAGCCAAGGAGAATAGTAAGGAAGGTAACTTACTATGACCACAAAAGCCGAATTACAGAAGCGCATAGCCGAATTAGAGGCGGCGCAGGCAGAAGCGGCGACGCTATATCAAATCAGCCGCGGCCTGAACGCGGCCCGTGACGAAGATGAACTGCTCCAGGTCCTGGTCCAGCCTGCCCTGGAAACCGGGGCCACCATGGCGCACCTGCTATACATCGACCTGAATGAGGCTGGTGAGCCGGAGTGGGCCGAGGTGGTCGCCATTTGGCCGCGGAAAGACGCCTCGGTTGTTCCGGTAGGGACACGCTTCTATCTACCTGAATTGCCCTTCTCCCGCCTGTGGATGGCCAGCCCGGACAAGCCACAACTCGTCACTGACGCCGCCACGGACGAACGGATGGACGAAAATACCAGAAACGTGCTGATCCAGACTGGCAGATGTGCTATGGCCGTTATCCCTCTGACCCAGGTCGGGCGCTGGGTGGGGCTTATCATCTTCACCTGGGATGAACCGCACGAGTTCAGCGAACAGGAGGTGGCAATCTACCAGGCTCTCACCAGTCTGACCGCCCCGGCCGTGCATAGCCGCCGTTTGCTGGTGGAGAAAGAAAGGGCCCTGGTCGAAAAGCTGTACGAAATCAGCCGCGGCCTGAACACAGCCCGCGACGAAGACGAACTGCTGCAAATCCTGATCAAGCCGGCCCTGGAAGTCGGGGCCGCCGCCGCGATCCTGGCATACATTGACCTGGATGAGACCAATGAGCCGGAGTGGATCGAGATGGTTGCCGTCTGGCAGCGGGAAGGCGCGCCGCTCACTCCAATAGAGACACGCTATTACCTGCCCGAATTCCCCTTCGCTCGCTTGTGGATGGCCAGCCCGGACGAGCCGCAACTCATCGCCGACGCCACCACGGACGAGCGGGTGGACGAAAATACCGGGAATCTGCTGGCCCAAACAGGCAGCCGTGCCATGGTGGTCATCCCTCTGGCTCAGGCCGGGCGCTGGGTAGGGCTTATCATCTTCGCTTGGGGTGAACCACATGAGTTCGGCGAGCAAGAGGCAGCAATCTACCAGGCTTTCATGGGGCTGGCTTCCCCGGCTGTGGAAAACCGCCGCCTGGTGAAAAACCTGGAACAGATGGTGGCCGAACGCACCAGGGAAGTTGCCATCTTCAAAACCCTGGCCGAAAATGCCACTGATGCTATCAGCATATCTGACCTGAAAGGAAAGTACACCTACGCCAATCGCGCCTATCATGAGCTTTTAGGCTATGATTATGAGACCGCAGAGATCATCGGGCTTCCTGTAAGCATCTCCATGCCAATACCAGAGGAGGTGGAGGCAGGATACGTCGAACGCTTCCTATCCCAGATTCTAAGCGAAGGCTGGAGCGGCGAAGTCGGGCCGAAACGCAAGGATGGCACTCTCTTTGACGCCTGGCTGACAACTTTCGCCCTACGCGACGAGGCCGGAAATCCTATTGGCATAGCGGCTATCTTCCGCGATATCACAGAGCAAAAGCAGGCGGAACGAGAGCGGGAACGCCTGATCAGTATCATCGAGAGTAGTCCCGACTTTATCGGCATGGCTACAGCCGAGGGGCAGGGCATTTATATCAATCCCGCCGGGTTGGCGATGACCGGCTACACGGCTGAAGAGTTCTATGCTGGTATGTCCATTGCAAGTTTCCAGCCAGACCTGCCGCCGGCCGCGCTGGAGACCGCCGTGAGGGAAGGCTCGTGGGTCGGCGAGTCCGTGCTTGTCCACAAGGATGGTCACCAAGTGCAGACCTCCCAGGTCATCACTGCCCTCAAGGACGACGAGGGAAATGTACGTGTCTTTACCACCATCGCCCGCGACATCACCGCGCAAAAGCAGGCGGAGCAAGAGCGCGAACGTTTGCAACAGGAGATCATCGAGACCCAACGCCAGGCCCTCCGGGAGATATCCACGCCCATCGTGCCCGTGCAGGAAGGGGTGCTGGTTCTGCCCCTGGTAGGCAACATTGACAGCCGGCGCGCTCAACAGCTCATGGAAACTTTGCTGGACGCAATCAGTCGCTACCAGGCTGAAGTGGTGATCATTGATATCACGGGCGTGCCGGTGGTGGATACCGGGGTAGCCAATCATCTCTTGCAGGTGACCAGGGCTGCTGGCCTGTTGGGTTCGGAGTGCGTGCTGGTGGGCATCTCGCCGGAGGTGGCGCAGACCATCGTGTCCCTGGGGGTGGACCTGTCGGGCATCGCTACCCGGAGCGACCTGCAAAGCGGCGTTGAGTATGCGCTGTTCCGGTTGGACAGGCGCATTGTGTCCACCTGAAAGGGGATAGGGAGGGCGAGCAATGGTGAAAATGCGGGCCGTAGTCAAGGATAAAGCGGGGCCAGGCTTCTCCTGGCAGGAGGTGGACGTTCCCAGGGTTGGCTCCCACCGGGTCATCGTGCAGGTCAAGGCTGTGGGCATCTGTGGCACAGACATTCCTATCTTCGATGGGATTCGGCCTGTGCCTCCCAATCTGATACCGGGCCACGAGTTTGCCGGCCTGATCACCGAGATTGGACACAACGTTAGCGGCTGGCAGGTCGGCGACCGGGTGGCGGTCGGCCTGGTGAAAGGTTGTCGCCGCTGTCATTACTGTCGCCTTGGGGAGGAGTCCTTGTGCGAGGAGTTGACCGAGATCGGCATCCACGTCGATGGGGCTTACGCCGAGTATGCGTCCGTGCCCGTGAGCTGCCTGCATCGTCTGCCAGAAGGGATGTCCTTCCAGGAAGGAGCCGCCGTCGATCCTATCGCCTCCGCTTATCGGGGCGTGCGCAAGGCGGCCATCAGGCCCGAGGACGCGGTGGCTATCTTCGGCCCTGGCCCCATCGGCCTTTACGCCCTACAAACGACCCTGGCTCATGGGCCGCGTCTGACCATCATGGTCGGGCGGGGCCAAGAGCGGCTGGAAGTAGCCAGGCTGCTGGGGGCGGATCATACCATCAGCTCGAAAGAGGAAGACCCCGCCCAGGCTATCGCCCGCTACACCGAGGGTAAAATGGCCGACGTGGTCATCGAGGCCACCGGCAACCCTCACGTCTTGCAAAAGGTGGTCGAGTCGGCTGGTAAGGGAGCCAGGGTCATCCTGATCGGCATCTTTCACGAGGCGACCAGCTTTGAGCCGGCCCAGATCGTGCGTAAGGAGTTGAACGTCCAGGGTAGTTTTTGCTATAACTGGGACGACTTCGCCGCCAGCCTGCGGCTGCTGGCCCGTGGGCGGGTGACCACCAGGCACGTCGTAACCCACGTCCTGCCCCTGGAGAAGATAGACGAAGCCCTGGCCTTGATCAAGGCCAGGCAGGCCATCAAGGTCATCCTCAAGCCGTGAAGGGTCTGGGGTTCAAGTTGCATCATAACCACAAAGAGCACAAAGATTTGATATTGAGTGCTCTTAATGTGGAGTGATCAAAAAATTTAGAGATAAGGAGCCTGGAAAAAATGCTGGAACAAGCTTTACAATTCGCCTCCGATCATCAGGAGGAGCACCTGAACGAACTCATCGATTTGCTCCAGATTCCGAGCATCAGCACTCTGCCGGAACATAAAGACGATGTGCAGCGCGCTGCCGACTGGCTGGTGAGACATATGAAGAGCATCGGGATGCAGGAAGTGCGGGTCATGCCTACCGCCGGCCACCCGATCGTCTACGGGCAGTGGATGGCCGCCGACGAGCGTCCGACCGTCCTGGTCTATTGTCACTACGACGTGCAGCCGGTCGATCCGCTGGAGGAGTGGCGCTCCGATCCATTTCAGCCCCAGATAAGGGGAGATAATCTCTACGCGCGCGGAGCGTCCGACGACAAAGGACAACTCTTCGTCCACCTGAAGGCGGCGGAAGCCTACCTCAAAACGGCTGGCGAACTGCCGGTCAACGTCAAGTACCTGTTCGAAGGTGAGGAAGAAATGGGCAGCAGCAATCTGGCGCCTTTTATCGAGGAACACCAGGAGCTGCTGGCGGCGGATGTAGCCGTGATTTCAGATGGGGCCATTGTCAGTCCCGAGATGCCCGCCATCACCTACGCCCTGCGCGGCCTGACGTACATGGAAATGGAAGTCATCGGCCCCTCCCACGACCTCCACTCCGGGGCCTTCGGCGGGGCGGTGCACAATCCTCTGGAAGTCCTGGCCGGGATCATCAGCCAGTTGAAGGACGAGCGGGGCCGCATCACCATCCCCGGCTTCTACGACCGGGTGCTGCCTCTGACGGAGGAGGAACGGGAGGAGATGAGCCGCCTTCCCTTCGATGAGGAGCAGTTCTGCCGTGAGACCGGCGTGTCCAGGACGTGGGGCGAGGAAGGGTACTCCGTGCTGGAACAGCTCTCGGCCCGACCGACCCTGGAGATCAACGGTTTCATCGGGGGCTTCACGGGCGAGGGGAGCAAAACAGTGCTACCGGCGCGGGCCATGGCTAAGATCAGTATGCGCCTGGTGCCGGAACAAGAGCCAGCGGAGATCGCCCGTCTGTTCCAGGACTACGTGGAAAGCATCAGCCCGGACACGGTGCAGGTCTCGGTCCGCACCCTGGCTGGTGCGGAGGCGGCCCTGATCGATCGTTCCAGGCCCGAAATGGAGGCCGCTGTCCTGGCCTACGAGAAAGGCTTTGGGGCCAGGCCGGTTTTTACCCGCGAGGGAGGAACTATCCCTATGGTCAGTCTTCTCCGCAAGGTGCTGGGCCTTTCCACCCTCATGATCGGTTTCGGCCTGCCAGATGACAACTGGCACGCTCCCAACGAGAAACTACACCTGCCCAACTTCTACCGGGGCATTAAAACCATAATCTACTTTCTTGACGCTTTATCACTCTAGGGGCCATATCTTGAGGTTATCGAACAGGACACGGATACCCGGCTTGTCGTAGGTGCTGGCAAAAAGACCGATATCGCCGGTGTCGAAAGAGGTATCTTCCACGTCAATCAGGTGCTGATCGTTGGCGTAAAAGCTGAAACGCGCCCCCCGACACACGACCTTCAGGCGGTTGGTGTTGTGCCCGGCGTTGACGTGGGGAGACTTTTCCCAGCTCGTCAGGTCGGTCCATTCTTTGCTCGCCAGGGTGTATTTGCCCACAGAGTAAAAACTATCGCCGCTGATGTTGAAGCGGTAAAAGCCTCCCTGCTGATAACGTACACACACCCCATAGCTGTTGTCGTCAGGGCCTTCCACCTGGCTGGCGTCCACTTCGAGGATAAAATCGTCGAAATTCTGGCCCGCCAGGGCAAAGGAGAAAAAATTGATGGCGTTGACGGCGATGCTGTACTGGCCGTTATCGTATCCTTTTTTCTCATTCTCGTTGGAAACCTGACCCCAACCGCTGGTGGGGTCTCCGAAATCGTCTTCGAAAAGGAGCTCCACAGAGGTAATAGCCGGCGTGGGGGGAGGCGGCCTGGTGGGCGAGGGCTCCGATATGGAGGCCGGCAAAGTAGGGGCCGGCGAAGGCAGGGCCATGCCGCCCCCCAGATATTGCTGGATATAACCTCCTTGGTAGAGCAAAGCCCCTATGATCCCGCAGGCGATTAACACCGCAATAATCACCAGCGCCAGACAACCGATCCATAGCCAGGGTACGCCCTTCTTCTCTTTCTCGAAGGGGACCGCATATCCTGACGTGGGCGGAGCGTAGGAGGGAGGAGGGCCAGAAACGCCCCTCGGCGCCACAGAGAGCGGCGGGGAAGGAGGGCGGCTGACCACCGGACTGGAGGGCACAACAGGCGCCCGTCCGGTGCTGAAAGTTAATTCCACGTCGCCTACTCTGACCCGGTCGCCCGCTTCCAGACGGTAAGGGCCGCCGATCCGGAGGTCGTTGACGTAAGTGCCGTTGGTGCTGCCCAGATCGGCCACAACGTAATCCCCCTCGGCGGCCTCGAAGGCGGCGTGGTGACGGGAAATTTTGGGATCGATCAACACGATGTCGTTGTCCGTCTCCCGCCCCAGGCGGATGCTCCCTTTCAGCACGAACTCTCGTCCTTTGCCTGCGCCGCCGCTAACTATCAAGCGCGGCAGACCAGAAGCCCCCACCATAGTTTCGGCCCCGTGATCTTCGTCCACAGGGGGCGAAGCTGACTGGGCGGGCACTTTGGTTCCGCAAACTCCGCAGAACAGATCGTCGGCCGCCGTCTCTGCTCCGCAGTTAGGACACTTCATCTTTCTTTACTCCTGCTGGAGCCGAAAACTCCCCTGAGAAGTTCCCGACAACCTTCGTTGGTGGCCGGAGGTGACGGAGGAGAGGGCGTTGGCGACGGTGGGGACGGTGTCGGTGAAGGAGGTGATGGCTCAACTTGGCCGAGATAGGCCTGGTAAGCATCGGCCCGCCCCGACCCTTGAGCGTTGCCATCCAGCCCCAGGTTCACAGCCGTTTCCATCAAAATGTCTTTGATCTGGGCCTGGCTCAAGTCCGATCTGGCCTCCAGGAGCAAAGCAGCCACCCCGCTGGCGTGAGGGGTAGCCATGCTGGTGCCAGAGGTTTCGAGATAGTAGTCATCAACCACGCGGCCAATAGAGGTGCCTCTGGCCCGACAGGAAACGATCCCCGCTCCAGGGAAAAGGAGGTCAGGCTTGGTTCGACCATCGCTGGTAGGGCCTCGCCCGGAGAAGTCAGCCACCTTATCGTCGTCGGTTGAGGCCCCGACGGTGATGACCAGCCGGCCACAACCAGGAGGGCCTACCGTCCTGGCGCCGGGGCCGGCGTTGCCCGCCGCCACGCAAACGACATAGCCGGCTTCCACCGCGGCGTCGCAGGTCTCCGAAAGGGCGTCGCTGCCATCGCAAGGCCCGACCCCGCCCAGGGAGAGGTTAATAACCTGCACCCGCTGTTCCACAGCCCATTCGATGCCGGCCATGACGTCGCTCATCAGGCCATTGCCACCAGCATCCAGCACCTTGGCGATGTAGAGACTGGCTTCGGGAGCCACCCCCCGGTAGCGTCCTCCGCCGGCTGCCCCGCTGCCGGCCAGGATACCGGCCACGTGAGTACCGTGTCCGTTGTCATCGGCGTAGCTGCTCCCTTTGAAATAGGTCGTGGCCGCGATACGTCCGCTGAAGTCAGGATGGTCAGGGTCGATGCCGGTATCCACGATGGCGACCCTGACGCCTCGTCCGCTGTAGCCGGCCTCCCACACTCGCGGCACGGCCACTAATGGCACCGAGACGTCGAGGCAGGTGTGGACCGGCAGGTCCCGGTAGACCTTCTCGACGGCAGGCTCCCGGCTGATAGCTTCGATATCCCTGGCCGGCACTGTGGTCGCCGCCCCACGAAACAGGGAGTAGCGGTAAGTCGGTTGGACGCCTCGGACCACGGCGCGGGTGGCGACCACCCCCTCGCGGTACTTGATGATAACGGGAATCTCCTCGTCCTCAGAACAGGTTTGTAAGTGCTCAGCCAGGCCTCGAGTGATTTTGTCCATCAGAGTATACTCCTCCTAAGTCATGGTTGTAACTGGCTTATCTTCCTCAATACTCTCCACCCAGGGTTCGTCTTGCAGAGCCAGACAATCAGCCGCCCGGCCAGTGACGGCCACCGTTCTGGTAAGTCTGAATCTGTGTCGCACCCTGAGGCCCATATTGGACAGGCGGCGAAGGTTGTCACCCGTCCCTCTTTTTAGCCGCACGACAAGGTGGACCTCCGCCTCGGGATTCGCTTTGAGCTTCTCTATCAAATCGGTCTCGGCGTCCATCGCTCTTTCTTCCTTCTCAACGCTTGCATTCTCTGAACCAAATAATACCACCTAATGCTCAACAGGTCAAGCCCGGCCCGAAAGATTTCAGATGCCTGGGACAATACGGCCCAATCCGTGACCCTGATCCGTGTTAGCTGGCTTCACATAGTGTCGGGCACCTGATATAGAGCACTATTGACAAGAAACCCTGAACTCCATATAATATTCATCAGAATCTCACGATGATTATATATCAAAACAAGAGTTTCGTCAAGGGCATGATCCTCTTTTGAAGATATAACATTGATAAAGTAAGCAAAGGAGAAAAAGAAGATGGTAGACGTGGCTATGATCGGCCACTTTGCCAAAGATAAGCTGGTTTATCACGGCCAGACCGAGAGGTCGTCCGGTGGGGCGGTGTACTATGGGAGCGTCGCTCTGCGCAGGATGGGAGTCAGCGTGGCGGTCATCACCCGGCTGCGGGAGGACGATTTCCCCCTGCTGGACGAGTTGAAAGCAGAAGGCGTTTCGGTTTTTGCCCAGGCGGCGGACCAGACCTCGGGCATAGAAAACATCTATTTCACCCCAGATATGGATCGCAGGATTTGTAAACCGCTGGGTTTTGCCGGGCCATTTCGTCCCGAAGATATACCGCCTATCGAGGCCAGGGTGTTGGCCGTCGTCCCCATTATAGCCGGAGAAGTTTCTCTTTCTGTGCTCAAGGCGCTGGCCCAGAAGTATACCATCGCCCTGGACGTTCAGGGTTTTCTCCGGGTGAGAGAGGGGGACGACCTGGTGCTCAGGGATTGGCCGCAGAAAGAGGAAGGTCTTTCTTACGTCGATTTTCTCAAACTGGACAGCGCCGAAGCCGAGGTGTTGACCGGCAAAACGGATCTGCTGGAGGCCGCCCAGGAACTCACCATCTACGGCCCCGGCGAAATCGTCCTCACCCACGCCCAGGGCGTGCTGGTCTACGCTGACCGTCGCTCGTATCAGGCTCCTTTTACCCCCAGGGAGATCAAAGGCAGGACGGGCCGAGGAGATACCTGTTTTGCCGCCTACCTGGGCAAAAGGCTGAAGGCTTCTCCCGAAGAGGCGTGCCGCTTTGCCGCCGCAGTCGCTTCCCTGAAGATGGAGAAGCCCGGCCCTTTCAGGGGGTCTGTGACTGATGTAGAAAAAAAGCTCTCCCAAAGAGGATTGCCTGAGAGGGGAAAGTAGGGTATAATTAGGGGCCATGGGCTGACCCGGACCTCTGACAATCGAACCCGGCCTGGCCCTAATTCATTTATAGGAGAATAGAAGGAAAATGAAAAAGCAAACCATTTCGTTGATGCTGATGCTGCTGACCACCGCTGTTCTGTCCCTGCTCCTGATCACCCTGACTCAGGCCCAGAGTCCTGATGGAAGTGGGTGTTGTCCGGTAGGCCCGGCAGACACAGGGGGCCCCGACGGCTTTGGCTACACCTGGACCGACACCGAACCGCCAGCTCCCACCACAACCTACCAATGGCTGGATATCTCCCTGGTCACAGGTACACTTTCTATAGGTGACATCGCTCCCAGGGCCAGCACTCACTACAATAGGGGCGATTTTGACATCCCTATTGGCTTCCCCTTCGTCTTCTACGGCGACGTGGTCGAGCATGTCTCCATCTCCCCTAAAGGCTATCTGACCTTCCGCGACAGCAAACTCGAAAACCCGGCGGACGGGTGCCCTCCCGATGCCAGTAAAATCCCTGACGACGCCATTTACGTCTTCTGGGATGACCTGGCCCCCAACATCTCCGGCACTATCTACTACCAGACCGTGTACGCGGAACCACACCGCCTCTTCATCGTGCAATACGACGGCGTAAATCGTTGGGCCAGGAACGAACAACATACCTTCCAGGCCCTCCTCTACGAAGGCAGCAATGAGATCAAGTTTCAATACAAGGACATGCAAGGCTATTCGGGAAATGGCGCATGGTCTACAGTAGCCATAGAACAGATCGGGGCTACCACCGCCCTGACCTACGAATGTAACAACCCCTACTCCATCAAAAACTCCCTGGCTGTCTCTATCACCCCGCCGTACACCCTGGCCCTGCAACCCACCTTGCAGCGGGGTTACGGTTCACCCGGCCAGCAGGTTAAGTACGACCTGACGGTGTTTAATAACACGGGCGTCAACCAAAGCTTCGATCTGAGCCTGAGCGGAAACACCTGGAATACTCAGATGTATGCCAGTAATACCGGCCAGATGGAGCACAATTCGTATAAGACCATAGAAGGTTTTCTCACCGTCCAGATTCCTTCCAGCGCCAATCCCTGCAACAAGGATGAGGCGACGGTCGAAGTCAGGTCCACAGCCAGCGGCGATACTTACACGAAAAAGGCCACCTTCGCCACCACCGCCTCCTCAAGCAGGCTGGCTTACGTCACCAACTCCGGGGCGTGCGCCCACGGCTATGGCTACTGCAACCGTGGCACCCTGTCGGTTATCGACGTGGGAGGAGGCTATTGCGAGTTGAATAGCATCCTGGTAGGAGAGGACCCCGAACAAGTAGTTGTTGATGGGGGGACATCCCGGATTTTTGTAGCCAACGAAGACGACCCTTCCTTGTCGATTATTGACGTCACTACCGAAAAGCTGGCTAGCGGCAGGGCCAATCTCGGCCTGGGGGCCGCGGCCTACAACGATGTTCACGGCCTGGCTCTCTCTCCCACCAGCGCTAGACTTTACGCTACGGCCTGGAACAGTTCGAAAATCTTTGAGGTGGACACCGTCGGTCTGGTGGTAGCCAGAGAAATTCTCACCAGCGAAAAGCCCTGGCGGCTGGCCGTCACCCCCGATGGCAATAAGCTCTACGCCACCAGTTTCACCACCACCTTGAGCGTCGTCAACCTGACCAACTACTCCGTCCAGACCGTCAATACCGGCATAAATCTGTTGACCGGCGTGGCGGTCAGCCCCGACGGCAACCAGGTCTACGCTGTGTCCAAATCGGACAACAAAGTGGCGGTCATCGACACGGCTACCGACAATCTCATGGTTGCCATCCCCTTGAACTTATCATCGCCCGCTGGCGGCTGGGACGTGGTCTTTTCTCCCAACGGAGACCGGGCCTACGTGAGCCGAGGCACCGGCGTATATGGGGGCACGAGCGCCGACCTGATCTCGGTCATCGACACCGCCAACGGCACTGAAATAGACACCATCCCCACCGGCTCTAACCCTAGCGGTCTGGCTATCAGCGGCGATGGTCTCTATCTCTACGTGGTCAACAACATGGCAAATACCGTGTCGGTCATCAATATCTCAACCAAGGCCACGGTTGGCTCCATTTCCGTGGGAGACAGGCCCAGCTACATTGCCCTCAAGTCCACCATGGCTACCGTCAACCTGCCGGTTATCCTGCGCAGCTATCAGTGATCTTCCTGGCTCCTGCCAGCATGGAAGCAGATATGACCGCCGACCCTTCGGGTCTCCAAAACCCAAAGGGTCTGCGGTCACACGCCCCGATGAAACCAACTGCTTGCTGCTGGGGAACTTGCTACTGTGAGATGAACCTCCTGATAAACCTTATGTATCAACTCCTGGTCAAACTCAACAGGGACCACGTTGAGATATTTGAATTCCTCATCTTCTTCAACGACATCTGGTGCAGGCTGTTCCTGAGACGCCTGTATCGGGGCGATCCTTTTTTGCCTGCGGGGACGCTGGCCTCAAAAGCGGGGCCGGTGTCCGTCAGAGCGTGTACTGAGGATGATGCGGAAGAGATCAGCGCTCTTCTCCGCCAGCTTGAGGGTAAAGTATTGCTGCCTCATCGCTCAGACGTGGCAAGTCTGCGCCGGGTGTTCAGGCGGCCATCTTATTTTTCCTATCGCGTCGAGGGAAGCGGCCAGTTTATGGGGTACGTTCTAATTCGCGTTTTTGCCCCGGCGCGGGCCGTGTTTGCCATATGGCTGAAGCCCGACCAGCGCGGCGGGGGAGTGGGCAAAGTTATCGCCCCCACTATGGTGGAGAACATCAAGAAGCAGAGGCTTACTCCATACGTGACAGTGACCAAAGATAACGAGGCCAGCTTAAGGATGTGCTTGCACGCCGGTTATAAAATCGTCAGGGAACTGCCCACGTTTTACGTGATGAAAGGGTAACTGCGTGGCGCATGAGGCGCATGAAATGAAGCCCGCTTGTGTTTTTCAGGTTGACGTTGATTCGCTTGCCATTCACTACAAGAATCTCGGCCTTCAGCCTCCTTCTCAAAATCCAGGCCCGGACCCCACCTACGCCCTGGCCCTCCCCAGGATGAGGAATCTCTTTGCCTCATCAGGGATCAAAACCACCTTTTTTATCGTCGGGAAAGACCTGGAAAATCCCGCTCACGTTGCAGAGTTGCAGGATATCGTGTCGGAAGGGCACGAACTGGCTAATCATTCGCAAAATCATAGAGCGCAATTCTGCGCCCTAGCGGCTGAAGAAATGCGCTCCGAAATAGCGACGGCCCAGGAAACGATCCTGGAAAAAGTGGGCGTCGAAGTGGTGGGGTTCAGATCTCCGGGCTTTGAAGTCTCGGCCAGGCTATTAGATTTATTGAGGGAACTCGGTTATCTATATGATTCGTCCCTGTTTCCCACCCTGCTAGGCCCTCTGTTAAGGGCCATGTATAGAAGGGCCACCGGCAACCCCCAAAACCGGGGATACGGGCCTCTGGTGGTCATGCTGGCGACCCGCAGTTTATACGTCCCCTCTGCGGGCAGCATAATAAGACAGGCCAGGCGCCCCTCACTCGTAGAAGTGCCTGTGGGCACCGTCCCCTTCCTGCGACTCCCATTTTACTTCAATTTCAGCCTGGCCGCCGGAGAAGCCATTACCCGGATAAGTCAGTGGCTCTGTAGAGGGTCGTTTCTGAACTTCGTCTTCCACGCCATCGAATTTCTGGATGTAGATGAAATGCCACAGGCGCTTAAGAATATGCCCTATGGGCGCCTCCCTCTGGAAGTCAGGCTGAACCGGGCGCACAATATGGTGGAGGCCCTGTCTGGTACCCACCAAGTGGCCTTAACCAGAGAGGTCGTGCAGGACTTTCTGACCAGGCTCCGGTAACTTCTCTAACCTTCCAGAGGGGCCGTGCTTCCGCCTGTTTGAGCTTTGAGCGCGGGGGGGGATTTGAGCCTCACCCTGTGCTGGCCCGGTGCTCCAGCAGAAGCCTGTCCATCTCTTCCACCTGGGCCTGTTGAGCCTGCCAGTAATCCTGGCTTCTTTGGGCGTCCAACTCTTCTACGGTTTTGCCTTGCTGTTCTACCCAGGTGTAATACTTCAGGTTGTGCCACTGGTTGCCGGTCTGGTGGGTGGCTTCGCTGATCCAATCCAGCTTTTGCTTGTGGAAGATGCTGACCAGACGCACCGCCGCCTCGGTTTCATCCATTTTTCCGTAGGTGGCCGTCATCTGCTCCATGACCGAACGATAGCGATCTATGGCGTCGGTACAGATGGTGACGATCACATCGTCGGGGCCGAAGCCGTACCATTTGGCCGTTTTGATCGCTCCCAGCACGTTGCACACCCCGCTGATGCCGAAGATTTGGGCCATCTTACGCACCTTATCCTCCGGCAGGCCATAGCGGTCGATCATGGTTTTCCAGCCCGCTTCCTCCACCAGCAGTTGCAGGCCCTTCTTGCTCTCGATGTCGTCGATGCACATGATGGCGTCCATGTTCATCACGTTATGAATCCAGGTCACGTGTTTATCGCCGATGCCCTGGATGTCGTGGCCGCCGTAGCCGTTCCAGTACACGGTAGGACACTGGATGGGTTCCAGGCCCACGATCTTATGCTCCGGCCAGACCTGCTTGAGCCGATCTCCGGCGGCGATGGTGCCCGCCGAACCCATAGCCGAGACGTAGGCCGCTACCTTGCCGTTGCCGACCTCTTGCTCTTGCAATTTTGCTGCCAGCTCGACGATGGTGTTGCCGGTGACGTAGTAGTGGAAGCGGTAGTTGCCCCAGGCCTCGAACTGGTTGAGGATGCGCACCCGTTCCGGGTCGGCGGCTTTCAGCTCCTTGCTCTTGTCGTATATCTCTTTGACGTTGCTTTCACAGCCGGGGGTCAGCACTAGGCGGGCCCCATAGCCCCGCACCAGGTCAAACCGTTCCTGGCTCATCTCTTCGGGCAGGATGACCACCGTGTCGAATTTCATGCGACACCCCACCCAGGCCCCACCGATGCCATAATTGCCGGTGGAAGGCCAGATCAGGGTGTGTATGCCGGGGTCTACTTCGCCGCTCAGCTCTTGCTCGATGAGCACCGAATAGGTGGCCCCCACCTTGTGGCTGCCGGTAGGGAAGTCTTTGGCGTACAGCACCACGATAGGGGCCTCCACGGCGGTCAACTCTGGGGGCAGCACCTCGTAGTAGAGCCGATTCTGCCCATCGCGCCAGGTGATGTTGAACAGGTTGATAGGGTCCAGGGGGTCTTCCTTCATGGCCGTCAGCGCCTTCTGGCGGGTTCCGGCTTCGATCTTAGCAGGGTGAAGCATCTCCTCATAAGTAGGGCCGGTAACAAGTTTTGGGTTTGACATAATTCATTCCTTTGGATGACAATATATTCATCTTTCGAGGAGTTCCACAAAGTCGCCCTCGAAGTTTTTGAGCAGTTGGTGTACGTCCAACACCTCATCGTCGTCGATCTGGGGCATTTCTTGAAACCTGGCCCATTCGTCTGCGGTCATCTCGGTCAGGGCCACCTCATCCTCATACTCCTTGATCAAAGCAAAGACCTGGCCGCGAGTATGGCAATGTTTGCAGACGATGGACATAATCCAGATATCATCGCGATGATCCACGATTTGAATATCGTCTTCTTCATAACGATTATGACAAACAGCACAATGCATACTGGCAATAATACGCTTGATGAAGAGATACTTGTCCAACTCATTTCCAGCGTCTTCCATCTCTTAGTTCCTCCCTAAAATTGCCCCGGCAGTTGCAGACAGTAATGGTCAAACTGGCGCTCGTTGCCCAGAACCTTTCAAGGGCAAAGCGCACAAAGAACACAGCCCTGCCGTGCCTTGCGCCGGTGGAAACTTTCGTGCCCTTCGTGGTTACTGATTGCAGGTGGGGCGCCGCTCATTCCTCTCTCTCGACGATGACCGTCACCTCGGGGGCCACATCGCCCAGCAGCCTGATGGCTACCAGGTGGGTGCCAAGCTCGCGGATGGGGTCGCTCAATTCTATCTTGCGTTTGTCGATGGTCTGACCTGTCTCCCGCTCCAGGGCCTCGGCCAGGTCGGCATTGGTGATAGAGCCATAGAGGCGGTCACTTTCGCCGGCTTTGGCCTGGAAAGTCAGCGTGGTGCGGGATATGATCTGAGCCAAAGCTTCAGCCTGGTTTTCCAGTCGTTGTTGGCGTCTGGCTTCGGCCTGCTGTTGGAGTTTGGTCTGTTTCACTGCTCCCTTCGTGGCGGGCACGGCCAGCCCCTTGGGGATCAGAAAATTACGAGCATAGCCCCTGGCTACTTTTTTGATCTGACCCGCCTGCCCCAGATTGGGCACGTCCTTGGTCAAAAGCACATCCATCGTTTTCGTTTTCCTCGCTTTCTGCGGCCTGTATGTAGTGGGATGGAGTGACAAAACCCGGTTTTCCCTATTATACTCGACTTGCCAGGAAAATACAAGAAGCCCCGGCGTTTGACATTATCGCCGACTTAGACTAAAATGGCAGATAGTTATAGCTGCTGGCAGGCATTTCACAGCCGGTGGCTATCGTTGCACTTGTAATGATCCTGAAAGCCTATTGGAAGAAACCAGGTTTTTAGCAAAAACCTGGTTTCTAGAGACACCGGCTGCGGACAGGCGTTAAGAGGTATAAAACACATGAAAAAGATGACCAGTGCGGAGATCAGACGAGCCTTTCTGGACTATTTTGCCCGCCAGGGCCACACCGTAGTGACCAGTTCCTCCCTGGTGCCCGCACAGGACCCGACCCTGCTTTTCACTAACGCTGGCATGGTGCAGTTCAAAGACGTTTTTCTGGGATTGGAGCGGCGCAACTATCGGCGGGCCGTCACCTCTCAGAAGTGTATGCGCGTCAGCGGCAAGCATAACGATCTGGAAAATGTGGGGCCTTCGACCCGCCATCACACTTTCTTCGAGATGTTGGGCAATTTCTCCTTCGGCGATTATTTCAAGCGCCAGGCCATCGGCTACGCCTGGGAGTTTCTGACCGAGGTGCTGGGTTTACCGCAGGAACGACTTTACCCGACCATCTATCTGGAGGATGAAGACGCCTTTGATCTCTGGCAAGAGGTGGCCGGGGTAGAGGCGGCGCGTATCACCCGCCTGGGCGAGAAGGACAACTTCTGGGCTATGGGCGAGACGGGGCCCTGCGGTCCCTGCTCAGAAGTTATCTACGACCGGGGGGTAGAGTATTGTACCTGCGGCCTCCCGGATTGTAACCCGGCCTCGGAGTGCGAACGCTGGTGGGAGCTTTGGAACCTGGTTTTTATGCAATTTGATCGCGACGCCGAAGGACGGATGACCCCTCTGACCAAACCGGGGATCGATACGGGCCTGGGCCTGGAACGGATCGCAGCCGTCATGCAGGGGGTAGACGACAACTACCAGACCGATCTTTTCCAGCCTATCATGCGGCGCACCCAGGAGCTACTGGGGGACAGCGACGCCCAGGTGCAGGAAAAATTGATCCCCTACCGGGTCATCGCCGACCACGGACGGGCCATCACCTTTTTAGTCGGGGATGGGGTGCGACCGGGCAAAAAGGGCCGTGACTACGTGCTACGCATGATCCTGCGCCGCGCCGCCCGTTTCGGACAGAAGATCGGGTTCGAGCAACCCTTCCTGACCGAGATCGCCCAGGTAGTGATCGAGAACATGAGCGAGCACTACGCCGACCTGCGGGCCAGGCAGGATTTCATCCTGGCCGAGATCGCCCAGGAAGAGGAGCGGTTCCACCGCACTCTCGATCAGGGCCTCAACCTGCTGAGCGAACTGATGGCCGACCTGGCGACCCATAGCCAGCGGGTCATCCCCGGCGCTAAAGCCTTTAAGCTGTATGATACCTATGGTTTTCCCCTCGATCTGACCAGGGACGTGGCTACCGAAAACGATTTCGACCTCGACGAGGCGGGATACCAGACCGCCATGGAGGAGCATATCAAGGCCAGTGGCGGGGATATGTTCGCTTACGAAGAGAGCGAGGAGATGGAGTCCTACAGTCGCCTCCTGAGCGAACTCAAGGAGAAAGGTCTGTTGCCCGCGGAAGGGGTCGAACACGTCTACGACGAGACGGCCAGCGTGGATACCACTGTCATCGCCATCCTGCGCCAGGGACGGGTCGTCTCCTCGGCCAGGGAAGAGGAAGAGGTGGAACTGGTTCTGCCCGTCACTCCTTTCTACGTGGAAAGCGGGGGGCAGGTCAGTGATACGGGACTGATCGCCTGTTGTCACCAGGAGGATGGTGAAGAGGTCGTCGATTGGGAGGTGACGGTGGAGGACATGCGTCAGCCTGCGCCGGGGCTGATCGTCCACGTGGGCCGGGTGCTGGCCGGCACAGTACGCCAGCACGATGCGGCCTGGGCGTTGGTGGATTGGGAGCGACGATGGGATATCGCCCGTAACCATACCGCCACCCACCTGTTGCACGGCGAACTACGTTACATCCTGGGTCAACACGTCCAGCAGGCCGGTTCTCTGGTGACTCCTGACCGTCTGCGGTTCGACTTCACCCACTCCAGTATGCTCACCCAGGACGAACTGGAAGCCATCGAACGCTCAGTTAATGAGGCTGTCCTGACCAATTATCCCCTCGAAGCCCTTTACACCGACTACAGGCAGGCGGTAAAGGAGGGAGCGATTGCCCTGTTCGGGGAGAAATACGGCAACCAGGTGCGGGTCATCACCATCGGCTATCCTGACGAGCCTTTCAGCCAGGAGTTGTGCGGGGGCACTCACGTGAGTTGGACTTCTGAGATCGGCTTCTTCCACATCATCTCTGAGAGCAGCATTGGAGCCGGTTTGCGCCGCATCGAGGCCGTTACCGGTCGGGCCGCCCAACAACTGGTGCAGAAACGTCTGGGGGTGCTGGAATCGACGGCCGTCTTCCTCGGTTGCGCCCCGGATGAGGTTGATCGCAAAGTATTGGCCCTGCTGGACGAAGTGCAGGACCAGCGAAAGGAGATCAGCCGTCTCCGCCGAGAGATCGCCCGCCACGAGTTTGAAGCTCTCTTAGAAAGAGTGCAGGACGTGCAAGGGGTCAAAGTGCTGGCCGTCCAGGTGATGGCCGCCGAAGGGATGGACACTCTGCGGGAGATGAGCGATTGGTTCCGAGACAGACTCGGCTCAGGGGTGGTGGTGCTGGGGGCGGTGTTGGGCTCCAGACCTAACTTTGTGGCGGCTGTTACCCCTGACCTGGTGGACCGCGGCCTGCACGCCGGCCACCTGGTCAAAGCGGTGGCCCAGGTGGTGGGCGGCGGCGGGGGCGGCAAACCTACCCTGGCCCAGGCCGGGGGCCACGACATCAGCCGCCTGGGCGAAGCTCTGTTACTGGTGCCTGAGCTGGTAGCCGGAAGCCTGGGGTGAGGGAAGGTGGCAGAATTTGATGAGGAGATATTAAGCGAGAGAGGAGGATGCCTTCACGGCGAGAGAAGCTGCGTGCGAAGATAGAACGTAACCCCCGCCACGTCCGTTTTGAAGACCTGGACAGGCTTTTGTGCGCCTATGGCTTTGAGGTGTTTCGTCCCAGGCGGGGAAGCCATTTTTACTACACGCGAGGGCGTTATCAGATTTCCATTCCCTATCGACGGCCTCACGTGCTGCCTATCTACGTCAGGCGTGCCCTGGACCTGATTGACCAGGCCAAGGAGGAACAAAATGAGTGAGACGAAAGACTTGGAATATTACATAAGCTTACCCTATCGGGTGGAAATCTACCCTGAGCCAGATGGAAACGGCTACACAGCGGAGATTCCTGACCTGCCCGGCTGCCTTACCTGCGCTGACACGTTGGAGGAAGCGTGGGAAATGATAGAGGACGCGAAACACGGTTGGATCGAGGTAGCGTTGGAACGGGGCATATCTATCCCAGAGCCTTCCCCTGTATTGGAGAAAGAGTTAAGCAGAACCTGACTATGAGGCTCTATGTCTAACATCTTCGATATTTGATAGATGAAGAGAACAAGAACTTATTCAGGTAGCAGACTCAGGAGCAGCGGCCCCCAGGCGCGCAAGAGAACCCCTCTCCTGGGCGGGTTGTGGCGCACCTTAAAAAAGAGGGAGGATAAAGGACCGCCCGATTTCTGTAGCATCGTCGATCTGGGCACCGAACACGTCAAAGCCCTGGTGGTTGAGCAGATACAGGCCCCTGGCGCAACAGCGAACGACAGCGAACGTTCGCTGCTGCCAGGCGACTGGAGAGCCACCGTTATCGGCCAGGGGCGGGCCAGACGTGGGAGCACCCGCCTGGGGAGTAAGGCGGTGGCAGCCATCTGCGACCGGGCGTTGCGCGCCGCCGAGGATATGACCGAAGAAGTCTATGGCCGCAAAATCGTGCCCGACCGGGTGGTGATGGGGGTGTCGGCTTCGGTGGTGCACAGCGCGGCTTACACCTTCAGGCGGCAACGCCATGCCCCTCAGCGCCGCATAGAGCCGCAAGAGTTGGAAGGAGCGCTAGACCAGGCCCAACGCCTGGCTTTGCTACGCCTGCAACGGGAGTCGGGTCTGGACGAGGGAGAGTTAAGCCTGGTGAGCACTTCCATTGTCGAGATCAACGTGGACGGACACCGGGTTACCGACCCCATCGGCTTCCGGGGTCAGGTTTTGACCATCACCATCTTCAACGCTCTGGCCGAAGCCCGCGAGCTGGCTACCCTGAAGGCCATCGCCGATGAACTGGAATTGGCCCCGGCGCTTCTGGCCCTGGAAGGTCAGGCTTTGGCCTGTTCTCTCGTGCCTAAGAAGGAGGCCCTTGTCTTCGATATCGGCGGGCGGGCAACCACCGTGTGCCTGATACGCAACGGGGCGCTGGTGGCCCTCAGGGTTCTGCCCTGCGGAGGCTACGCCCTGACCGAGCACCTGGCCCGCGCCTTCGGCCTTACTTCGCAGCGGGCCGAAGCGTTAAAGATCGCTTATAACCGGGGCAAGCTCCAGGAAAAAGTGGCCCGCTCCACCCAAAAAACGCTGGCTCCTGTCATCGAAGCCTGGCTTTTGGAGGCCGAAAAAGCGCTGGAGGAATTGGCTCTACAGAACGCAGAGACCCTTCCCCATCGCCTTTATCTGTGCGGGGGAGGCAGTGAGTTGACCGACATCATAGACAGAATGCGAGCCTTTGCCTGGATGAGAGCTTTACCCTTCGACCGTCACCCGGAGGTGCAATTTCTGAGCCCGTCTGCTGTCCCTCACGTGCCGAACCGGACGGGCCTGCCCCTGGGACGGGAGGGCACCACGGTCGTCAGTCTGGCTCGCTGGGCTTCCACTTTGAGGGCCGAGACCAGCCTCTCTACCCGTCTGCTAAACAAAATAACCACCAGGAACCTGAAAGCTTTGAAGGTGCCTGGCGCTTCATAAACCAGCACTCCAGTCCCAGTGCTGAAAGCCTTGAAGGGGCCTGGCAACAGCGAACGTGCGTTGTCAGTGCCAGGGCAGCCGATGAGTGAGTGTGAGATAGAATGACGGAACAAATCATTTACCTGGAAAACGATGACGATATTACCTCTATGCGGGATCGGCTGGATTGGGCCCAGGCGGAGCGTGTGCTTCTGATCGTCCCGCCCAAATGCAAAGCTCTGACCAATGCTATTAACCTCAAGTTGTTGCAGCGTCACGCCGCCAATCTGGCTTTGGACGTGGCCCTGGTCGCTAGAAACCGGAGCACACGGAAGCTCGCTCATGAAATTGACATAGACGTCTTTTCCTCGGTGGGGAAAGCCCAACAGGCCGGGTGGCGAGGGGCGTTTGAAGCGGAAGAACTGCCCCATCGAGTGCATGACCTGGACAAGGCCAAAATTCGCCGCCAGCCCGTCCCTCTCCAGAGAGACAACTCCCAGTTCGTTCAGACCATCATCGCCTTTGTGTTTTTTGGGATGTTATTTCTCATCGTGTTGGCTGGAGCTTTGTTCGTAGTGCCTAGCGCCACCGTGATCCTGATCCCGGCTGTCGAGCCTATCAGCGAGACGATAGAGATCCAGGCCGACCCGCAGGCGGAAACCGTAGACTACGAAGCGGCTCGCATTCCGGCCCGGACGGTAGAAACAGAGGCGGAAGGCACGTACCGCGTCCCCACCTCCTCCAAAAAGGACACCGCCGATGCCAGGGCTACAGGGACGGTGCTCTTCGTCAGCCAGGTGGACGAGCCTGTTTTCGTGCCCCTGGGAACGGGGGTGAGCACCTCGTCGGGCACCACCGTCAGATTCACCACGGTCGAGGAGGCGACCGTGCCGCCCAAAGGGACGACCGAGGTGAAGATCGTGGCCGTCGATGCGGGACCCAGCGGCAATATTCAGCAACACCTTATCAATACCATCGACAATCAGGCTTTGGCCCTCCAGCTCAAAGTCATTAACGACAAACCCACCAGTGGCGGCAACGTCAGACAGGCCGGGGTAGTCACCCAGGCCGATAAAGACCGGCTGCGCACCCTCCTCCTGCAACAGTTGCAACAAAAAGCCTACGCCAAACTGCTGGATTTACTGCACGAACAGGAGTTTGTGCCTCCCGAATCCATGGAAGTGGCGATCCTTGACGAGGTTTATGACGAGTTCGTGGGCGAGGAAGCCGATGCCCTGGGCCTGGAGATGCGAGTGCGGGCCATCGGAACGGCTATCGGCGGACACGAGGCTAATACCCTGGTGCTGCGTCTTCTCCAGGCCAGGGTCGATGCCCAACACCAATTGATCCCCCAGGGTTTGGAGTTCAGGCCGGGCCAGGTCACTACAGTTGAGGGCCGAAAGGTTTCTTTTATCATGCAAGCTTCCGGCTTTGTGGTTTTGCGGGTTGAGGCCCAGGGTATCATCAACGGTATTCGTGGTCGCTCGGTGGCCGAGGCTAAACGATACCTGAGCCAACAACTGGCTCTGCGGCAGGAGCCGGTCATCCACGTTACTCCCAATTGGCTGGGGCGTGTGCCCTGGCTGCCGTTCCGCATATTCATCTCTATCGAGACCGGAGAGGTTTAGATGCGGGTGCTGGCCCTGGACATCGGCCAGGCGCGGATCGGGGTGGCCGTCAGCGACCGGCACCAAATCCTGGCCCGCAGCCTGAAAGTCATCCCCAGGAGTTCACGCCAGAAAGATTTTGCGGCCATTGGTCGTCTGGTGCGTGAACTGGAGGTGGAAAAAGTCATTATTGGTCATCCGCTCAGTCTGGATGGGACGGCCGGTCCACAGGCCAGGCGAGTGGAGCGTTATGCGGCGGCCCTGGCTGAGAGTCTCGAGGTCCCGGTCTTGCTCAGAGATGAACGGTTCTCCACCGTGGAGGCCCAACAACTGATGATCGAGGCCGGGCACAAGCGTAAAACCCGCCGACGGAAAATCGACGCCGTAGCCGCCGCCGTGTTCTTACAAGATTATCTGGATGAGCAGCGAGCAGGCAAGAGCAGCAGCAAGTAAAGGAGAGAACGGTGCTGAGGGTATTAAGTGGTTTTTTACGCTTCGTCCTCTTTCTGGTGGCGCTGAGCGCCATGCTGGTGATCTGTGGGGGAGCGGGCTGGTATATCCTCGACCAGGGCATGACCAGCAGCGTGGGCGGAGTTAGCGAGGGGCAGGGTGGTGGCTCGCCGGTCAAGGTCTCAGGCTCAACCCTGGAAGACACCCTGATCGGCATCTATCTGAGCTTCCGGCAAGCTGAACTCGAACAATCGGCCAGCGATTCGGACATTCTGATAACCTTCACCATCGAGGAGGGCGAAACGGCCAGCACGGTGGCGGCCCGTCTGGAAGAGCTGGGCCTGGTTACCGACAGCAACCTGTTCAGCCTCTACATGCGCTACCATAAAATCGATAGCCTGCTGGAAGCGGGCGACTATGATCTCAGCCCCAACATGACCATGATCGAGATTGCCCAGAGCCTTCAACACGCCCGTGTAGACGAGATGGTGGTCACCGTGCCCGAAGGCTGGCGGGCTGAACAGGTGGCCGAGATGTTGACTACAAACGGGATTATGGATGGCGAAGAGTTTATGGCCCTGGCGCGCGATGGCGGCGACTTCCACTATGAGTTCCTGGGGGAGCGGTCCGGCGGCCAGCCGGCGCTGGAAGGCTTTCTCTTCCCCGAAACCTACCGTATTTCGACCAAGGCCACCGCCGCCGATCTCATCGAACGGATGTTGAACACCTTTGACCGCCGCTTCACGCCGGAAATGAGGCAGGAAGCAGCCAGTAAGGGGCTGACTATGTACCAGGTGGTGATCCTGGCCTCGATCGTGGAGCGGGAGGCGGTCATCCCCGACGAACGACCGATTATCGCCAGCGTCTACCTGAATCGGTTAGGGACGGACATGCTGCTGAACGCCGACCCGACGGTACAATATGCTCTGGGGTATCAACCTAACAGCGGCCTGTGGTGGAAAACGCCCATCAGCCTGGAAGAATATTCCCTGGTCGATTCGCCCTATAATACTTACCTGTACGGCGGCCTGCCGCCGGGACCGATTTGCAGCCCCGGTCTGTCATCCATCCAGGCCGTGGTGCGACCGGCCCAGACTGATTACCTGTATTTCGTGGGCAAAGGCGATGGCTCCCACATCTTTGCCAGAACGTATGAGGAGCACATCCGAAACCAGGAACAGTTGCAATACTAAAGAACGTCGAACTCCTCTTTAGTGCCAGATTCGGCTCGTTTCGTCGGCGTGCCAAAATATTTCCACATTATGCCGATGAAAACGTCTTGTTGGAGCGCGATATGAAACAACCTATTATCGTTGGCGTGGCCGGAGGTACGGGTTCAGGTAAGACGACGGTCTCACAAGCCATCCTGGAAAGAGCCGGCCCGGAGAACATCACCTACATCCAGCACGACTCCTATTATCGGGATCGCAGCCACCTGTCGCCCGCCGAGCGGGACAAGATTAACTACGATCACCCTGATGCCCTGGAAAATGCTCTGCTTATCGAGCACCTGGACACCCTGCGGCAAAGGAAAGCGGCCGATATCCCTGTCTACGATTTCAAGACCCACACCAGGTCGCCGGAGACGAGACGGGTGTATCCCAGGGACGTCATCCTCCTGGAAGGCATCTTGATCTTCGTTGATAAAGCCCTGCGCAGGCTGCTCGATGTCAAGATTTACGTGGACACGGACGCCGATATCCGCTTCATCCGTCGCCTGAAACGGGACATTACCGAGCGGGGCCGGACGATGGACTCGGTCATGGAGCAGTACCTGAGCACCGTCCGTCCCATGCACCTGGAATTCGTGGAGCCCAGCAAACGCTACGCCGATGTGATCGTGCCCGAAGGTGGCTTCAACGTGGTGGCTGTAGATATGTTGGTGACCAGGATCAAAGCTTTGTTAGAAGGATAACGTGCCTTTTGCTTCGATGGTTATCCGCACCAGGAACGAGGAAACACAGCATATCATCGCTATCACAGGCTCGGTTTTCGAGGTCGCAAAGTCTACAGGGAGGGAAGGAGGTTTGAAGTGAAAATTCTTATTATTGGCGCCAACGGGCAACTGGGCAGCGATCTGGTAAAAGTCCTGGACAGGGAAAACCTTATCCCTCTCACCCACCGCCAGATAGAGATCTGTGAGCCTGGAAACCTCAAAGCCGCTTTTGAAAAATACCGTCCAGAAGTGGTGTTAAACATGGCGGCCTATCATAAGGTGGACGAATGTGAAAAAAACGCGGAAAAGACTTTTGCGGTAAATGCTTTCGGGGTGAGAAATCTGGCCCTGGCCTGCCGTGAATACGACATTACTTTGCTGCACGTAAGCACCGATTACGTTTTTGGAGGGGAGAAAAAGGAACCCTACGTAGAGGAAGATGCTCCCAGACCGCTCAACGTTTACGGAATCTCTAAACTTGCCGGAGAGTACTTTATCAGGTATACCCTGGAACGGTATTTCATTGTCAGGTCCTCAGGACTATACGGCGTAGCGAGAAGCAGTGGAAAAGGTGGAAACTTTGTAGAATGGATGCTTCAACTGGCATCCCAGAGCAGAGAACTCAGAGTGGTAAACGACCAGGTTCTAACCCCAACTTATACCGTAGATTTGGCCGGACAAATCCGTACTCTGATCGATACTGAAGATTATGGCCTGTATCATATCACCAATCACGGAGCCTGTTCCTGGTACGAATTCGCTTTAAAAATTTTCGAACTGGCAGGAGTCGGAGCTAACATCAGGCCGACCACCTCGGCGGAGTATGGCGCACCGGCCCTCAGACCTGCTTACTCGGTTTTGAGAAACAAGGCCCTGCAAGAGCTGGGCATTGATGACATGCGTCCCTGGGAAGAGGCCCTGAAAGATTACCTTCGGGAAAGGGAAGAAAACGCTCTCAAAACCCAAAGGGTCTCGTCAGTTTTCGGACGCGTTCCATGACTTCCAGGCAAGCTCGGCCATTGTGGTACGGGGTCTTCCAGGGACCGGCCTTCTCACGGTCGTGCGGGCGGCCTGCCTCGTCAACGATCCAGAACCACTCCCCGTGCTCCCTGTCCACCAGGTGCTCCTGGACAAAACGCCAGCTAGCCAGCGATGCCTCAAGAAAGCGGGGGTCGCCGTTTAGCTGATAGGCGTTCAGGAAGCCGACCATGGCCTCTGCCTGGGGCCACCAGACTTTGCCACGCTCAATCACACCCGACGGATCGCCCTCGTGGAACAACCCGCCGTCAGCGTCCACGCCTCGTTCCAGCGTGGCGTAGGCCATCTGGAGCGCCGCCTCCCGGACCTGGGCGCTCAGCTCCGGGTCCCCCAGAACCTCGGCGGCCTCGACCAGCAGCCAGCTTCCCTCGATGTCGTGCCCGTAGGAAACGCGATCCGAAAGGGAGCGCCATTCGCGGTCAAAGTACAGGGAAAACTGGTGGGTATCAGGGTTGAGGATACGGCCTAGCGTCGTGTGAACCAACGCTTGCAGGCTGGCCCTCAGTTCGCCATCGTCCCAGGCGCGCAGCAAATTTGATCCCTCAGAGAGAATTCTCTTTGATGAACTCGATTAGCTCATCTAATTTGGCAAAGGCCAGACAGGTGACCGTATCTGCTCCGCCGTAATAAATTGCCATACGCCCTGTCGGGGGGTCATACAGGGCAGCGCAAGGGAAGGCAACATTTGGAACGTCACCAACGCATTCATAATATTCCCTCGGGTTAAGCAGGTAGGGACGTGTTCTGTAAATTACCTTCCAGGGTTTCTCAGGATCCAACAGCGCCGCGCCAAAGCTGTATACAAACCCGTTGCACGAAGTAAGCACCCCGTGGTAAATCAAAAGCCACCCTTCTGACGTTTCTATCGGGGTAGGCCCGGCCCCAACTTTAGTGGCTTGCCACCCCCAGGTGGGAGACATTACGTGTCTATGATGGCCCCAGTGGATCAAATCTGGGCTTTCGCTGTAGAATATATCGCCAAAAGGGGTGTGCCCGGTATCACTGGGTCGGCTGAGCATCGCAAATTTCCCGTTTATCTTGCCAGGGAAAAGCACCCCATTTCTGTTATAGGGCAAGAAAGCAT
>DAOULT010000096.1:0-12471 GCA_034417895.1 Anaerolineae bacterium | reverse complement strand
GTGGAGTGGGGGCCTCCATTCCCACCAGTCTGCTGATTGCGCTGGTGATGGGCCGGCGGGGGAGAAGAGAGGAGCAGCAAAGAATGGGCTATCCGCCGGTGGTGATCGTCAATCCTGGCGCTCAGGGTAGATACGGACAACAAGGGCCTTATCTGCCGCCGCCTGAGCCGGGTTGGGAAAACGCCCCCCGCCAGTTCAGGGTGGTCGGCGAAGAAGAAGAGGAAACCACGCTCTACGATCTGTGGCTAGAAAAGTAACAGCTAAAGGAGAAAATAAACATGGAAGTCGGTTGGATGTGGTTCGATAACGACGCGAAGCGGACCCTTGAGGAAAAAATTCAGTTGGCTGCTCAGCACTATCGGGAGAAGTTTGGGCACGCTCCCAACACCTGTTTTGTGAATAAGAATTTGCTGGCTGAGGATGAACAGCAAACGTTCGTGGTTCAATGCGGACGGGTCAGGGTTGTCGCCGCCCGTAACATCATGCCCAACTATTTCTGGTTAGGAGTAGCGGATAAACCGAAGAAGCTCAAACAGGCTGGCTGACTACTCATTCTTTCTACTCAGCCCTACTACCAGCGTGTCCAGGGCCAGGACAGGATCCAGGCGTCCCGTCTTTATGTCCCAATCCGTCTGCACCAGTTTATCGTAAATCTGTTCCAGTTGTTTCATGGAGAAGTTCCGGGTCTGCCTTCCTCCTTTCTCGACGACGTAAGGATGCAGGCTAAGCCTGGAACCAATCTCCGAACGGGATACGCCCCTCTGCTCCAGCTCCTTGACCTGAAGCATGATCCTGAATTGACGGACGATCATACCCAGCAGCGCCAGGGGAGGATTACCATCTTCCAGCAGTCTATGTAAAAGGGTAAGCGCCAGTTGACCATCGCGCCGTCCCAGAGCATCGACCATTTCGAAGATGTTGGCCTCCTGGACGTAACTGACCAGCAGACGAACCTCTTCGTCCGTTATGGGCTGTGTCCTATCGACATAGGCTATCAGCTTGTCAAGCTCCTGATCCAGAAGACGAAGGCGGCCCCCCACGAAGGCCACCAATTCCTCAACAGCAGCCGGAGCGATCTCTGCCCCTTTACTCTGCGCTCGTTTCCTGATCCAGCCCCCTAGCTGACCTCTCTGAAGAGGCCGGAATTCTTTGACATAGGCCCGTTCTTCCCTGGCTTCGGCTTCGGCCAGCTTACGGATCGGATGGCGGGCTCCAATGGACTTATGCTCCACCAGGATCAGGCGTGTAGTCTCCGGCAGCCTTTTCAGATAGTCTGCCAGGCCCTCCAGATAGGCTTTTTTCCAGGCGGGCTGTTCGTCTTTGGTCTCTGTCTGGCCCTTCTTTTTTCGTCTGGCTTCCAGGTGGCTCAGCAGCCCCTCCACGATGACCAGCCGTCGGTCAGTCAGAAAAGGGACGGCGTCACAGGCGTGCTTCAACTCATCCAGGGTGACTTTACGGCCCTCGAAGAGGGTGGTATTCAACTCAGCCATGGCCGGATCGCCCATCCGCTCTTTCAGCCCGGCCAGAGCCTCCGAGCGACTGAATTCGTCCTCGCCGTGGAGCAGGTAGAACATCCTCACTCCTGATCGATATCCACCCGGTGGATCATCATTTTTCCCCTCACCTGGCGCGTGACATCTTTGATAGCCACCCCCTCCAGGTCGGTTGAGGTAGTCAAACGGGCTTGCAAGATCAGACCCACAGGCTGAGCCAGGACAATGGCTGCTGTGGCGGCCAGGAGAACCTGGGGTAGTTTCTCCAGGCGCGACAGACGCGACCGGGAGCGCCCGGACATGACGATAAATGCAGAAAGACCAGCTAATACGCCAGCCGTAGCCAGGTTTGTGCCACAGCGGGCATGAACGGCCAACCCCTTTTCCCCACACTGGAGGCGGCGCAGGGCTTCGTGGGCGGCGGTGACCACCTTCTCCGTGGCGAGGTCCCCATAAAGAATAAAACCGCCGGGCGTGCTGCGTCCGACGACGCGCAATTGGGGATGGTGTTGGCTCAAGACGTGAATGGTAGCGTGTTCCAGGGCGTGGTTACGCCTTATTCTGGCGATGAAAGCTGAAATACTCAAAATATTCTCCTTCATTCTTCATTCCACTCGACGATGAGCCTTTTCAAGATGCGGAGCCACATCCTGGGCAGTCTTCCCAACTCCTCAGATTTAGATGAGGTCAAATCCTTGTATAAAGCTACAATGTCACGTTTAAGGGCCAGAATTGCTTCCGGTTCGGTGGAGTCTACACCAACAGCCTCGACCTCTGGAAAACGGGCTATCACCTCGTCAGGGCTTTCCTCCAGCACAATGAGGATCGGTTCCCGGAGTCGATATTTTTCAGAATCGAGGTCCCATATCTGGGCATTTGTAACGGTGGGCTGGCGCTCCATCTCCATTTGCAACTGGCCTACAAGATCGGCCAAAGCTTCTATTCTATCAATAGTAAGAAGGTCCAAATTGCTGGTAAGATCAAGTCGAGTAGGATCCGCCATTTGTCCTCCCCCGGAGAAAGTAAAAAGGAGCAGGCACTATTTTCGGACCAGACAAACACCAGGCTGAACAAATTCCCTTGTCGATCAGTTGCCCGCTCCCTAGATTTGTGAGGATAAGTAAACAGTTATACGATTTACCTGACTAAAATTATTATAGCATTTACAGAAGCTTTTGTCAATGTCGCGTTATGCACTCAGCCAGAATGTTACCGAGGTGGTATACTCCCGACTTGACGCGGAGTGGACAACACTGATCGCGGCCACAGATTTCACGAAAATGGACAAAAATTAGAAAACGAGGTAAAATTGAAAAAGAGGGAGGCAAAAGTAGTCTCTCCAAAGGACTGTACACCTCTCCGCGCTTTCAAACCTGCTCCCTTAGTCTGAGGGAAGGTTGTTTATTTTTTTGTAGGGAGGGTACGTGATCGAACTAGAGAACGTGACCGTGCGTTACGGGGAGCACGTGGCGGTTGACCACGTGTCGTTGCGCCTCGCGCCCGGCGAGTTTGTGCTGCTCACCGGGCCGTCGGGCTGTGGCAAGACCAGTCTGGTGCGCACCCTCAATGGCCTTATCCCGCATACCCTCCACGCCGAACTGGAAGGACAGGTGCGCATCGAGGGCCTGAACACGCGGCAACACCGCGTCGCCGAACTGGCTACCCGGCTGGGGATGGTCTTTCAGATCCCCGAAACGCAGCTTTTCAATCTGACCGTCGCAGACGAGGTGGCTTTTGGCCCCCGCAATCTGGGCCTGGCCGAGGAAGAGGTGAGCGGACGGGTCAACTGGGCTTTGGAGGCGGTAGGACTATCCGACTTTCGGCGGCGCATCATAAACGAGCTATCCGGGGGAGAGAAACAACGTCTGGCTATCGCTGCGGTGCTGGCTATGCGTCCCCGCATCCTGGCGCTGGATGAGCCGCTGACCAACCTGGACTCCAGGGGCACGAAAATGGTGCTGGACACGCTCCACGGGCTGCACCAGCAGGGCCTGACCATCCTGCTGGTCGAGCATAAGATCAGCCAGCCGTGGCCCCTGGCTACGCGGGCTTTGGTCATGGACGCGGGACGCATCACCAGAGATGGAGCGCCGGAGACGGTTTTTGCCGAAAGGGATTACCTGAAACGGCTTGGCGTGCGACTGCCGCATTCTGAGCGCCGCCCCACACCGCAAAAAACGGTGGTGGACAAGGGGAGCGAAAATGGAGACAAAGCCATCTCCCTGCGTGGGGTTTCTTTCCACTACGGCCGGCGGCCAGTGCTGGAGGACATCTGGCTGGACATCGGGCGGGGGGAATTCGTGGCCCTGACAGGCGAGAACGGGGCGGGCAAGAGCACCCTGGCTCACCTGATCCTGGGTTTACGCAAGCCCTCCGCCGGAACGGTGTGGGTGGCGCCTCGTAATGGCGCTGAAAACCGCGATGAGAACGGAAAGGTGCAGGCAGGGCGCGCGGTGGGTCTGCTCTTGCAGAATCCCCTGGAGCAGCTTTTCTGCGATACGGTCGGGGAAGAGATCGCTTTTGGTTTGGAGAATTTCGATTTACAGAACCAGGAGGTGGTGGAGCGGACCCTGACCATCACCGGGCTGAGGCATAAACGGGCCAGCCGCATCAGCGCCCTCAGCAGCGGGGAGCAACAACGTCTGGCTCTGGCCGCGGTATTGGCTCTGGAGCCGGATATCCTGATCCTGGACGAACCGACTCTGGGCCAGGATGGGGGCCATCTGACCCGCTTCCTGACCTTCATCGCTGAACTGAATCGCGGGGGGACTACCGTGCTCCTCATCACCCACGACGCGGAGGTGGTGCGGACCTACGCCCGGCGGGTGGTGCGCTTACAGGAAGGGCGTCTGATATAAGTAAAGAGGAGGTAAATCAAATGAGAGGTTATACAACCCGCCAGTTGGTGACCATTGCCATCTTTGGCACAGTATGGGGAGCTTTAGAAATGACCCTGGGTTCGCTGCTGCATACGCTCAAAGTGCCCCAGGCCGGGGTGGTGATGACCGCCATTGGTATTGTGGTGCTCCTGACAGGCTATACCCTTGTGCCCAGAAAAGGGGCGGTGCTGATGATGGGCCTGACCACTGCCTTTGTCAAGATGTTCTCTCTGGGAGGTATTGTCCTCAACCCCATGCTGGCTATCGTCATGGAGTCTTTGCTGGTCGAGGTGGGCCTGTGGACCGGCAGGACAGGCCGGGGGCGTTTCATGCTGGCCGGGGCGCTAGGCTCGTCCTGGAACTTTGTACATCCCTTTATCACGCAGAGCCTCCTGGCCGGGCGGGGTGTCTTCCTCGTCTACGGCTGGCTGGTGCAGGGTGGGGCCAAGTTGTTCGGTCTCCCTCCCGACTATGGGTGGCTGATCTTCGCTCTTCTTTTGGTCCTCCAGGTTGTGGCCGGGTTGGTGGCCGGTTACGTCGGCTGGGAGGTGGCGGAGACGGTACGCAGACGGTTGGGCCTGGAAGATTACGCTCAGGTTAATATCCGGTGAGACTTGATGAGCGAGATTGATGACCCGATGTGGCGACAGGCATCCTGGCCCTCGGAGGGGCGGCTCACCCTCAGTATCTATGGCAGTCTTCTCTTTCTGATCTCGGCGGTGGGAGGCGTCATCCTGGCCAGAGAGGGGAGGGGGGTATTGATCTGTCTGGCGGTGACCGTGGTAGCCCTTTGTTGCCATCCAGCGGCTCTCCCTGGTCTGTGGCGGCGACGTTTCTGGCTCCTGACCTTCCTCTCGCTGATAATCACGGGGGGGCTGGCCCTGGGCGAAAAATACGATCTATTTATAGGCCCGGTGGCTTTCTCCAGTCAGGGGTTTCTTCTGGGCCTCCAGATGACGGTCAGAGCCGTTACTATCCTGATGACCACCTCCGTCTTCACCAGGTTGACGTCTGTGGGCGATCTGGCCGCCCTGCTATCCGGCTGGGGGATGGGAGAATTGGGCTTCGTGCTTGGTCTGGCCGTCAACCTGTTGCCGGTGGTGCGTCGCATAAGCGCCAACACTCTGACCGCCATGCGTCTGCGGGGAGGTTTCCGCCGGCATCGGCTGCGAGCTTTGCGCCTGATGCTGGTCACCATCCTGGTCAACGTGCTGCGCTATGGGGATGAGATGGTTTGTGCTGCGGAGGCCAGAGCCTTCAATAATACCAGGCTGAGGTTACGCCCTCCTGCTATGACCAGAAACGATGTTCTGGCCGTCGTGTTTCTACTCTTCGTCGTCAGCGCCGTTTTATTATAACCAGGTGGAGGATCGTCCCAGGTTTCAGGGGATAAGTACTGATTAAATACTTCTCGTAAGGAATCCAAAAATGAGTCCATATATCTTATTGACCAACGACGACGGCATCGACTCGCCGGGGTTGCTGGCTCTCAAACAGGCGGTGGAGGAGATAGGAGAGGTGGTGGTGGTGGCGCCCGATCACAACTGGTCGGCGGCCGGCCATACCAAAACCATGCACAAACCTCTGCGGGTGAACCACACGACGCTGGCTGACGGTTCCCCGGCCTACACCACCACCGGCACGCCCTCAGACTGCGTGACCCTGGCCCTGATGGGTATTCTCCAGCGGCCCCCTGACCTGGTGATTTCAGGCATCAACAATGGGCATAACCTGGGCCAGGACCTGACCTATTCCGGCACGGTGACGGCCGCTATGGAAGCAGTCATCGATGGGGTGCCGGCTGTGGCGGTGTCTTTTGGCGCTCGCCAGGGCGATTTTAGCTACACGGCCCGCTTCGCTGCCAGCCTGGCCGCCCTCGTACTGGACAAAGGTTTGCCTTCGGGCATCCTGCTCAACGTGAACGTGCCCGCTTTGCCCCCTGAAAAAGTGCGCGGAGTGGAGATCACTCGCCTGGGCAAGCGCGTTTACCGCGACTCGCTGGTGGAACGCACAGATCCCTACGGGCGAGCTTATTATTGGATCGGCGGCGACCCTCCCAGCGGCGTGGCCGAGGAAGGGACCGATATCTGGGCCATAGCTAACGATTGCATCTCGATCACGCCCATCCACCTGGATATGACCGAATATAGAGCGCTGGAAGAATTGAAAGGGTGGCAGATCGAGGTCTAAAAAAGAAACCAGGTTTTTGCTAAAAAGCCTGGTTTCTAGAGGCGCCTGGCTCACGCAAACATGGTGAGTAGCTTCACCCCTTTCCCTTTCTTCACCTGGCGGAAAGAGGCTCCCTGGCTGATATAGCGCATGACCTCCTCGGTGTTCACCACCTTTGTGCCCGATATAGCATCTACCCCATAGTCGAACAGCGCCGGCCAGAGGGGCGTGCTGGGCCCCAGAACCAGGACAAAAGCCTCTGGGCGGCATAGCCGTAACAAAGGCTCGAAAGTGTGATTGATGAGGGTCACGCCGGTAATGGCTACCACGTCGGCCTGGGGCAGAATCCTGGTCGCCATCTCGGCCGGCAGATCGCCCTCTGCGGGCCGTTGTTCCAGCACCCAGAGGGTCCCTACTCCTTCGCGCAGCCTGTCTATAAAGGGAAAATGGCCTACGATAGCCACTTTTTTGCCCTCACCCCGTTCCAGCAACACCTGGGAGGCGTTGGCTTCCGCGCAGCGAGATTCATCGATCTCCAGCACCGAGTTGATAGCCGCCATCCCGACGGTGGCTTCCAGCGGGTTATGGGAGCGGATAAAGGCCGCCAGTTCCAGGGCGCTTTTATCCGTCAGGCTGCCGCTGCCCAGTACCGGGCTATGGGCATGAGGCTCTCCTCTCTGGGTGGAAGCCAGTCCGCAGTGTCGCGAGACCACCGCCGTCCAGAAGACGCAGGTACGCACCTCCTGCACTGGAGCGTCGTCTTTCAGACTGGAGAGCAGATCGTCTATAATCATTAGGGGCCTGCCTTCTCCCTGACGTAAACCCAGACAGCCTCTCGCCTCAAAGTTTGGGAAAATCGTCTTTGCAGGCTCAGAGACCGCCACTCTCCTTTTGTGTAAACCAGCACATCTGCTGGCACAGGAAGCTCCCTGGTATCCCACTCTACCGACCGCCTCTCAAAGGGCTGCTCGGAGCTTTCCACAATGATGATCAGGTCCAGGTCGCTTCCCACCCCCCAGTCGCCACGAGCGTATGAGCCAAAGTAGCCGATTTGTAATACACCTTTCCGACTTTGCACGATCCTTTCCGTCCAGTGACGCACAGCCTGGTCTACCGTTTGGGCGTCAGGCCATTTGAGAACGGACGAACTCAACGATCTCACGGGCATACCGGATGGCCTCCTCACTTTGCAGCGGTCCGTAGTGCTCGAAAGGCGCTCCCTGCGGATGGCTGTTGGGGTAGCGTGTCGGGATGTAAAAATTGTCGAGCATACGTCCTTTTTCAATCAGTTCCTCTGGAACGGGTACAGTTTCGGGCAACTCCTGCAAAAGCCTGGCAATGATATGCCCCCACGCTTCTTGCTTCCAGTGAAGATGCAGCGCCTTCACCGCTTTTTCCGCCGCTTGCTGGGCTGCAAAGCACGCCCACTCGTGGCGCCCGGCTCGTCGAGAATCTTGCGCCTGCTCCAGGTCCCTCATCGCTTGATTGAACCAGTCATAAGCGCGATTCGGCATGATGCCTGGCCCCTTTCCTTAACGCAAGGCGAAGACTTCAGCGATATTGCCTGCGGCGGAAAGCTGGCGCAAGTCGCTCCCATCGACAGCCACGCTCCACAGTCCTGCCTCTTCCCCGGCCGGGCCGGTGCGCCGGAAAACGATTCGCCCCCCATCGGGCGTCCACAGCGGAGAAAGTTCGTGGTAGGAATCGCCGGCGGTCAGTTGTACCCGGCTACTGTCCGCAGCGTTCACCAGCCACAAGTCACTGGGGCTGCCTCCTGTGGTGTAAGCGACGTTCATCCCTGCCGGCGACCACCTCAGTTGCCCAATTGCTTCGGCTACCAGGGGCCGCTGGCCGGAGCCATCGGCGTTGACCAGCCACAGACTGCCATCCCGCTCTTTGAAGGCGATGCTCTGGCTATTGGGCGACCAGCAGTGACTAAGCCCGTCCTCGCTGCTGCTGACCTGGGTGGGTGTCCCTCCGGCCACGTAGAAAATGAAAACAGGCTGGCCGTAGTCTACCAGCACCTTGGTGCTGTCGGGCGACCAGGCCACGATATCCGGGCACACTCCCGCCCCGCCTCTGGAGGAAGGGGCGGTGGCCCCCAGCGCGCGCTGGTGGACGCCCTCTGCGCTGGCGCTTTCTACTTTGAGCAGAATGACGTTGAAGGCCCCCCCGCCACTCGTTTCCAGAAGGGCGATGTGGCGGCTATCGTATGACCAGGTGGGAACGAAAAGCCTTCCGGCCCCACCGGCTACGACCTGAGGGCCCATCGCTTCGTCCAGGGGATGGACATAGATATCATCGCCCAGGTTGTAGATCAGTCCCCGGCTGTCGGGGAACCAGGAAACAGCTTTGGCCGCCCCTTGCGCCACTTGCTGGTGGGTGGAGCCTCGCGTCTCGGCCATCCACACCTGGCCGTCGGTGGTTTGATAGGCCACCAGGTGACCGTTGGGCGAGATGTAATACGGTTTGCAGCCAAAAGATTGAAATTGCAGGCCGGCGGCCACCTGGATGGGTTCGCTTCCGTCCCAGTTCATGGTCCACAGCTCGCTCCCGTTCAGGTAGGCCACTTTGACCGCCTCCAGAGGCGCCGGGCCGGTGGGTTGGGGGGCAAAGGGCACCTGACAGCCCAGGCTCAGACCGAGCAGGGCGATGATGACCGACAACATGGCAATTCTGATAGCTGAGAAGCTCAATGTATTCACTACCAGACCTCCCCTCTTTATATAGAAATAACTGGGGACTTCTCAATTAGTATACCACATTTTTTGACTACATGCATCGGCCAATCGGCTTATTATCGAGAGCGATCTAGGCCATTGTGCCTAGTACTCCATCAGTTGTACTCGTTCATGGCAGCGGCGATCCCTTTGGTCAAAAAGCATTCCACGGCGGCCACCGCTTTCTCACAGGCGTTCTCGATAGCTATCTCCTCATCGAGAGTGAAATCGCTCAGGACATAATCCACAACATCCTCATCGGGCGGGCGGCCAATGCCCATACGCAGCCGGGGGAAAGCCTGGCTGCCCAGACTCTCGATAATGGACTTCATGCCCTTGTGTCCTCCCGACCCGCCTTCGGGCCGCAACCGAATCACCCCCAGGGGCAGGTCCAGGTCGTCGTAAATGACCAGGATATCCTGAGGGGCTATTTTGTAAAAACGAGCCAGGCGGCTCACGGCCTGGCCGCTAAGGTTCATGTAGGTGCGCGGCTTGACCAGGAGGACCCTCAAAGCGGCTATCTGGCCGGAAGCCAGATCAGCTTTGGCCCGGTCTCTGACGAAGGAAAGACCGTGAACCTCAGCCAAATGCTCAAGGCAGCGAAACCCGACGTTGTGCCGATGGGCGGCATACGAGCGGCCTGGGTTGCCCAGCCCCACGATCAGTTTGAGCTTTTCCTCTCCCCAAGAACCTGAATCTTGCACCAACGCTCTACCTGTACCGGGACACCAGCGAGAGCACCGCCCACCTCAACAGGGACAACAGGCCGAAAAAAAGAAAAACCGCCGCCGTTATCGCCGCCCCGTAGCAGAAAGCGCCTCCCAGCCCTCTGGGATCAACGGCGGTAGGAGCCACCACTATCGGGGGCCTGGTTGGAGCCCTGGTTGGAGCCGGAGTGTCGGTCGGTTTGGGGGTGTTGGTGGGCAATACTGGCTGCTCGACGGAGATAGTCGGAGTAGGCGGCAAGGGAGTAGGCGTGGCCGTCGGGGTGCCAGGCGTAGGGGTGTCTGCGGGACGGGGCACAGTCGGCGTGGCTGTCGGTTGGGTGTTGACTACCGAGATATTGTGGACGATATACTCCTGATAGTTGCCGGTCTGATCGACCACTCTGAGCCTGAGTTTGTAGACGCTGTCTGGTACGGCCTCGGTGTTCCAGGTCTCCAGCAGGTCGTTGCTCACCTGGTTCGTGTGCTCCGGGCCGATCATCACCCATTGGTCATCGCCGCTGGCCTCTGGAGCATAGGCAATCTCATACTTCCAGAAATCAGGATGAACGGCGCTGCCCATAATGGACACCATCCCCAACACCACGGCGTTATCGCGAGGCGAGACGATGACCGCCTGGATATTTTCCTGCGCTGGGGGCGCGGCCTGAAGATCAAGCGGCAGGATGATTATTGACAGGAGAAGGCAAAGCACCACTCTTTTACTCAACACGACCTCCCTACGCGCCGTCGAATTGCCTCACCACTACACTGGCATTCTGACCGCCGAAGCCAAAGGCGTTAGCCATAGCCGCCCTGACCTGGGCTGAACGGGCCTGACCAGGAACATAGTCCAGATCACACTGAGGGTCGGGGTTATCCAGGTTGATGGTCGGCGGGATGACGTTCTCCTGGATAGCCTTCACCGCGGCTATCACGGAGATGGCCCCCGCGCCCCCCAGCATGTGGCCGACCAGCGGTTTATTGGAACTGATCGCCACCTGATAGGCCGCTTCTCCAAAAGCAGTTTTGATAGCCAACGTTTCTGACACATCGTTCAAGACCGTACCCGTGCCGTGGGCGCAGATGTAACCGATCTCTGTCGGCGAGAGCCTGGCGTCGGCCAGGGCCAGACTCATAGCCCGCGCCGCCCCATCACCCTGCGGGTCGGGAGCAGCCACGTGATACCCGTCCACCGTGAACCCATAGCCAACCACCTCGGCCAGGATAGGAGCCTGGCGATTCCGGGCGTGCTCCAGGGTCTCCATGATCACGATAGCCGCCCCCTCCCCTATGACCGTGCCATCCCGCTCAGCGTCGAAGGGACGACAGGCTTTCTCCGGCTCGTCGTTGCGGCCGGAAAGCGCCCCCAGACGCCCAAAGGCGGTCACGGCCAGAGGACTGATGACCGACTCGGTGCCCCCGGCGATCATCACCTCCACATCGCCGCGTTGTAGACGACACATCGCTTCCCCAATGGCTACTGTGCCCGTGGCGCAGGCGGCTACAGGGGAGTTGGCTGGACCCTTGACGCCCAGCAAGATGGCCGCATGACAGGGAGCCATATTGGCGATGATCATAGGCACGAAGGTGGGCTTGACCCGTCTCGGCCCCCGGGCCTGAAGTATCTGCGCCTGTTCCTCGATCAGTTCCAGGCCGCCGATGGCGTTGCCAATCTCTAACCCCACCCGGCGGGGGTCTTCCTTCGCCAGCTCCAACTCCGCCGCTTCCAGAGCTTGATAGGTGGCCGCCAGCCCAAACTGGGTGAAACGGGCCATGCGTTTGGCCTCCTTCCTATCAACGAAATCTCCGGGGTCGAAATCTTTTACGCTGGCGGCAATCTTGATGTCATAGTCGCTGGTGTCGAACCTGGTGATAGGCCCCACCCCGGACCGTCCTTCCAGCACTCCTTGCCAGAAATCGGCCACGCTCAGACCCAGCGGCGTTATCGCTCCCATGCCTGTGATGACAACCCTGACCTCACGCTGCTCGTTATGGTTTATTCCTTCTACGCCCATCAACAACCCCTTTCTCTCTGTCTGGTGTACTCGTCACAATATTGTACTCCAACTTTGGTCTGAGGGCAAGCGGACGCCAACTGACGCCGATTCCCTTCACGGATGTCACGGTTTGGAGTAACAACCCCCCGTCAGGAAATCGAATAGCCCTCGCTCACTCACGAGGGCTATTAATGTAGGAATACGCTGTGGGTCGTGCTTCCAGTGGCGGCGATCGGATTCGAACCAATAACCAAGGGCTTATGAGTCCCCTGCTCTACCTTTGAGCTACGCCGCCAAAGAAAGTTAGGTGCATGGACGTTTGACCATGCACCTATTATTTTACTTCAAAACACCAGCGATGTCAAGTCAGTTGAGGCCGCGGGTCTGTCCAGGATTTTAGGCGGCTTTTGGGAGAGGGTGAGAAGATGGCCAAATATCGTCCCACCGTCCGCTGAGCAGAACACTGCGCAAAGCCAGCACGGCCTGCGCTCCTTCCCGACTCCAAC
>DAOULT010000095.1:0-15632 GCA_034417895.1 Anaerolineae bacterium | reverse complement strand
GTTGGAGTCGGGAAGGAGCGCAGGCCGTGCTGGCTTTGCGCAGTGTTCTGCTCAGCGGACGGTGGGACGATATTTGGCCATCTTCTCACCCTCTCCCAAAAGCCGCCTAAAATCCTGGACAGACCCGGCCCCGCTGCCGATTTGCCAGTACTCCAAAATTACTATATAATATTTACTTGGTCAGGCTAGGCAAGCCTGAGCCTGCACAGACTCAGGGGGCTTGGCTCCAGGTGGTCAACCCGGCATACAGGCCGTTGGTAACGAAGTACCCCCACTTCCCACGACCGTTTCTGGTCATGACCAGGGGGAACGAACTGCGTATATCAGAAAAGTAAGTTGTAGCAGCCACAGGAGTTCAGAGAAGACGCTGCTCGGGGCGACTCGACAACTTTGCATCATAGGACAATACTTTGACCGCTACTATCCTAGTAATCGATGACGACAGCAACTTGCTTGAGTTGCTCAAAAGTCTACTGGAAATTCATAGCTATGACGTAATAACCTCTCAGAGTGGGCTTGAGGGATTGAAACGGGCTTACGCTGCGCAGCCTGATTTGGTCATTCTAGACATCATGCTACCGGGCATGGATGGCTGGAAGGTCTGCCAACGGCTGCGAGAGATGTCCAAAGTCCCTATCTTGATAATTACAGCCAAAGCGAAGAGCACCCAAGACGTGGTGAAGGGCTTGAAAGGAGGAGCTGACGACTTCCTGACCAAGCCCTTTAACAACCAGGAACTCCTGGCCAGGGTAGAAGCCCTCCTCCGCCGGGCCAGCGCTGACAAAGAAGCGGAGAACGGGGCCTCTAACGTATACTCGGATGGAAGACTGACAATAGACTTTGACCGACGCAAGGTCACGGTTAAGGGTGAAGAAATCGATTTGACGACGAAAGAGTTCGAGCTGTTGAGTTGCCTGGTGCAGAACGCCAACCGCACTTTGCCCCACAAATTCCTTCTCACCCACGTCTGGGGGCCAGAATACTCTCTCCAGATAGATTATCTCAAAGTATATATCCATCGTTTACGCCAGAAGATAGAGGAGGACCCCGCCCATCCATCTATGATATTAACGGAGTGGAGTATAGGCTACCGCTTCGCAAAAAACGCCTCGCCCCCCTCTCCGTCGTAAACGGCTCTGGTCATCAAGCGGATAAGGTGTTCGCCTTCCCATAGGGAGAATCTGTTTACCCCATATGGCTTACTGCGGCGCCTCAAATGGCACGCAGTAACTTTTTTTAACCATTTTTTACAATCTATTTACGCCAGATTTACCTCAGTGTGATATAATGGTGAGGCATAGGTAAGAAAAGAAGCCTTGACCGGAGTAGAAACGCCAATGATCGGCCATAGCCCCCAGAACGTTGATCGCCTGACCGGGTATCTGGTGCATCCCAATGGCTATGCGCTCTCAGATTTGGAGAAAGTGTTGACTGACATTGTGGGGATGGCTATCTCCGCCTCCGACGCCGAAGAGGGGTATCTCTTGTTGCTCGATAGTGAAGATGAAAAGTTATACCTGCGGGCGGCCCAAAATCTCGATTGGGTTGGAAGCCAGAGTTTGGAGGGCGGGATCGAGGACAGCGTGGCTAATCAGGTAGTAAAAACGGGCCAACCGTTTATGTTAAATCGGTCAGAAGAGGCCCAGGAATTTGAGATCATGCCCGGCTATTTCGTCCACTCCCTGTTAAGCGTGCCCCTGTCAGTGCATGGCAGAGCAATCGGGGTGCTGGGGGTGAATAACCGTGACTCGGCTAAAACATTTTCCCAGGACGATCTGTATTTGCTTTCTCTACTGGCCAGGTGCACGGTGGTGGCTATTGAGAACGCCGAGCTATACACGAGGGCCGACCAGGCCCTGGCCCGGCGGGTGAAAGAGTCTCAGGCCAGACAAACCATCGCCCAGATCATAAATACCACCTCAGACTTTGAGCACGTAGCCAGGCTGACCTTGAATCAAATCCTGCCAATAACCAAAGCGAGCGCAGGCGCTCTGGGCTTCTCTCTGAAAGATCGTCTCCCCTGTTTGACCTGGATATCCAGACAGCATCCTTCGGTCACAGTGGATAACGAAGATGAACTGCTTTCCAGAGCGGGCCAGGCCTTTCTTCGTCTGGTGCGCCAAAATTTACCTTTCCTGTTCTCTAACGGTATGCCAGCCAACCTGCCCTTTTCAGACCACATCCCCCACCTGAGCGTGCCCATCCGGAGCGGCAGGGAATTGGCGGGCGTCATTTATCTGGAGCGCTCGCCGGGAGCAGCCTTCAGCCAGGACGATCTACGCTTCTTGCTGAACCTGGTTGAATATGTAGCGGCGGCCCTGGAAAAACTGCGTCTCTCCAAAACGGTCTCCAGGGAGCAGCAGCGGCAAAAGCTGGTTCTGGATAGCATTACTGACGGGGTGTACTTTGTGGATCAGGATAGACGCATTTTAAGCTTCAGTCCTGGCATGGAAAGGATCACGGGGTGGCGAGAGTCAGAAGTAATTGGACGACGCTGTAGCCAGGTGCTCCAGGCTCAGAATGAAGAGGGTCTTTGCCTCTGCGACGTTGCCTGCTCGCTGTCGCAAGCAATGGCAACGTCCAGGCCGGTGGATATCCACGAACGGGCCATTGTCGGGCAGGATGGGCATCTCATTTTCGTGAGCGGCCGCGTTGCTCCTGTGTTGAACGATGACGGTCAGGTCACAGGAGGCATGGTCGTTATGCGGGATATTTCCAGAGAGAAAGTATTAACCCGCTTACAATCGGAATTCATCTCCATGGTCTCCCACGCCCTGCGCACTCCCTTAAGCGCTGTTATGAGTTCTATAGATTTAATCCTGGAGACCAACGCTGATACGCCAGACCAAAAGAGGATATTGGAAATCCTTCGCTGTCAGAGCGACCAGTTGGCTAAAGTTGTGGAGACAATTATACAAACCCTGGGCCTGGAAACAGACCCGGCCCGGATTGAACGCCAACCGATTGCCCTGGTACCTCTGGCCGAGAGAATAATGGGTAATTTCAAACGGGAAACTGATGGACATCATTTTATCCTCCTGACGCCTCAAAACTCCTCGTTGATCGTTGACGGCGACAAACGGCTAACCGAGATCGTTCTCCACAATCTGCTGGATAACGCCGTGAAGTACTCGCCGGCCGGGGGGCCTATTATCGTCGAAATCGATAACGACAGCCAGAAAGAGGGGGTCATACACGTTATCGACGAAGGGCTGGGGATCGCCTCCGATCAACAGGAAAAGATCTTCGAACCTTTTTATCGCGTGGATGGCAGCGATGCTCAGCGGGTGTATGGGCACGGCCTGGGTCTTTACCTGGCTCAAAAGGCGGTGAGGGCGCAAGGGGGTAGAATCTGGATGAAGAGTAAGCTGGGGTGTGGGTCACGTTTCAGCTTTAGTTTGCCCCGGACAACCACCCCAGGCGGTGAAAAGGGAGGCAGGTTGCTTTGAAAAAGCTGCTGGCTAACTTTGGGCTGGCTCTTGTGGGGCTGGCGCTGGGTGTGGCCTTGTTGGAAATTCTGTGCCGACTATTCCCCGGCCTTTTACCCTGGCCCATTGCGTACAACTTAAACCCGCCTCTCCGCTATCACCCTCAAATAGAAATGGCGCAGGTGCCCAACATCGTATCTGAAGTATACACGCCGGAACTCACCTATACGGTGCAGACCCGCGACCTGGGCTGTCAGGGTCTCGGCTTTCGCGACGACGGGGTGAACCACGAATTCGTCATCCTGGCCCTGGGCGATTCTTTCACCTGGGGAGCGGGCGTTGATAACGACCAGGTGTGGACCGAGCTTCTGGAGCAGACGTGGCAGGTGGACGTTATCAACGGCGGCCATGCCGCCATGGGCCCCACTCAGGAGCGCTTACTTCTGGAGCTGTGCGGACAGACCTTGAAGCCGGAGGCGGTTATCCTGGCCCTTTTTGTCCGCAACGATTTTTCCGACGACCTGGAGTGGCGCCAGCGTCACCAGGAACGGAGGCAGTGGTTGCTGCCGCTCCGATCCTGGCTGTACGCCCATTCGCGGGTTTACGAATTGTTCAAATATTACATCCTGGGGAAGTTGTTCGGGGTGGGCTGTTACACCGACTTCTTCAAAGAGCCTGCCCCGGCCTCTTACATGGAGGTCACGAAGCCAGGGCTTCAGGTGCGCCTGTACCTGGCGCCTGCTTACCTGCAAAAAGACCCGCCCCCGGCTTTGCAGCAGGGGTGGGCGCTGACTCAGGAGGAGTTGTTGAAAGTGCAAGCCCTGTGCGAACAGTTGGGCAGCGCCTTGTTAGTGATAATCGTGCCCGACAAGGCCCAGACCTACTGGTCGTACCTGGCCCCGTACCTGTCGCCGCTCGAAGACTACGACCCGTACAGTCCCAACTCGCTGGTCAGGGAGTTTTGTGAAAAAAACGAGATCGCCGTTTTCGATCTTACCCCCATTTTTCAGGCCCACAACGACGAACAACTGTACTGGCCCATCGACGGCCACTGGAACGAACGGGGCAACCAACTGGCGGCGGAAGCGATCGGCCACTACCTGTCGAACAACGGCTGGCTATCTCGGAGTGGAAAGGTAAGTTTTGGACACAGAGCATTATCCAGCTACACTCGGAATTCACCTCGGGAGTAGAATCTGGATGAAGAGTAAATTGGAGCGAGGGTCACGTTTCAGCTTTAGTTTGCCCAGGACAATCGCAGACATTCAGGCAGGATATCAGCAATGAAACGGGAGTTGTTCTGCCGGAGCCTGCTTATCTCTTTCCTTATCTCACTCTTGATGGTGTCTTGTATGGCGTTCAGAGTGTGGGCCACTTCTCCCTCCCCTTCTAAGCCGGGCCAGGCCCCAACGCCTGCTGCTTCGCCCCAAACGTTTTGGCAAGGCCGCATCGCGCAACAGTACGATACCGCTATGGGAGGCGTTATCGCTGTCCAGGTGACAGGGCTGCGGGGCTGGCCTGTGGAAATCAGTAAAGAAGGCTGGCAAGTTACCGCCTACACCGGCACCAAACCAGATTTTGGAGAGTTCGCCTGTGAGTTCAGTCCTCTTTTGCCGGATATCTACCTGATCACTCCTAAAGATTTGGGCCTTAGCTTGCGGGTCGATTTGACCCGCGGAGGGTTTGCCCTGGTAGAATTTGCGCCCTATACGGACAGCCCGCCCCCTGCGCCCGCCCCCAGGTGTGTGATGCGGGTGCGGAACCGGTCTCAGGTCGCGGTGCGCCTCACCATCGTTGACCACGAATACGACCTGGCCGCTGGCGGGTCAGAAATCATAGCCATCGATCCCGGCCTGCACACCTACAGCCTCTCCTCCTACGGATACCAGACCATCAACGAAGAGACCCTTTTTGAGACTGGCTACTGGACGTGGAATGTAAGCGCCGGGGAAGCCATCAAGTCCCCACAGGTTCAAGGCGTAGTACTGGCCCCAGATGGCGTCACCCGCCTGGCAGCCGGGGAGGTGCATCTTAGAAATCAAGAGGGAACGGTATCAAAACACAGCATGATTAGTGCCTTTGAACCTTTTAGCTTTGAAGGGTTGGGGCCTGGTGCCTATTTACTGGACGTCTTTCCCGCACAGGATTCACCCTTCTGGCCCCCGGCTCCGATCCCCGTCGCTATTACGGAACAAAGCGTCGTTGAAAGCCAATTTATTACCGTCACCGTCGCCTATGCTCAGCTCAGGGGCACGGTGTTGGAACCAGACGGCCACACGCGCCTGGCGGCCGGGGAGGTGCAACTTCTGGGGGAAGGCCAATGCCTGCCTCCTTGCGCCCTCAGCGTTTGGGCGGATATTGACCCCCACAAGCCCTTCCGCTTTGGGGGGTTAGCTCCCGGCCCCTACACCCTGGAAGTCTTTTTACCGGAGAATTCGCCTTTCTGGGCCCCAAAGCCGACCAGCATCATCATCCCGGCAGACAGGACGGCAGAGCCTCAGACCTTGGACCTCAGGCTCACTTACCCCCAGGTGGAGGGCGTGGTGGTGGGCGTGGATGGCGTCACCCGTCTTACAGCCGGAGACGTGAATCTGAGGAACGAAGATGGCTCCATTTCGTTATGGGATGAGATCAGCCCCGACAGGCCCTTCCGTTTTGGCGACGTGCCCCCTGGCCGCTATTTCTTAGAGATTTTTCCACCGCCAGGCTCCCCACTCTCGTCTCCAGAAGCGCTCCCCCTCACCATTGAACCCGGCAGCCAATATCACGCCCCGCAACGGCTAACCCTGAAGATGCGCGGCCCTAGCCTTATGGGCCGGGTTGTGTACAACGGCCAGCCCATGGCGGGGGTTAGCGTGGATGTGTATAACGCGGACGATTCGAGATTTGGGTGGACGAGCACTGACGACCAGGGCCGTTTCGCTATTGGGGGGTTGGAGCCTGACCGATACATTCTGGATGTCTTTATGCCCTGGCCCCAGGAGGCAACCTATTGGCTTGGGCCACCGGCCCCCATCATCTTTACGCTTAGCGAACAGGAGCCGGTCAGAGATATAGGTATTATCGAGCTGGTAATGTGGGCCTATTTTTTAAATCACCACCTGAACCAGTCCCCCTAAGCCTCTCACGCTTCGTTTTAAGAAGAAAGTGAGTAGAAGGTAAGTGAAAAATGGAATTGAGAGCATATCTTAAAATTCTTTTAAGGGGCTGGTGGATCATTATCCCTGCTTTTCTGACTACCCTGACCGCCAGCGTTGTGTTCAGCTATACCCGGCCCCCTGTCTATCGGGCTTCGGCTACTTTTATCGTCAGCCCCAGCGCCTCTATTCGTGAACTGAGCGACTTGATATGGGGCTTCAGCAACATAAGCTCTCGGGATGGTAGTATTGTATCCACTTACGCCGAAGTATTTGTCACGCGCACCATCGTTGAGGCCGCCGCCCGGAAGCTAGGTCTGTCGTTTGAACAACTAAAGAAATACTCCTTTAATAGCCTGGTGCCTCCTGATACCAACCTCATTAAGCTCACTGTGGAAGGGGATAACCCCCAGCTCGTCAGGGACCTGACTAACGAGATAGGGACCGAAACCATCGGCTACGTCAGTGGCCTGTACGAGATTTACGACATAAAGCTTCTCGATCCTGCCGTGCTCCCTCGCAATCCGGTGAACCAGAGCAAAGCGCGCAACGTCGTCCTGGGCGCAGCCTTTGGCTTGATGTTGGGAGTCAGTTTAGTTTTCCTGCAAGAGTACTTGAAGGTGCCAGAAACCATGGATCCGACCATAGTGGATACAAAAACCGGCCTCTACAATGCGCCATATTTCTTGCGCCGACTGAAAGAGGAAATCAGCCGCGCCAGGAACCATGGGCATCCCCTGGCTCTGGCTCTGATGAGCATAGACCGTTTCGACGAAATCGGAGAGCTATATTCTCCTGAGGTAAAAGGGATCGTGCTCAAAAAGGTAGCTCTTTATTTGAAGCACTATCTTAAAGAAGAGGAGCTGATGGCCCGTCTGGAAGGCGATAAGTTCGTCTTTCTTCTGCCCTACACCTCGGCGGAAAGCGCCGTGCAGACTATGGATCGGCTGCGAACCAGAATGGAATGGAACATTTTCGAGGTGGGGGACAGTGGAGTCAAATTGAACCTGACCGTTAGCTTTGGTATCGCTGATTGCACTAATGGCACAATCGATACGGAAGAGCTGCTTGCCGAAGCCAGCCAGGCTTTAGAGAAGGCGGCCCAGAACGGACAGAACACGGTGCGTTTGTTCAAATCGCCATCTTCCAGGGCAAGATGAAACAGAACTTTGTGAGGGAAAAGAAGTGAGTCTGGCTAAGAAAACGGTTCAGGGCACGATGTGGGCTTACGCTTCTTTCAGCGGCGGGAAGGTGCTGATCTTCATCAGCACCATCATTCTGGCCCGATTGCTCTCGCCTGACGATTTCGGGTTGATGGGCTTCGCTCTGCTGGTCATATACTACCTCGATCTCAGAGCTTTACAGATGGGCGCGGCCCTGATATACAAAAAAGACGAGCCTGATAAAGCAGCCAATACCGCGTTCATCATCAGCCTCTTAAGCGGGCTGGCCTTGTTCCTCATCGCCAATTTGCTCTCGCCGCTGGTGGCCTCCTTCTTCCAGGAGGCCAGGGTGGAGCTAATCCTGAGAGCGCTGTCCCTGACCTTCATCTTCTCTTCTTTTGGCTACGTGCACGAGGCCCTGCTGGAGAAAGAACTGGACTTCAAAAAGAAGTTCATTCCCGACCTGGTGCAGGGGATAGTCAAAGGAGCAATCTCGATGGTCCTGGCCCTGCTAGGATATGGAGCGTGGAGCCTGGTGTGGGGACAGGTGGTAGGGGCCCTGGCCTGGACCCTGACCCTGTGGATAGTTTTACCCTGGCGGCCTTCTTTCACCTTCTATAAGTCTGTAGCCAGAGAGTTACTGGGTTACGGCCTGCAACTGATGGCCGCCGATTTCCTGTGTCTCATCCACACCGAAGCCGACTACCTCATCGTCGGTAAGCTTCTGGGCGGCACGGCTTTAGGTTTCTACATGCTGGCCGTCAGAGCGCCGGATTTTCTCATCATCAACTTCTGTGCAGTGATCACCAGGGTACTTTTCCCGGCCTACTCCAAGCTGCAAGACGACCTGCCTGCTCTACGTCGTGGCTTTCTTACCAGCCTGAAGTATATCTCTCTGGTAACTATCCCGGTCGGGGTGGGGCTTTTCTTCGTCGCTCCCGACCTTGTCCTGATTTTTTACACTGACAAGTGGGCCAACTCCATTCCCGTTTTGCAAGCTCTGGCCCTTAACGCCGCCCTGATGTCCCTCGACTGGACCGCCGGAGACATCTACAAAGCCAGGGGGCGCCCCGATATCCTCACCAAACTCAACGTCGTGGAGAACGTTTTTATCATCGCCGCTCTATGGTTTGGCGCTGGTTATGGTATTGTCGGTGTAGCGATGGCTCGTCTCCTGACCACCGCCCTCATAACTGTGATTCGGCTCTTCATTGCCCACAAACTGCTTGACGTGGGCTTTTGGACCATTATGCGAGAATTCAGATTTGCTCTGACCGGCTCGCTGGCTATGTTAATGGGTTTGTACCTCTTACGCTATTTCTCTCCTCCTCTCCCTGGCCTTGTCACTCTGGCTCTATCCATTTTGACGGGGGCCTGTTTCTATTTGTTGGCCCTGTGGCTGATTCACAGAGAGACGATCCTGGGCGCCGGCCAGGTTGTTCTGGAGGCCGTGGACAGGGCGTAGTAACCTTGTAAGGTAAGAAAATCTCAGCAGGACAGGAAAGAACATTATATGATTGCTGGACAGGGAATTAAAAATCTTCTAAAAACGCTTTGGCCCACACCGTCGGGAAAGGGGTTCACTCCCAACGGTTCTGTGTTCTCCGGCCCCAACCCGTCCGCAGAAAGCGACCGGGCGCAGCCAACGGTCTGGATATCCATTACGGTGTTAGCTTTAAGCGTGTTTTTGGGCCTGGCGCTGGGCTATTTCATCGGCATAGGAATCCCTGTCAGCTACCTGCTGGTCGCTTTTTTGGCGGTAGTCTTAGGTTTCGTCAGCTTGATGAAGCCCCAGTTTGGGTTGCTGCTGCTGGTGGCCGTCATCTTCAGTTTGTTCAACGAAATAGCGGTAGCTCACTATGGTATGCCCTCGGTCAATATCTTCCTTACGTTCCTGGTATTGCTGGCCACTTTGGCTAATAAGCTGGTTCTCAAGAGAGAGAAACTGGTGTGGGACAATCAGAATTTGCCCTTGCTGGCCTATGGCGGGGTGCTGGTGGCCTCGGTATTCGTGGCCGCCAATCAAGAGAGGGCGCTCCAGGAAGCTGTCCTGGATTTCGCCAAGGACATGAGCATTTATCTGATCGTCATCACCCTGATAACTTCTGAAATTTCCATCCGGCATCTGATATGGGAATTGTTGATCATAGGGATGTTGTTAGGTTCGCTGAGCGTTTTTCAAGTGTTTACCAATTCCTACCATAACGATTTTGGGGGATTTGCCCAGGTGACTGTGGATACCATTGCCGGGGATATGACCGGAGAGAGAGTCTCCGGACCGGTCGGGGACCCGAATTTTTACGCTCAGATGCTGGTGATGCTCGTTCCTCTGGCCCTGTACCGGCTATGGGACGAAGTTGCCCCCGCACTCAAGACGATGGCCGTTTATATTTTGGTGATCCTGGTGCTCACGGTGGTTTTCACCTTTTCTCGGGGCGGATTCCTGGCCTTGTCAGCGGTTCTAACCTTATCTGCCATCGAGAAAAAAGTGAAGCCGGGCTACATAATCGTGGGGCTTTGCATTCTGCTGCCCTTGTTGCAATTTGTCCCCGCCGAATACGGCACCCGCATGGGCACTCTGGACGTTTTCCTGCCCGGTGACTCCCAGCAGCCGAAAACCACCGAAGACGACTCTTTACAGTTCAGAAGCAGACTGGCAACAATAGGGTGGCGCATGTTCGTGGATCACCCCTTTTTGGGAGTAGGCGGCGAAAACTTTATAGTTCTCTCCTCGGACTATGCCCAGAAGCTCAACCTCGATATCGAGGGCCGGCATCTGGCGGCCCACAATTTTTATCTGCAAGTGCTGGCCGAAACGGGGCTGCTCGGCTTCGCTTTTTTTGCGGCGAGCATTTTGTACGCCCTGGCCGGGCTCCAGTCTTCTCATTCCCAACTAAAGCGAGCCGGACGGCCTTCTTTAGCCAGCATGACCCGGTCTCTACAAATCGGTATGGTTGGCTATCTGGTTACTGCTCTGTTTTTGCAGGGCGGCGGGTCTGATAGATGGCTGTGGCTATGGATAGCCATAGCCACGGCTATTAAACAAGAGGTCCAGCGCAGCCAGAAAAAGAAACGGACCCCTTCGGCGGGCAGAGAATTATGCGTATCCTGAGCGTGCACAATGCCCACTACTTCGCCGGAGGGGACGCCGCCAGCTTCATCAGAACCAACCGTCTGCTGGAGGAGCGGGGCCACCAGGTTATCCCTTTCTCCGTTCTCCGGGAGCAAAATATCCCTACCGCTTACGATCAGTACTTCGCGGTGGACTTCGATACGCTTGACCCGCTCCGAGCCAGTCTGAAGCGCCTGGAGGGAGCTTTCTTCTCCCCGGAGGCCCGGCGGAAGATAGACAGGCTGCTCGACGCCCATCCTGTGGATATCGCCCATCTGCACAGCGTCTATGGATGGATATCTTACTCCATCCTGGGCGTGTTAGAACGCAGAGGTATACCCGTAGTGCAAACCATGCACGATTACAAACTGATCTGCCCGGTGCACTCTCTCCAGTCGAGAAACGGGGAAGTGTGTGAGAGATGCCGGGGCGCTCGCTATTACCAGTGCGTGCTCAGAAATTGCTCTCCCTACTCTCACCCTCTGCTCAAGAGCATCGTTCATTGTCTGGAGATGTATTTTAACCACTTCGTTCTCCATCACCCTGATCGCATCGCCCGCTTTATCGCTCCCAGCGAATTCATGGAAAGAAAGGTGGTCGAGTTCGGGATAGCAGCCGATAAGGTGACGGTGATCCCCAATTTCCTGGACGTTGAAGCCTATACCCCCGGCTTCGATCACGAGGAATACTACGTATACGTGGGGCGGCTCTCGGCCGAGAAGAATCTGGAGGGCCTGATCAAAGCGGCGCAGACCATACCCGACGCTCACCTGTTGCTGATCGGAGATGGCCCCGAAATGAGCCATCTCAGGCGTCTGGCGGCAGAGATAAAGGCCACGAACGTGCACTTTACGGGCTATAAATCCGGCCCGCAGTTGCACGACCTGATGAGAAAGGCCATCTGCCTGGTCTTACCCTCCACCTGCTACGAGAACGCTCCTTTTGTCATCCTGGAAGCTTTTGCCCTGGGCACCCCGGTAATCGGAAGCCGCCTGGGAGGCATCCCGGAGCTTATCGCTGAATCCCAGGATGGTTTACTGTGCGAACCCAACGACGTGGATGATCTGAGGGAGAAGATTGCCCGCCTTCTCGCCAACCGACACAACGGTTCGCTGGAGGACATGGGACGCTGCGGACGAGAGAAGGTCGAAAAGCGGTACAATGCCAAACTTTATTATGAACGTCTCACCACCCTCTATCGGGAGGTTCTGGCGAGCCGTAAGGAGGAACAATGTTTACAAAAGAGCTAAGAGAGTTTATCGCCGCCCGGAACGGGCGTTGGAAGGATATCGTCACCTACCATCTTCCGATGCTGGCCGCGGTGGAGACAGCCCGGCGCTGTCCCCCTCTGTTCAAAACTTTGCCTTTCCAGCCCAGAGACGCGACCCTGAACGTTACGGATAATTGCTGTCTGCGTTGCATTACGTGCAATGAGTGGCGGCAGAAATCGGAAAATGAACTGACGACCCAAGAATGGAAAGAAGTCATCCAGCAGTTGAGCGAGATGGGCATCCAGTTGGTGGGGATGGCTGGAGGTGAGCCGCTGCTGCGGAATGACCTGGCTACGTTGGTGGCCTACGCCCGCGATCTCGGTATGGACGTGAGCATCGTGACCAACGGCTATCTTTTGGACGAGCGCCGGGCCGAGGAGCTGGTCGAGGCCGGCGCAACGGCCATCTCTTTGTCGGTAGACGCCCTGGGAGAGACCTACGATAAGATCAGGGGCGTAAAAGGAGCGCACAAGCGAGTCCAGGCCGCCGCTCAAATCCTGGCCCGTTTGCAGGAAAGACGCGGCCTGCAAGTGACGATCCTGGCTACAATAATGAGCCTGACCCTCGACCATCTGCCCGCCGTAGTGGAGTGGACCAAAAGCCTGAACCTGCCAATCGTGTTCAACCTGATCGATTACACTCCCTACTTTTTTCAGGTGAAGGGCAACGCCCAATCCCTGTGGATCGGGGAGGAGGACCGCCCTAAGCTGGCTCAGTTGGTGCACTGGCTGACGGAGATGAAAAGCAAGCACGAAGGTCTCATCGGGAGTAGCTATTCGGACCTGGAGTATGTAGAACAGTATTTCAGCGACCCTCTGCAAAAGGACCTTCCCTGCGCTGCGGCGCTCGTTCACCTGTTCATCGATTCCCACGGCAGGGTTTTCGGAGGATGCTGGTCAATGGGCCATTTCGGCGATCTGCGGCAGAGTTCTCTGAAAGAGATACTATCCTCTAAAAAATATCTTGCCGCCCGGCGCAGGATGTTTTTCAAAGAATGTCCGGGTTGTTCGTGTGGGTCTGAGACCAATCTGGTGTATTCTGTCCCGCACCTTGTCAGAGAGATGCGCCTGCGAAGCAGTTACTCAAACCGCTCCGACAAAATGCGCGTGGTCGCCGGGAGGACGTAACTTGAAACTGGCCGTGTTCGTCGATCAGGTCTTTTGGTTCGACGGGGAACGCTATTCTACCGACGAAGCCTTCGTTAAGTTTGTGGCGGCCTTCGAGCCATACTTTGAGAAGATCGTGTTCTGCGGTCGGGCGTCGGAGGAAAGAAAGACCGAAAATTACGTCCTGAACCCGCACAAGACCGCAGTGTGCGCCCTGCCCTTTTACGAAAATGTCTACACTTTGTGGAAGGAGGGCCTGTCCGTTATACCCAAAACGTTCCGCACTCTGGCCGGGGAGATCGAAGGGTGGGACCTGGTGTGGCTCTGCGTACCTCATCCTCTCGCTCTCCTTTTTGCCTACCTCTGTGAGTGGAAGAAAAAACCTTTCTTTATGTTCATTCGCCAGAACCTGGCGGAACAGATGAGACATCGGAACAAAGGGCCGAGAAAAGTGGCCGGCATGGCGGTCGCCAGCCTGCTGGATAAACAGTTTCAGGCTTTAGCCAGAAACCACGTTACCTTTACGGTGGGCCGAGAAATGTATCAAAGGTTCAAAAAGAATGGAAGGCCGGTGTTTGAAACAGCCGTGCCCTTGATCTCCAGGGAAGAGGTGGAGCTATCCCAAACCAGGAGAAGGCGAGAAATAGATGAGACTCAGAAAGTTGCCCTGCTAAGCGTGGGCCGCTTAGACCCGGAAAAAGGGCTGGAATATCTGATCGAAGCCCTGGAGATACTGGTGAAGGAACATGGACACGAACGCCAGTTTGCGCTGCACCTGGCAGGCTCAGGCCCAGAGGAGCAGCCTTTACGAAGACAGGTCAACCGCCTGGGGCTGGAGCGACACGTCCATTTTCACGGATACGTGCCTCACGGCCAGGCGCTCTTCGAGCTGTACCGAACTGCTTCCGTGTTCGTCCTTCATTCTCTGACCGAGGGACTTCCCCAGGTTTTGCTGGAGGCGATGGCCTGCGGGGCGCCTGTGGTAGCGGCCAACGTGGGCGGCATTCCCTACCTGATTACCGATGGCCACGACGGGCTGCTGGTCGAGCCGGCCCGGCCTCGACAGCTCTCTGACGCCATCCTGCGCCTTATTGAAGATGAGCTTCTCCGAGAGCAGTTGATAGAGAACGCTTTTCAAACCCTCCTGGCCCACACCCTCGAAGCCGAGCGGGACCGGGTGTTGACCATTTTGCAGCAGTTTCAACTTTGGCCCCAAGGAGGAGATAAAAGACAATGAAAGAGATCGCAACCCGGAAGCCTACCGTCTCCATAATTGTTCCTGTCTACAATGAAAGGGAATACATCGCAGACTGTATGCGCTCATTGGTGGCCCAGGACTACCCTGATATAATGGAAATCTTGTGCATCGATGGCGGATCGCAAGATGACACGCCAGAGATTATCCGCCGCTTTCAAAAAGATTGCCCCCAAATCAGGCTGCTTGACAATCCGCAAAGAGTGCAAGCCGCCGCTCTGAACATCGGAATAGAGCAGGCCAGGGGAGAGATTGTAGCCCGCATAGACGCTCACGGTTTTTACGAGCCGGATTACATCAGTCAGTGCGTCGCTCATCTGCTCGAAACGGGGGCCGGTAACGTTGGAGGAGCGGCCAGGCCCATGCCAGGCGATTCCCTGATAAGCAAGTTGATAGTGTTTGCCCACGAAAGCAGATTCGGAATAGGCGTGGCTCAATTCCGTCGTCAGTCGGGTGAGGGATGGGTTGATACGGTCTGGCCGGGGTTTTATTGGAGGCGCATCTTCGACGAGATTGGGTTGTACCGCCTGGAGCTTACACGCGACGAAGACAACGAACTCAACGCCCGTCTGAGAGCGCACGGCTATGGCATCTACCTTTCTCCTGAAATCCGGGCCTATTACTTTCCGCGCCGAGATTTGTGGGGACTTTGGCGCCAGAATTTTGCCAATGGAGTGGGAATTATGCAGACGCTCTTTGCCAATCCCCAGGCTTTGGGCCTCAGACATTTCATCCCTTTTCTGTTCGTGACGGGCCTGTTGGGTTCGTTGCTCGTCGCTCCCTTTCACATTGTGGGCAAGATCGTTTTGGCCGCTATAGCTGTCGCCTATTCCCTGGGCTGTATCGTCTTTTCTCTTCAGATAGGCTTGAAACACGGTCTGGGGTATGCGGTGTTGATGCCTTTTGTATTCTTTACCATCCATCTCAGCTACGGCCTGGGTTCGCTGTGGGGGTTGGTTAAATTCGGCTCCTATCAACTCTTGAGGAAAACAGATGAAAAGTAGGGCATCGAACCGGTCGGAAGGGAAGACTATGGTGAGCGGAGAGGTGGAGCGAATCAAAAGAGCCTACGCGGGCTACGACGCTTCGCCCCGCTACAACGCCCTCTGGAGCGAAGCTAATCCGGGAAACGCCTGCATCTCGAAGGAGCGAGAAGCCAC
>DAOULT010000094.1:0-9199 GCA_034417895.1 Anaerolineae bacterium | reverse complement strand
GAAAACCCTCTTTGGTCAGGGGTTCGAGGGGCCACGTCTGTTCCACCGCCTCTCCGGCCGAAAGCAGGGGGATTTCCTGCTCTTCCAGAGTCCCTCGATAGGCAGAATTAGGGATCAAAGTCAGGCGCAGGCGTTCGGCCGGCCCCTGACCGGCGTTGTGGATCCTGATTACCAGGTCAACCGCACCGGCGGCAGGCAGGTGACGGGTCTTGAGCGTGACTTCCGGCTGGGCCTGGCCCTGAACCTCCCGCAGAGCATTATTGATCACTGTGATCCAGTTTTTGACTACGCTGGCGAAGATGACCCGTTCCGGGGGACGCAGCTTATCCTGGGCGCTGTTCCGCAGATGCTCCAGGGCAGTGACCAGATAGGCTACCTTGTCCAATACCCCGCTGACGTGCTGATATTTGCGCAGATCATCGACCACCGCAGACATGATCCGGAGCGGATACTCCAGAGCCAAAGGAGCCGAGAAGTGGCCGACGAAGGCCGGACGCAAGGCGGTGATACGGGCCATCGAGTTGGCCCGCGCCGCCTCCTCCAGAGTGCGGTACAGGTGGCTGACCTCTGCGGTCCAACACCAGCTCTCATCCAGAGGCGGCTTCAGGGCCTCGGTTATAAGAGCCAGCCCCGGCGTGAGGTTCCCGCTCAGTAGCCCCCAGTAGCCGACGGCCAGCCGCGCCACCTGCGGACGACCATCAGCCTGAGCGTAGAGGGCCAGGTAGGGCAAAACCTCGACCGCCTGTTCTGGCTGCTCCAGGAGACCGTAGAGAAGGGGCAGAGAATCGGCGGGGTTCTTTTTAATGCTCTGAAAGAGGTGATATCCCTCGTCCACAGGCTGCCACAAAGGACTGCGGAAACGCAAGGCCAGGCAATACAGCAGAGCTTCGCCCCCGGCCAGGGCCGCGCTCAGGCTCACGGTCACGGCCAGCACATCGATGTGGGCCTCAAACAGGTAGGATACCAGACGGTGCAGGAAGGTCAGGCCGTGGACAGAGATGTAATCTGTGTCGGCCAGACCGTATCCTGCCAGGGCCGCATCGCCCAGCACGACGTTCAAAGCGGCGGCTATGAACATGACGTAGAACACCGCCCCCCCCGTGGCGCCAGCCACCGCTCCGGCCCGCAGCCGGGAGCGCAGCCGGGAGGGAGGGCTGGATACCTGATAAGCAGCCAGAGCACCCCCACCGATCAACACCAGCGGAAATAGAAAAGCCAGAGGAGCCGAAAGCAACCCCAACGAATAGCTCATGGTCAGCAAAAAGTTGTCCTGACCCTGGATCATGGCAATAATCTTGCCGATCAAAACGTAGACCGGGGTAAAAAGGCCCAAAGAGGCCATAACTCCTAACAGGATACCGACCTTCACCCCGACGCGCAGGTCGTTTTCGTCCGGGTCGGGCAAGGTCGGCTCTGGCCTCAGCCGGGCAGCCAGCACCCAGCCGCCCATCGCTCCTAACAGAGTCAAAGGCAGCCAGGGCACCATGCCCGACGGTAACGACAAGAGCGGCAATTCGGCCAGCACCGCCAGCCGCATGGAAGGCCGAATCACGGCCAGCCAGGAGCTAAAGGCCAACCCCACCAGCGCCCCCCAAAAAGCGCCTTCCATCCGATGGGACGGGGGATGCGCTCCGCTTTCCACCGCCGCCCACAGGTCTTCGACCTTCGACGGCAGAGGAAGAGTCCTGGCCCGATCCCTGACGGACCGCACCCGGACCCCACCCAAGGCCCCCGCCAGACCACAGACCAGGAAAAAAAGAATGTAGCCCCACGGCCCGGCCCCGGTAATGAGACTGACCAGACGGCGACTCAAGATAAAAGCCGAGCCGAAAGAAAAGACCCCGGCCACAAGGCCCAGAACTGCCCCCCAACGCACCTCACCGCCGCGCCACAGGTTAGAGGGAGAGAGGCGGGGAGTCACAGACGACTGGCCTTTTCCTTCAAGCGGAGCTTTTGGCTGAGCGCGCACACTGCCCAGCGCCACCCCTATAATCACCCCCCCCAGAAGCACGATCACCACGCTCAGGTAGGACCAGCGCATGATGTCCAGCAGGCTGTCGGCCACGTCCCTGGTGAAAGTGTCTGCGCCCCGTAAGCCAGGCTCAAGAGCGTAGATGAACAACGGCGCAGAACCACGCAGCACTACCGCCGGGCCGATCAGAGCGGCGTACACTATCAGGGCGGCCACCAGACCGGTCAAAGCCCCGGCCGTTATTCCCCCCAGGCCCACCGTCCGGCCCCGCCAGAACAACAAGGCCAACCCTAAAATGGGCCCCATGATCAGCAAAACAGCGTGCACCGGCGGCGGCAGGTTCAGCCCTTTCCAATCTGCCACGTAGCGGGCCGGAAAGAGGTGGTAGAAGGGATAAAAGCAGGCTACCACCAGGGCCAACCCCACCCACAGACCGTTCACGATGCTCTTTTTCCGCATGGCTTCACTCCTCGTTCGCGGAGCAGACACGGATTTCTTTCACGGATGGCGGGAATCTTTTTATGGAATCCGCGACCCCAATCCGTGTTGGCCTCTCACAGGCCAGACGATAGGATGCCCCATATCAAGTTAGCTACGCTCACGTAAAAGTTGCCTCCCATCTGACGAAAAAGCTGAAAAGGGAGTCCTGGATCGCCAAAGAAGGGGCGCAGCGTCCAGGCCATCTGGGTGCCCACGAAGCCGTAGATCGTGATCCAGCCCCACAGGACGGGGGAGCAACCTGGCCGCCGAGCCTCTTCCTGCTGAGCGATTAACATGCCCCGTATCAGGAAAACCAGGCCACATAAACCGGTCAGGCTCAGCACGACCACGTTGAGCAGGACGAAGAAAGCATAATTAGGCGCGGTCAGCCAGAAAAAGAGAGCAATGGGCGCGAAAGAAAGGGTCAGCACCGCCGTGATGGTGATGGCCGTCAGCACCAGGGCCAGCGTTTGGGCCAGGGACAGCCTGGAGCCGAACAGCAGGTTGAAGAAGTAGAGAGTGGGCAGACAGATGAGCAGCGTGATCAGAAAGAGGACGGGCAGTTTCACCGCCGAGGAGACAGCCTGTTGGATGCTGCTGGAACTTCCCATCACCGCCCCGTAGAAAGCCAGGAAGAGGGCGGAACTGATCGACATGTCTCTGATCTTGGCCGAAAGATGGCGGCCGGCCTTGATCTCCTCGAAGAAAACCGCCTGCTGGCGTAAGATGTGCTCCGTCACGTTAAAGGCGTCTGTGAAGCGAAATAACGCGGTATCGGTGGTCATTTTGGCCTCCATTTTTTACTTCCCTCCTTGCAAAGTATAAGTTACTATCTCCGGCGGACACAGAAAACGCACGCGGGGGGCGCTGCCTCCTTCCATGCCCAGCCCCCGGCTGACGTACAGGTAAGTATCCCCTTCGTGGTATAGCCCGGCCTCGTACCGTTTGCCGTAGATGGAACAGGTCAATATCGCCCCGTAGAAAGGCAGGCGAATCTGACCGCCGTGAGTGTGTCCGGCCAGGTACAGGTCCATACCTTCGTCCACCGCCTTTTCCATGAGATCGGGCGAGTGATAGAGCAGGATGGTGAAAGCCTCGTCCGGCACGCCCTCTAACGCCCGGTCGAAGCGAGGGTAGTCGATTCTCAGCTTGTGGCTACAGGACACGCCTATTATGTAAATCTCCTGACCGTGAACGTCCAGCCGCACGCTCTCGTTTTCCAGGACGACCACCTCCAGACCATCGAAGAGCCTGGCGGTCAAAGCTGGCGGATCGACGCTGCCCCGCACGGCGTAGATGCCGTACCTGGCGCTAAGCTGGCTGACCAGAGAACGGAAATCGCTTATGGCCGTCTCGTCTCCCAGGTAGGAGGTGTTAAGGTAATCGCCGGTTAACATGATCAGATCCGGCTCCAGATCGTTCACCCGGCGGACGATCTCCTTCTCCCTGGCCGTCGTCCGTTCCACGTGGGGGTCGGACAGGTGCACGATCCGCAGGGGGGGCCTCGCGGCGGACAGGTCGGCGAAGGTCAGGCTCACCTGGCTGGTTCTCAGGTCGAAAGGCCCGTGAAGGTAGCCGTGAAGGAACAGCCCGAAAATGCCCAGGTTGACGGCCAGCAAAGCGCCCAGATGCGGGGTGAAAGAGGTCATTGGCCGAGGCCAGGACAGGAGGCGCGCTGATAGCCGTTTCCACCCGGCCAACACCCCAATAGGCGCCAACAGCCACAACAGCCGGAAGAGGGCCATCAGCAGGAAGCAGAGACCCACCGCGTGATCCGGGGCGAAGGAGAAACCAAGCGGCCTGAGACTCTTCATCAATATCCAATCGAGGAAGACGAAGAACAGGGTTATGAGCGGAGCACCCCAGGCCACCCTTTTCCTCCTGAAGACCAGCCACCACAACCTGGCCCCGGCTGCTCCCAAAATGAGCGAAAGACCAACCGCCTGTGCGTTAAAACTCATTGAATTGTACCTCCTGATTACGTGTTCGGTCTTGTCGCTCTCAGCATACCACAAAAGCGGGCCGCTGATAAGGAAAAAAGGGGGAAAATTTGGTGAAAGCTGAGCGTGGGAAAGACGAAAAGAGCTTGCCACTGCTTGCTGCTCCCTTGCTTGCTGCCTGCTGCTTTCGTGTTCAGACCTGGAAGGTATAACCCACGCCGCGCACGTTGACGATACAGGCCGCCGCCGGCCCTAGCGCCTGGCGCAAATTCTTGATGGTGGCTTTCAGTCTTTCGGGGTCTTCCACGTATTCTTCTTCCCAGACGGCCCGCTCCAATTCCTCGTAGCCGATCACCTGGTCGGCCCGCTCCATGAGATAAGCAAACAGGCGGAACTGCAAGGGGGTCAGCTTCAAAGGCTGGCCCTGGAAGAGGACGGTTTGCCGCAGGTAATCGATGGTATAGGGCGCAGCCTGGAGGAGATGGGGCACTTCCTGGCGGCGCACGAAGTCGGCCAGGACGCCAAAAGCGTACTGCGGGGCCTGGCATTCTGGCAGGGCCAGGCCCCCGGCAGTCGATACAACGAGACAGGCCCGGCGCAACTCCTCCAAAGCAGGCCGGGTCGGGCTGGCAACGGACAGGGTAGCCAGCGCATAGCGCGCTTCATCGCTCAGGTTGCGCCAGTAGTAGGCCAGGTGCGGCTCGGCCTCAGCCCGGAAGCGTTCCGGCCAGCTCTCCACACTCTCTTCACCTTTCAGGGCGGCAAAGGCGTGGTAAGCGGCCATCTGGAGAAAGAAGGGATGTCCTCCGGCCAGGGTCAAAATCTGTTCCAGGATGTGGGGCGGAAAGCTCATCCCGGCCCCGGTCGCCATGTCCGAGACCATGGAACGAGCTTCGTCCCGCGGCCAGAGGCCCAGGTTCAGAGGCAGAAAGATGTTGAAGAAGGGGGAGGTCAGAGCGCTTTCGTCGGCATAGGTCAACTCCAGCAGGGAGCGCACCGAGGCGATGACGTACACTACACTGTGCCTGGTGGTCAGAGCGCGCAGGCCAGAGAAAAAATCCAGGCCCAGACAGGGATTGTGGCTCAGGCCCTCGAATTCGTCCAGCAGAAAGATGAGCCTGTACCCCTGCCCGGTCAGGCGGCGGATAGCCCGCTCAAAGTGGCGATAGGTCTTCACTTCTGACCTCAAGCCGGGGGCTTCGAGGTGGTCGCTCAGGTCCTCCAGCCACGCCCGGTACACTTCCGCCTGCTCGCTCCCCTCCAGGCCCTCGCAGGACAGATAGACGAAGACGTATTCGTCTGGCGACAGGCCATGAGCGGTCTGAACGTCCGGCAGATGGAGGAGCAGGGAAGTCTTTCCGATACGCCGAGGCCCGATCAGCGAGACGCTTTGTCCCTGGCGCATCAGATCGAAGAGCTGCCGCACCTCTCGTGGGCGGCCATAGAAATGGCGCGGGTTGCTGATAGGCTGGCGGTGGTAAAAAGGATTTTTGCTGTCCATGCACAAATTATATCATCCCTCTTCCTTCACGGCAACTACGGAACACGCGGAATCCGTGTTTGCTGTTTGACAATCATTATGTCCTATGCTATAATAGCCACTGTGCACAAGTGCACATATAGCTTATCATATGATTTCTTGAACTGCTCCCCTGGTCTGATGGGTCTGATAAGATGCAGGCCAGTTGTGTATCCCACAGGAGGTGGTCATGGCTATAGATTATCCAGATTATATGAGCGAAGTGGCGGAGGCCAGCGAGCGTTACGAGGTCGATGGGGTGCAATACGTCGTCTCCCTCCAGCCGCAGACTATCGCCCCAGGGGAAAGGGCGGAGTTAGCTTTCGTGCTGCAAAGCGCGGTGAACGTCCCTGTAGATTTCAGCATCAAGCTCACCCTCCCCACCGGCCGCAGAAATCGCCCCTGTCAGATGTCGGTGGCCGAGGAGGAAGTGACCGTAACCCTGGAAGAAGCCCAGGTGGGCGAGTTGCGCCTCCCCATCCGGTGCGAACCGGAGACAGTGCCCGCCATTTATGAAATCAAGCTGGAACTCAAAGGCCGTGCTCAAGCGCGTGGTCAGCGTATCCGCCCCAACAAAGGCAAAGGACGGCTGAAGGCTGCGATCATCAGGAACGTGCTGGGGCTGAAGTTAGCTCCTATCGTGGGCGTGGACTTCAAGGCTTCCAAGGGCAACAGGCAGACCTTCAAGCTGACCGTCGAGGGCGAGCCTGTTCCTGGGGCCGAGGTCGATCTGAGTTCCAGCTTCACCTCCCTCTGGAAAGCAGAGGAGCTGCCCCTCCAGCAAAAGGCCATGCAGGAGATGAATGAACGGCGCATTTACATCGTGCCAGAACTCACACCCCCGGTTGTTTACATCTCCCTGTTGAATGAAGCTCGAAAAAGATTCCTGGGAACGGACCTCGATCTACGTCTGGGGGAGGCCATCTTCATGTCCAAAATATTGACCTTCACCACCCTCTATTTTCTACAACAAGAAGCGGCGCAAGATGGCCTGCTGGTGCCTATGTTCCAACGGACTCTGGAACTGGACCAGCCTTTCGAGAATGCCCTGGTGCTGGTAGCCAGGTTCGGTTATGCCCACCTGACCAGGCTGGCTATAGCAGTCAGCTTCGGGCTGTTGGAGGATGCTGTGAATGAGAGACTGTGGACGGTGGAGGAGCAGGTAGGAGTCAACGAGTTCATCGTCAATCAACTGGAGACAGGTCAAATATTGCCCGTCGAGTTCATGTACCTGCCTCTTTTGTTCGGAGGACTGCTGGTAGCCAGGGAGGTGGTCATGGAAGGTGAGGATCTCAACCACAGCCTCCAGGCTTTGGCCCAGGCTAAACAGGACCGCATGGCCGAATTTCCCGAAGATGACGAGGAGCTTAAAAAAATCTTCACCCTTTTCGACGAGCTACTGGAACTCCAGATGAGGTAGAAATATTTGGCTATTTGACATCTCGGCCCATTTGTGGTATTATATGTTATAGATTCTGCAACCTTGCGCACGTATACACAGTTTGGAACCCTGGTTTCAGGTAGGGAGCGGCAAGGAGGTGCCAGATGAAAACCAAACTCGGCGTAATCGTGATTTTGATTCTGCTGGTCAGCGTGACCCCGGTCGAGGGGGCCCAACCAGCCAGCGGGGGAACGGTTCACATCGTGCAGTGGGGCGAGACCCTGGCTACCATTGCCTATCATTACGGGACGACGGTGGAAGCCATCGCGCAGGCCAACGGTTTGACCAATCCCAACCTGATCCAGGTTAGCCAGCGCTTGATTATCCCTGGCGCGGCTACATCTCCCTCGTCCTCTGGCGGGATCCACACCGTGTGTCGGGGAGATACCCTTTTCTCCATCGCCCGGCGTTATGGGGTGACGGTCAACGCCATCATGCAGGCCAATGGTCTACCCAGTACTCTGATCTACGTTGGTCAGGAGTTGATTATCCCTGCCGCCGACAGCGGGAATCCCTGGACAGGGAATCCGGCCAACGTGGCCTGGACCCGGTACACTGTAAAGCCAGGCGACACTCTAACGACCATCGCCTATCGGTATGGAATCACGGTCAACGACATTGTGCAGGCCAATAACCTCTATAATCCAGGCTATATTTATCCCGGTCAAACGCTGATCATCCCCGCTGGACAGAGGCGGCCTCCGACTCAGCCAGCGGCCACTTATTACACGGTGCAGCCCGGCGATAATCTGACCTCCATCGCTTTGCGCTATGGGACCACGGTTCAGGCTCTCATGCACGCCAATAACCTTTCTAACCCGTCTTTCATCTACCCTGGTCAAGAACTGGTTGTTCCTGGCAGCGCTCCATCGCCGGCGTGGTCTCCGTCGCCGGCTGCCCGGGGACAGGTCTCTAGCGAGCCTCCGCCATCGTGCGCCCAACCGCCGTGTGAGCAGACCCCTCTGCTCCCTCCATCGCCGGGCGGCCAGGGGCAGCCTCCCATGGTCCCTCCGCAATCTACCCCCAGCCCTCGCGAACGAGGCCCTAAGTTCGAGAAGCGTCGTGAGGCCCCCGAGGTGATCATGTCCTGGCAGGGGCGCGTCGTCAGCAACGAAGTGGTAGCCGGTCCAAACACCCACTTTCCTTCGGTGCTGCGCGTTTCGGTGGGAGGGGTGAAAGGTCAGGCCGTCAAGGTAACTGAGGCCCAGTCCGGCTGGTATACGGTCGGCCTGTCGGGGACGAAGCCCGAGTACGGCCCTTTTACCTGCGAGTTCGCTCCTCTTGACCAGGCCACTTACATCGTCTCTGTGCCGGGCCTGGAAGCCGCGGTCAGCCTCGATATCAAACCCAATAGCCTGGCTTACGTGGAATTCGTCAATGCTCACAAGTAAGCCCCGGCTCTGGACAAAAACGCCTGCGACCGCTCCTGTGCTCGCAGGCGTTTTGTATTTACCACCACCAACCGTGAGCATTTAGTGAATTTCAGGCTTTCGCCACTACTACAGGTTGCGGCTTCAGACACTGCGCCTCAGTTATGAAACGATCACACAAAGCGGGGTGTACGTCAGAATGGGGTGAAGTTCGGCCAGCCAGTGCTTTGTAGTAGCGACTTTAGTCGTGCATCGTTTTTATCTCAATAATGACGACTGAAGTCGTTACTACGAATGCAAAACCCCGGTTGGTTACATCTACCCCTGAACTGACGTGCACCCCACAAAGCGTAGTCGGTTGCAAAAAGTGTGGCTGGGTATTGCCAAAGGATTTTGCTGGCTTTTGGGGGCAATGTGGCTCGTCGAGGCCGCTCTGATAGGGTCAGGGCGCTCCCTGGTTGACTCAAATGCCTACCA
>DAOULT010000093.1:0-88616 GCA_034417895.1 Anaerolineae bacterium | reverse complement strand
GCGACCCTTTCGTGGCGTTCATAAGCAGTACCTCAGTGGTTACATTGCCATGTGCGAGTTCGGCATCAATCTCAAGCGTATCACGCCCTCGTTCATCTCGGCCTTGGTTGCCCTGCCTCGCACTAGCTCTTAACATGAGCCTTGAAGTTTTGTTAGAAAGTGACGCAAAGGTCGCTCCAGGGCCAGAAAAGCCCGCTGTCCAAAAGGATAGTTCGCGAAAACCTCATTTTCCGCCAGCCGCGACCCGCCTTTGGCGGGATTTAAGGGTTTCAGAAGTCAGAAGTCGGGAAGCAGAATTTCAGAAGGCAGCCAGGGCGCACACCCGAAAACCGATGTCGATGAGGAAGTAGCCAGGTACGTTGACGTAGCGAGAGGCGCAGCGGGCGCTCCTTCCATTATTGCTCCACGACCCGCCGCGCAAAACACGCGCGCTCCCGGCCCCCATATCTTCCCGGCCATCGTCTGCCTGATAAGGGTAGTCCCTGTAAAGGCTGCTCGTCCACTCCCACACGTTTCCGGCCAGGTCCAGACAGCCATAGGGACTGACCCCCTGGGGATAGACTCCCACCGGCGTGGGGCGCAACACCCGCCCCTCCAGGCTGTTGCAGCGGGCCTCGTCCCACCTGTTTCCCCAGGGCCAGAGGCGGCCATCAGCGCCTCGCGCCGCTTTCTCCCACTCGGCTTCGGTCGGCAGGCGGCAAGGCTGGCCCGTCAGCCCGGAAAGCCAGCAGCAGTAAGCCGCCGCCTCGTACCAGGTAACACCTACCACCGGCTGGTTGGGAGCATTGTAAGCCTCGTCGCCCCAGAAGGCCGGCTGCTCCCGCGACCGCTCCTGGTAAATGGGCCGCAACGCCTCAACCGCCTCTTCCTCCGACATAGCCATCAGCCTCCGCCAGGTTTCGATCTCCTGCGGACGTGCGATCTGCTCTCGCTCCCATCGATCCAGTATCTCCGGCTGCTCGATGAGGGCTTGGCGGGTCTCCATAATACTCCCTATCGCTCCGCCCGCCGGGTCTTCGCCCCGCAGCCAGGCTTGCCCGGCTTCTGTCCAGTAACGCTCCTCCTGGTAGCCCCCGGCCTCGACGAAGCAGGCGTATTCGGCGTTGGTCACCGGGTACTGGCCCATCCAGAACCCATCCAGGCGCACCCTGAACTGTGGCCGCTCGTCGTCGTAGGCTTCCCGGTCCCTGGGCGAGCTGCCCATCAGAAACTCGCCAGCCGGAACGTGCACCAGCGGCGGCTCGATAACCCGCACCCCATCTATCACCCTCGCCTCGAAGCGCAGGTCTCCCAGGCGGCCCAGCACGTGCCCGGCGGCGATGCGCGCCCGCAGGTGGACGCCCTCGTCGTCCAAGCCCGCCAGCAGGTCATCCTTGACGCTCCGGCTCCCCTCCTCCTCGAAGGCCACCCCGGCCTCGGCCAGGCCGCGCCCGGCCAGGGTGAGGTTGACCTCCTGCACCCTCCGCACCAGCCGCGCCGCGTCCTCCCCGGCCAGCCCGGCGGCCAGGATGGTCGTCTCTTCCCAGCCAGTGGTCGGCGGCGGCGGCAGCGGGTCCCATTCGCCCCGCTCGGCGTCGGGCATCTCCCTCACCCGCCAGGGCGCTTTCCACAGGCCGGCCAGGTGCTCGCCAGCGCAGAAACGGCGCACCAGCTCGCAGGCGGCAAAATATTCCTGGATGAGGTGGTGATAGAAACGCACCTCAGTCTCTTCAGGCGGGCCGTCCAGCAGGCTGGCGGCGAAGCCCAGGCGCAGCACCACGCCGGGCGGGGTCTTCACTGCCTCGCCCCTCACCGTCGCCATCTCTGGAAGGTGGGCCATGGCTTCCGTTCGCTCGAAGGTCGTCCCTTCGCCCTTCTCCTGCATGGCGTAGGCCAGGCGAGCCAGGGCCGCGTGCTGAGCCTCACCTTCCAGCCAGTCAGGGTGCGCCCTGCGCTTCTCCCGCCCAAACAGCGCCCGCACGAAGCGAGAGAACAACTGACCCCGGTTGGCGGGCAGGCCCTTCTCCGGGGTGTAAAACGAAGGTCAGCATCGTCAGCAGGTAGGGGTTGCGAGCCAGCTCCATCAGCCTGCCCCGCCCCTCCTGCAAAGCGGCCCACAATGCCTCGGCCTGCTCTGGCCGATACTTGCGCAGGAATTCGCCGATGCGCTCCTCGTCCAGGGGGCTGATCTCCACCTGCTGCACCTCCAGCCCACCCTCGTAGTCCCGCGTGCGGCAGGTGAACAGGAAGTGGTGGCCCGGCCAGTCGGCCACGAAGTGCTGCCAGGCGTTGACCCGCCCGACTTTTCCCTGGCGGGGCATCTCGTTCAGAGCGTCGGCCAGGAGGTAAAGGTGATCGTGGTTCAACATCTCAGCCAGGTCGCGCCCCAGGTGTTGACGGCAGCAGCTTTCCACGAAGTCGAAAGGCGTCTTATCGCCGCCGTGCTCGCTGAGATGCACGAAGAGGGGAATGGGCGCTTGCGGATCGAGCAGCCGGGCGCGGGCGCAGCCGCTCAAATGCCTCCCGCGGGGCGTCGGCGTTGAGGTAGACGTTTATGGTGGAGTCCTTCACGGTCCCTATGTGGACGCTCGGAGCGGCCCCGGATAGCCCGGCCAGGGGGCTATCGGCTTTCTCCTCCCAGTTGCGGACGACCTGGGTCAGATGCCGCCGCACCTCCTGCTCGAACTCGTCGGGGCCGTCGTAGTCCCAGTACAGGGTGCCTTTCTCGCCCAGTTCCTTCTGGAAAGCCAGCACTTTGCCCCACTGCTCTGTTTCCTCTAACGACGAAGGGCTGTAAGGAGCCAGGTTGAAATAGAACATAATGTGAGGCCGCCCGTACTCCTTCCAGAACTGGTAGGCGCGGTTGAACTCCTCTTCTGTGCCCGACTCGGCCCGTTTGGTCGGCGTCCCGAAGCGCTTCCATAAGATGCCCACGAACACGTCGTAGGGGCCCTATCTGGCGGTTGATCACGTCCTGGGCATCCTCGCCCATGCCGGGCCAGGCGTGGGTCTCCCAGCGTACCAGTTCCAGCACCAGGTTTCTGTCTTTGGCGATGCCCAGGTTCAGCTCCTCGACAACGTTTTTCAGCCTGTCTCGTTCTTCTTTCACGTCGCCCGGCGAGGCGACGAAGACCCTGAGCCTGGTTACAGTTTCGGCCACCGTTCCTCTTTGCCCCACCACACCACGTCCCAATCCACCGGGATCGGGCCGCTCTCGGTCTCTTTGAAGTCGTCAGGGAACTCTTGCCCTGGCTCAGTCATGGCGACCCTTCGGCATCTACAGCGGCCAGGGTTTTAGCATGGCTGTGTTTTCCCAACAAAGTAACTTTGATGACTAAGTTTGCCAGCTTAATCAAAGACTGGTATAATGGGTGTGTCGAATCCGGCGCACCCGTTTTGAGTTGATCATGTACATATATGGCTATAATTGGGACATGGTTATGAATAGAAAATGGTTAGAGCCAGGGCAGAGAGTTGTTCTGGTCGTAGCTTCTCTTGTCCTGCTGCTGTTGATAAAAAGGATCGACCTCGTTTCGGCTTTTGGGTCTGAAGCTGGTCTGGTCTCCCTGGCAAGGATCGACCAGGAACAGCCCGTTACGGATGCCTTCCCAACGATGACTGTCCAGGAGACCAGCCTGGTCATTCCCACTTATCCTTATCTATCCTATCTGCGTCCTGACTTCGACGAGCGTTATAACATGCTTTTCCATCGCCTGGACCGGGCCGCGTATGAGGCGGCCGGGCCTGCGCCGACGGATAGAACCTTCAAAGCCATCGTCCTGGAAAACGAATATCTGCAACTGACTGTCTTGCCTGAACTGGGGGGCCGGATCTACAGTTGCCGGTTTAAACCGGGTGAGCCAGGCGGCCAGGAGATATTCTACCACAACCCGGTCCTCAAGCCCTCTTACTGGGGGCCATTCGACAGGGACGAGAACTGGTGGTTGGCAGCCGGGGGCATGGAATGGGCCTTGCCCATCAGCGAGCACGGTTATGAGTGGGGGGAGCCCTGGAGCTACACCATCGCTCAAACGACTGAAGAGGTGAGCGTCACCGTCTGGGACAGCCAGGACGAAGACCGGCTCAGAGCGGAGGTAGTCATCAGCCTGCCGGCGGGAGCGGCCCACTTCAGCCTGCGTCCTCGCCTGGAAAACACGATGGACAAAGCCGTCGATTGTCAATTCTGGGTCAACGTCATGCTGACTCTGGGCGATAACAGTGTTTCGCCGAATACCAGGTTTGTGTGTCCGAGCGACCTGGTATGGGTGCATAGTACGGGCGATCCCTCTCTGCCCCAGACCGGAGAGCCTATGGCCTGGCCTCTCCACCACGACCGTGATTTGAGCTTATACGGCACCTGGCAAGACTGGCTGGGCTTCTTTGCCGACCAACCTCTGAAGGATTTCGCCGGCGCTTACAACCACGATACAGACCTGGGAGTGGTGCGTATCTTCCCCGCTCAGGAGGTCAGGGGGGTGAAGTTTTTCGCCTTTGGCACGGAATTCCAGGGCCGGTACGTTTACACCGACGACGATTCCAGCTATTTTGAGCTATGGGGAGGGCCGAATCGCACTTTCTGGCCGCAAGACGATATCACTCTTCCCCCTCAAGGCTTGCTGGAATGGGTTGAGCACTGGTATCCTCTGAGCGGCATCCACGGCCTGGATTACGCCAATCTGGAGGCCGCCTTGAGCCTGAAGGTGGAAGGAGAGGCGATAGCCATAGGAGCGACCACCACTCGGCCGCGGCGGGGCATCGTTTCTCTATCTTCCGACGGTCAGGAGATTTTCGTCCAGGAAACGCCCCTCGGCCCCGATACACCCTTTTTCCAAAAAATCCCGCTGGAGACATCGGGAGCGGGACATCTCATTTTACAGTTGAGCGATGAAGCGGGAGCTATCATCGCCCAATATGAAAACTAAAAAGTGCCGTGCGCTTCCAACAAAGGGCGCGGCGCTTAACTGGAGGAACGGGTAGATGATTTGTAACAACTGTGGGGCGGAGATAGAAAATGGTGCGCCTTTCTGTCCCGAATGTGGAGAGGAAACCGTTATCGTGCAGGCCCCGCTTGTCCATGAGAACGCCGTCCCATTTGCAGCCCCGCAAGAGGTGATCATTGAGCAACGAGGACTGCCTGGCTGGGCCTGGTTGTTGTTCTCGTTTTTGTTGGCTCTCTGTCTATTGCTTGGGTTTCTCACCGCCGGGTTGATGGGGGTTTATAATGGATTGAGGGAACGGGGCGATTTGAATCGGCAGACCGCCGTGGAGCATTACGATAGAGGGCTAGCCCACCTGGAAGCAGGAGAGCGGGAGCTGGCTATCGCTGAGTTCGAGCAGGCCCTCCGTCTTTACCCCGGCTACCCGGAAGCCCAGCAAAAGCTGCGCGAGGCCCGCGCTCAGATTCAGACTGAACCCACCCCTACCTCGGAGACGGTGCAGGATGCGGCTGGCGCTCTGTACGAACAGGCCCAATCCCTCTACGAGCAGGCTAAATGGGAAGAGGCGGCGGCTAAACTGGCTCAGTTGCATAGCCTCGATCCCCTTTACAAAGCTCAGGAAGTAGGGACCATGCTTTTCTCCTGTTATTACAGCAGGGGAGTGGAGTTGGTCGATGAAGACCGCCTGGAAGAGGCCCTGCGTAGTTTCGACAAGGCTCTGGAGGTCAGGCCCGGCGACCCTGACGCCCTGAAACAAAGAAAGCTGGCTTCTCTCTATCTGACTGGTCTGGGTTACTGGAAAGCTGATTGGGCCAAAACCGTCGAGAATTTCGCCGAGCTATACCAGACGCAGCCAGATTATAAGGATGCGAAGCAACGGCTATACGAAGCCTACGTGAACTACGGTGACTATCTGGCCGAACAGGACGCCTGGTGCTCTGCCACCAGACAGTATGCAGGGGCTATGAACATCGATCCCAACCAGGATATTGTCAATAAGCAGGCCGAAGCCGAGCGCATCTGTCAGACGGCGCCGCCGGCGCCGGCTGTTCCGACTCCCACCACCGAGATGGTGACTGCCCAGGCTACAACGCCCCCCACAGAAATCCCACAGGAAGCCACGACACCTGCTGAAGCCGAACCTGCTGAAACCGAGGTCCTGACCCCCACCGTCAGCGCCTCTGCTGCGGGCCGCATCGCTTTCGCGGCTTATGGGGAGGACCACATCTATCGCCTGTACACGGTGGAGGCCGGCGGCGGTGAGCCGTTCATGATCAGTGAAGCGGCCAGCCAGCCCAGTTTCAGCCCCGACGGTACGGAGATCGCTTTCCACTGCTGGCGCCCTGACGAAGAAGGGATCAGACGGGCGAAGATCGATGGCAGTGAGGAGGTCGAGGTCACCGGCTTCGCTGAAGATATCGACCCCAACTGGGCCTACGATGGCAAAAGCATCGTTTTTGCCTCTGATCGGGAGGGAGACCGTCGCTGGCGCGTCTATCTGGTCTGGCTGGGAGCCGAGGGTGAGGTCACCGAGTTGAGTCTGGGCCGCGCTCCGGCCTGGGCCCCGGATGGCCGCATCGCCTACTGGGGTTGCAATCCCCAGGGCGGCGATTGTGGAATCTACATCATGGGGGGCGGCGGGAAGGGCGTAACCAGGTTGACGGACAACGAGACGGATACCATCCCGGCCTGGTCGCCCGACGGACAGTGGATCGCCTTCACCTCCGCCCGCAATGACAACTGGGATGTCTACCTGGTAAGCGGCGACGGCGGGAAGGTGAAGAGGCTGACGGATAACCCGACCAACGATGGCCTGCCTGCCTGGTCGCCTGACGGAAACCACATCGCCTTCATGTCTGACCGTGATGGGGTATGGGGACTCTACATCATGGACGCCGACGGCCGCGACCAGAAAAGGATTGCCACCCTGGAAGGCTCTTACCAGGATTGGCAGAGCGAACGCATTTCCTGGACGAAGTGAACCGACGAGGCGAGCTGTGCCTGACGAGAGCGATCGATTGCCGGAGTTCATACATCGCTACTTCTGGGACATCGACCCCGCCCAACTGGAGGTGAGCCGCCGCCAGGTGTACGTCATCGAGCGCTTGCTGGAGTACGGCGACCTGCCCGCCGTGCGCTGGATGGAAGAACGGTTTTCGCCAGAGGAGATCGTCCAGGTGGTCTGCCAGAGCCGGGCTCTATCCCCACTCAGCGCCAATTTCTGGGCCAAGATGCTGGATATCCCTCTGGAAGAGGTGCGATGTTTGTCGAAACCCTTTCGGCAGCAGTACAGAACAATCTGGACACGATAGCCCGCACGCCGTTGGCCGCCCGCTTCTACTTGGCCGGAGGAACAGGGGCAGCGTTGCATCTGGGGCATCGTCTCTCCTACGACCTGGACTTTTTCAGCGAGAAGGAATTCGATCCGACCTTACCTCGGCGCACGTTGGCCCCTCTCGGCGACCTGTACATTGACCAGGAGAGCGAGGGCACCTTTCTGGGCGCTTTCAAGGGGATCAGGCTCAGCTTTTTTCTCTACCCATACCGTTTGCTGGAGGCCACTACCGATCACCAGGGGGTGCCCCTTGCTGGCCTGCCCGACATCGCGGCTATGAAACTTGAAGCCATTGCCGGCCGGGGCAAGAAACGGGATTTTATCGACCTCTACTTTATCTGCCAGCGCGCTTTTTCCCTGTCTCAGATCATCGCCTTCTTTGAGCAGAAGTTTGAAGACGTGCAGTATAGCAAGGTGCATCTTCTCAAAAGCCTGACCTACTTCGCTGACGCTGAAGAGGATGAGATGCCGCACATGCTGGAACGGACCTCCTGGGAAACCGTTAAACGTTTCTTTGAGGACGAAGTAAAGAACCTTTACCGTGGGGGACAGGCGAGGTGATATGGATAGGCGCAAAAGCTGGAGGCCGATACTGGTTGGGTTGGGCCTTCTTATCTTCCTGAGCTTTCTGGCTGTTCACCCTCCATTGGTTGCGCAGGCCGATACTCCTTTGCTTCTCGTCTTCAAGCGTGCTCCCAACCAGGTTCTGGTTTGGGTCTACGATGCGGCCCAGGGAGAGTCCGTGTCCGAGGCGGAGGTGATAGTCTACGATCATCACCAGCGAACGGTAGCCAGCGGCCACACCAACGCCCACGGCCTTTTTGTAAGCGCCATCCCCACTATCAAAGAAAAACTGAGCGCCGTTGCCTGGCGGGGAGACGAGGTAGCCATCTGCTTCGACGACCAACGGCTGGACGACGCTTTCTGGCAGGAAGGGGCCAAAAAGTACCGGGTCTACATCCAGACCAACCGCCCCTTTTACCACGCCGGGCAAAAGGTCCGCTTCAGAGTCGTGGTGCGCCGGCGTGAGGGCTTCTTCGACTACTCCACCCCGCCCCCCGATACCCAGGTGCGAATCACCCTCCTCAGCCCCGCTGGAGATATCCTCTACGACAAAACCCCTCGCACCACCCCTTTTGGGTCGGTCAAAGGGGTGGCCTCTTTGGATGAAGGGTTGCCGCCCGGCCTTTATCGCTTCCAGATCGAGGTGGAGGGGGAAAGGCACAGCCGGACTTTCCAGGTTTGGGGAGGCCAGGATTACGCCCTCCACCTGGAGACCGAGCGGCGTACTTACCTGAGCGGCCAGGTGATCACGGCCACCGTAAGGGCCGGCTACCCCTCCGGCGCGCCCGCAGTCGGCCTGCCGATACGGTATAAGCTGGGCGCGGCGGCCGGCTGCCTCGGCTCCGAGGAGGTGTTGGGCGAGGCAGTGGATCAGATGGCGCAGAAAGCAGCCATTGGCCGGGGGCTGACCGACGAAAATGGCTTCCTGACGGTGGCTTTGCCAGCCGAACTGGACCAGGGAGAATGCAGCCGGGCCTTTGTCCTGGAGGCCAGGGCCGCAGACCCGGCTGAAGAATTCCCGGCCCGCGATTTTGCGCTCTTTCCCATCTACCAGGGCCAGCAACAAATCGAGCTGCGCCCGGAAAGGGACGTGATCCGCCAGGGAGAAGAGATCACTTTTACCCTCCAGGTGGCCGACATCGAAGAACGACCGCCGGGCCGCGTCCAGGTCCGATACCTGGTGGAACAGATTGGGAGAGCCGGCCCGGAAGAGACCTCGACCGAAATCCTGTCCTCTACTCTGACCACCGATCGGGTCGGGCAAGGGGCCTTTTCCTTCCTTCCTCCCAGGGGGGGACTCTATCGGGCGACGGCTGAGAGTGTGGATGGACAAGGGAACCGCCTCACAGCCCATTCCCGGCTGTGGGTAGGGATGGCCGACGAGCCGGTGAACTGGCCCATCGAAGAAGATACGTTGCCCCTGGTGGCCGATAAGAAACACTACAGAGTGGGCGAAACGGCTCACGTGCTGCTGCCCTCGCCCTGCCGCCAGGCCACCGCTCTGGTGACCGTCGAGCGGGAGCGCGTCCTGAGCCAACGGGTATTGAAGCTGAACAGCGATAGCGCCATCCTGCCTGTGCCCATACGCCGGACTTACGCTCCCAACGTGTTCGTCTCCGTCGTCTTGATGCCCCCTGGCGGCGCTCCTCCCAGGGTGGGCTACCTTGAACTGGCAGTGGAGCCGAAGGTGGAACCGCTGGCGATATCCATCGTGCCCGATAAGAGGAGCTACCGGCTAGGCGAGGAAGCGATATGCGACATCTGGACCGTAGACGGACAGGGGCAGCCTGTCAGCGCCGAGGTATCTTTGACCGTGATCGAGCCTCTGGGCCAGGTCGGGGAGGTAAGCGCGTTCGATACTTTCTATGGCCGACGCCCTCTGGCGGTGCACACCGCCCTCAGCTCTGGAAACCAGGTTTTTGCTGAAGACCCTGGTTTCTTCCAGAGCGCCGGCCTGCTGGAGTTTATATGGCCGGAGGCGATCCATTGGGAATCCGGGGTAGTGACCGATGAGGAAGGGTGGGCGCAGGTGAGCTTCCGGCTGCCTGCTGAACCGGGGGTCTGGCGGATGGCTGCCCAGGGGACGACGGCCAATGCGATGATGGGAGCAGCCTATACTGACCTGGCAGTCGAGCCGGAGTTGATGCTCTGGCCGACCCGGCCGCGTTTTCTGCGGGCCGGGGACGAGGTTGACCTGGGAGCGGTAGCCCATAACCGCACCGACCGGGCGCTGGAGATAGAGGCTGACCTTTCGCTCAGCGGGCTGGAGATATCAGCCTCCGCCCAACCGACCCGGACGCAGGCCGCCACCGCTACCATCCCGGCCGGGCGGGTGACGCGTCTCGATTGGCCGCTGACTGTCGGCCAGGGGCCTACGGCGACGGTCAGGCTGGAAGCCCGCAGCCGGGGAATCACCGCCGAAATGGAATCTACTCTGGAGGTTCTGCCCTTCGGCGAAGAGAAGACAGTGTTTGATGCCGGCCAGATAGAGGGACAGGGTGTCCTGGTTGTCAGCTTGCCCCAGGATGCAGTCCCGGCCAGGTTGACCATCGAGGTCTGTCCTTCTCTGGCGGCCTGTCTGATGGAGGCTCTGGGTTCCCTGAGGAGTGATCGCCACGTAGAAGAGATTGCCAGCCATCTGTGGTCGGCGGTGGCGCTGGCGACCACAGATTACCGGGGTGAACATCTGAGCGAGCATCTGAAAGAAGACCTGAGGCGTCTCTACCGCGCCCAGAACGACGACGGCGGTTGGGGCTGGCGGGAGAGCGATCCCTCGGGGCCTTACGTGACGGCCTACGTTGTCCACGCCCTGAGCCAACTGGCGAGCACGAACCTGGCCGTCGATGCAGTCGATGAGAGGGCGCTGGAAAGGGGACTTGAGTTCTTGCGGCGCTTCAAAACAGACGATCTTTCTCTGGCGGCCTACATTCTCTACGTGTTGAACGAGCACGGAGAGGGAGATGTGGCCCTGGCCCGCTCTCTGCTGAAACGGGAGGCCGAAATGGGCCTCTGGGCACGGGCCTGTCTGGCGTTGGCGCTCCCGGCTCTGGGCCGTCCGAGCCTGGGTCGGGGAGTTGTCACCCGCCTGGCCGACCAGGCGTTCGTGGGCGCCAGTCTGGCTCACTGGCGAGAGGAGAGACAGGAAGGACGGATGATGTCCAGCGATGGGCGCACTACGGCCCTGATCCTGAGCGCTCTACTCTGCCTGGACCCTGCCAACCCCTTGATCCCCAAGGCCGTCCGCTGGCTGATGTATACCCGGCAGGGCGGGCATTGGCGCACCACTCAGGAGACCGCCGCAGCCATCACCGCCCTCTCGGCCTACCTGGCCTCCCACGATCAGGAAAAGCCCGCAGGCCGCTATCGTCTTCAGGTCAACGATCAGGTGCTTGCTGAAGAGACAGTCACAGAGAACGCCGTCGAGTGCAGAACCTTCACCACCACCGACCTGACGACAGGCTATAACGGCGTGGAGGTGGAGGTGGAAGGGGGAGGGAGACTTTACTATGCCACCACCCTTCATTACTACCTACCCCACACCAGTCTGGAAGCGACCCGTTCGTTGAGCGGCCCGCTGGTCGAACGGCGCTATCCAGGCCCTGAGAAGTATCAGGTGGGAGATTTGATCGGCGTCCAGTTGACGGTAGAGTCGCCCGACGAGATGTGGCACGTGCTGGTGGAAGACCCCTTGCCAGCCGGTTGCGAGGCCCTGGTCGATAGCCTGGAAGAGGACAGTCATCGGTGGCGGCCCCAAACGGCCAATGTCTGGCAGGGAGATGGGCAGGGAGACAGGCTGTCCTTCACCAGCGCCTATTTGACGGCGGGAAAACACACCTACACCTACTTGATGCGGGCTACTACGGGGGGGCGTTTTCGTACCCCGCCGGCCAGGGTGCAAGCTCTGTATAAGCCGGAAGCCTGGGGACGCTCGGACAGCGCGGTGTTGATCGTAGACCGTTGAAGACTCCGCCGGGCAAAGAGAGACCCTGCTTCGACAACAGGCAGGGTCTCTGCTCAATCTAACTAAGGATGGTCTAATGATAATGATATGGAAGAGGCTACAGGAATTATAGGTTGCTCACGATGTTGCTGAATACGTTGCCGATGACGGGACCTAACAGCAACAGGATAGCGATGACCACAATGGCTACCAGCACCAGGATCAACGCGTACTCAACCAGGCCCTGGCCTTCCTCACGTGGAAGATACAACATGTTATTCACCTCCTTATTGATTAGTAATTCATCTCTAGTATAACTCGTCATAGCGTCTTTGTCAATAGTACTTTTCTCCCAATTGCCCGTAGAGCGATGCGGGCTATGGCCGTCCGAGGCGGGCGCGATTTTACAAAGAACACGACATGGGTTATAATGTTAATGGCATACTGCCACACCCTGAGAAGGAGCGGTTTACAGAGAGCATGAAGAAGCAAGCAGCTATCTTGGTCGGGTTGGGGATGGCCGTCCTCATTGTCCTGTGTGTTTTCAACTTGTTGGTGGTGACTGACGTTATAAAGCAATGGCAGTCCTACGCCTCTCTTCCTGGGAGCATACCGGCGGCAAAGCCGGCCCAAACGGTCAGGATCGCCACCCCCGGTCTCTCGGCCACGACCGTCGCCAACCCGACGGTCACTCCCACCCCCATGCCGATTCTCGTCACCGATCCCAGGGCCGTCGCTCTCACTCCGAGCGATCTACCCCTCGGATTTCAGCTCGATAAAGCCCACACCAGGTATGTGGACAACCAGAAGCTCGTAGAAGAAAGCGGCGATCCCCAGGGCATGGCCGCCAGGATAGCAGCCACCGGTCGGTTGAATGGGTATGAGATCATCTTCACCGCCGACGATGCGGCTGTCATTCAGAGGCACGCTTCGGTGGTCATCAATCTCATCCAGGTCTACAATACGAGCGCTGGAGCGCAGCAGGCTTTCGAGATAAGCCCGCAGAGCAAACTACCCGGCGGCTGGGGAGAACTGACTGCTATGCGGGAAGTGACTACCTCTCAGATAGGCGACCGAACCAGGGCTTATAAAGGTCTGGCCGTGGCAGAGACAGGGGAAAAAAACCCGGTTTGTGTGTTTGTGTTCCAACGTGGGAGCGTGTTGGGAGCATTCATCGTTCTGGGGCCGCGCGATTACTCCTTGCTGGATGAGGCCATGTGGTACGCGCGGATCATCAACAAGCGCATTCAGAGGTTGGGGTATGGTCAGATTACCTGAGATGAGGATGAGTGTCGATGAACGATAAAAAGATAGAAAAAGTAAATGCAGAAATACAGAGTGATGGTGGTCCTGCGGGAGTGATCTCTTTCATCTATGGCTTTCCCGATACGGATTCCTTTCCTATCGAGGACCTGATCGCCGCCTGCCAGACAGCCCTGAGAGAGAGAGGACACGCAGCGCTGCAATATGGCCCCACCCGGGGCTATGGCCCTCTTCTGGATTACTTGCAGGCCAAATTTCAACAGGATGAAGGTCTGACTTTGAACCGTGAGAATTTATTGATCAGCGCCGGGGCTTCACAAGCTCTGGACATGATCTGCTGTCTCTTCACCCGACCGGGCGATACCGTTCTGGTCGAAGCTCCCACCTATCACGAAACCTTGATGATCCTGCGCGATTATGGCCTGGACGTTATACAGACCCCCCTCGACCAGGAGGGGATTCTGATCGGAGAATTGGAACAACGTCTGGAGTGGTTGGCTGCCAGAGGAAAAAGGCCCAGGTTCATCTACGTTATCCCCGATTTTCAGAACCCTTCGGGCCTTACCCTGAGCCTGGAGCGCCGAGAAAGGCTGATTGCCCTGGCCTATCGCTACGGGATGCTGATCGTGGAAGACGACGTATACCGCGAGCTATGCTATGAAGGCAGCCTTCCTCCTTCGCTCTACGCCATGGACGAAGGGCGGACGGTGCTGCGTCTGGGCAGTTTCTCCAAGATCATCGCCGCCGGGTTGCGTCTGGGGTGGATCATGGCCGCTCCGCAGTGGCTCGACAGGATCATGGACAGCGGCCTGGCGGCGGCGGGCGGAGGGGCTAATCCCTTTGTCTCCTACGTGGTGGCTGATTACTGTTTGCAAGGATTGCTTGACCCCCACATCGCCACTTTGGTGGAAGTCTACCGGGGCAAGCGCGATACTATGCTGGCTGCTCTTGAGGCCCACATGCCAGAAGAGGTAAGCTGGACGAAGCCTATGGGCGGATTCTTTGTGTGGTTGACCCTGCCGCCGGGTCTGGTGGCCCAGGAGGTGCGCACCGAAGCGGAACAGAGGGGGATCACCTTTCTGCCCGGACCACCTTTCTTTGCCGAAGGAGGAGGCGAAAACAACGTCCGCCTGGCCTTCAGTTATCTTTCGGCTCAGGACATCAAGAAAGGGGTGGCCGTTCTGGGAGAGGTTATCCGCGAAAGAATGGAGAAATGAATAATTGTTATAACTGGTAGAAACCAGGTTGTTTGGTAAAACCTGGTTTCTTTCACTGATAACTTTATTTTTGGAGGTACGATGCCTAAACTCAAGCTGGAACTTCTGGACAAAGAGACCATTGAGCGCATTGTGGCCGAAGCTTACGATCTGCTGTCGGACCCCGGGGTGCGCATCCACAGCGACGAAGCCCTGCGGTTGCTGTCCGAGGCCGGAGCGGAGGTCAACTGGGATGACCGGGTGGCCCGTATCCCGGCCAGGATAGCCCAAAAAGCGGTCGAAACGGCCCCCTCTTCGTTCTACCTCTACGATGCCGAGGGACAACCCGTTGTCCATTACGGCGACGACGACGTACAGTTCGACCCCGGCTCGGCGGCTATCTACATTATGGATTACGGGGCCAAACGCGCTCGTAAGGCGGTCACCTCTGATTTCGTGACTTACATCAAGCTGGCCGAGATGCTGCCCGAACTGGACGCCGTGAGCACAGCTCTGATCTGCTCCGACGTGCCGGAAAGCATGGCCGATCTATACCGCCTGTATCTGGTGCTGCTTTACGCCAGGAAGCCGGTGGTAACCGGCGCGTTCGCCGTCGAAACCTGGCCTACCATGAAGGACCTTTTGGTGGCGGTGGCCGGCAGCGAGGAAGCCCTGGCCCAAAAACCTCTGGCCGTCTTCGACGTTTGCCCCTCGCCGCCCCTGCTGTGGAGCGAGATCACCTGCCAGAACATGATCGATTGCGCCCGCTACCGCGTCCCGGCTGAGCTGGTGTCCATGCCCCTGGCCGGCGCAACCGGCCCGGCCACCCTGGTCGGTTCGGTGGTGCAGCACGCGGCCGAGTGCCTGAGCGGAGTGACCATCCATCAGTTGGCTAGAGCCGGGTCGCCCATCGTGTGGGGTGGCTCTCCGGCCGCCTTCGACATGCGCACCGGCACGCCGCCGATGGGGGCCATCGAAACCATGATGATCGACTGCGCCTACGCTCAGGTGGGCAAGTACCTGGGCCTCCCCACCCACGCCTACATGGGCATGAGCGACGCCAAGGTGGTGGACGCCCAGACCGGTTTTGAATCCGGCATCGGCACCATCCTGGCGACCCTGGCCGGGATCAACATGGTCTCCGGGGCGGGGATGCTGGATTTCGAGAGCAGCCACAGCTACGAAAAGATGGTCATCGACGCCGAACTGATCGGGATGGCCCGCCGCCTGGTGCGAGGCATCGACGCCTCCGAGGAGTCACTGGGGTTGGCTATTATCCGGCAGGTGGGCCACGCCGGTAACTTCATGGCCAGCAGACATACTCTGAAGTGGTTCCAGAAGGAGCAGTTTATCCCCTCGCCGGTCATCGACCGCGATTATCGCCAGACCTGGGAGAAGAAAGGGGCCAAAGACACCACCGCGCGCGCCCACGAACGGGTGGGAGAACTGGTAGCCAAATACGAACCAAAGGAACTGCCCGACGCAGTGGGGCAAGAGTTGAAAGATATCACCTGGCGAGCAGCGCAGACGAGGGGTTTGAAGGAGCTACCGCCGTTGGAATAGCAGACGACTGAAGTCGTCATTACACTTTTTGTAGTAACGACTTTAGTCGTTTGTCGTTTCGAGTCCAATAGTAACGACTGAAGTCGTTACTACGAACTCAAAGCCTGGAGTCGGTGTTACCCAATTAAAAAATCAAAAATCATTAGTCGCTTTCAACTGCGGAGCGACTGCCCAGCACGATCACCTCGAAATCAGCCATCCGCCATTCCCTGGACGGCAAGCACCTCCTGGTGTCCACAACCAGCTTATGCCTCATCAACGGGCCGACGTCCTGGGGCGAGAGCGCTCTGAACTGGTTGTGGTCAACCAGTAAGAGGAGACAATCTGCTCCCTGGAGAGCGCTTTGCAGCGGGAAGAGAGGTACCGACTCTCCAGGCAATTCCTGGACGTGAGGGTCGCAGGCTCGAACCTGGTAACCTTTTTGCAGGAGTTGCCTGATTATTTCTAAAGCCGGGCTGCTCCTGATATCATCGACGTTGGCTTTGTAGGTCACGCCCAGAGCGGCGATTACTGGATTGTCTATACCTTCTGTGGCTTTCTCGGCCAACTCGACCACGTGGAACGGCATGTCATCGTTGACCTGTCGGGCCAGCCCGATCAACCTGGCTTCTTCTGGCGCGGCCTCCACCAGAAACCAGGGATCAACGGCGATGCAATGGCCGCCCACCCCTGGCCCTGGTTGCAGGATTTGGACGCGTGGATGGCGGCTAGCCAGTCTGATCGCTTCCCAGGCATCGACGCCCACCCGTTCGGCTAACAAGGCGAACTCATTAGCCAGAGCAATGTTGACATCGCGGTAGGTGTTTTCCATCAGCTTGACCATCTCCGCGGTGGTGACGTCGGTCAGCCAGATGCCGCCCTCCACGAAAGTCTCGTACATTCTTCTGGCTCGTTCAGCGGAACGACGGTCGATGCCGCCGATGACCCGATCGTTTTTCACCAGTTCGGTCAATATCTGGCCGGGCAAAACTCGTTCCGGCGAATGGGCCACCGAGAAATCCGGGCCAGCGGTTAAACCTGATTGCGCCAGAATGGGCACCACCACGTCCGTCGTGGTTCTGGGGGGGCAGGTGGATTCCAGAATAACCAGATTGTCCCGGCGTAAATGAGGGACGATAGATTCTGCCGCTGATCTGACGTAACGGAGATCGGCCCGTTTATCGGCGGTGATCGGGGTGGGCACGGCGATGATAAAAACGTCGGCCGGTTCGGGACTGGTCTTGACTGACAGATTGCCCGACTTGAGGGCGGCCTGAACGATGGTCTTGAGGCCGGGCTCCTCAATGTGAATGTCGCCCCCGCTCAAAGTCTCTACCACTGCCCTATCGACGTCGACTCCCATCACCTCAAAGCCGTGGGTGGCGAACATGCTGGCCGTCGGCAGCCCGATGTAACCCAGTCCCAGGACGCAAATCTTTTCAGTCATCTTCTCTTCTCCCAGAGACGCAAAGTGTTTGTAAGGTGTTTGTATTGTAATACCCTTCATCTCAGTTGTCAAATTATAACCACCATCGCTCCAACTCTTGCAATCTCCCGAAAATGTGGCATGATCATTGCAGATTATCGTTCACCACTTTATATTAATGAGGAGGTACGGATATGTCTTTCAAAAAGATGTTGACGCCAATCTTGTTGTTGAGCATCATCCTGGCTGTGACCACATTCACCAGTGCAGCAATACCGTCGAAAACGCTCTCCGCGACCGTTGGCACCCCTGTCCACCCCCTGTTAGCCTGGACTGTTGCCGACGACGGGGCGCTCTTCGTTCTGGATGCAACGTACAGTCTCTTCCAGTTGGCGCCGGATAATCTGGCCCCTTTGGCTAAGTCATCGCCCCTCGTTCCGGCTATGGGAAGTTATTCAACGCCTCCAGGGGTAGGGCCAAGAACTCTGATAAGCCTGGTAGCTGACGAGACACGCCTTTTTGTCGGAGGCGAAATGCTCACCCAAACGTTGGTCCTGGATCGCAACACCTTTGACCGGATTACGACCCTGGATAAAACCGGCATTATGGCTGTGGATCCGGGGAAGCGGCTCTTTATGATTGCGTATGCGCAAATACCAGAAGAGGACCGGGCCGGGAAGGCGTTATGGGCATACGATCTGGACAACCTGAGCCAAATGCCCCAGTTGGTCATTCCGCCACCGATGACGCCATATAGCAGGAGCGGACCAATTGGTCTGGTTATGGCCCCAGAATCCCGGCAGCTTTACGTTCAATACCTTTCCGCGCCGGGCACATCACCGCGCGATAGCGTATCCGTCGGTATCTACAACACAGATCCACTGACCAAAACTGGCTCCATGTACGATGATAGCGGGGGGTTCGCTTTTCTATCCCGACCGGCCATTGCCGAGCAGAGCGACCGTGCTTTTTCCGTTGCCCGCTACACTGCATACTTTACCGTTGGCCGCCTGCTCATCTTTGACCAGCGAGGTGAGCTATTGGACGGCGTGGAAACCTTCGAGGGTTTGCCGGCCACAGACGCAAAGGGCGACTGGATCTATATCTTGCAGGAGCGAGGGTTGTGGGTGCTGCGTGGACGCGACCTCTCCTTACAAAGTGTTCTGCCCTTCACCACCGAGCCACCGGCCGACCTGCTCCTCTCCCCCGACGGCCAGACCTTGTACTTGCTTGGTAATGGCTGGCTTACGGCCCTGCCTGTCGCGGAACTGCATACCCTGGGCATCCCGCCCGTCGCTCCCTTTCCCCAAGCCTGGGAAGAACCTGCCTTGTATGATCTAACCGGCCCAGAAGCAGACGGCATCCAATTTGCCCATATCGGTTCAGAAATCTACCGTTCCGACGACGGTGGGCATACCTGGAACCTCCTGCCCGCTTTCACCTATCCAGAGCATGTGGCGGTTGAGTCCATCTCTGTCTCGCCAGACTACACCAGCGATGGCACGCTCGTCGTTCGGTCTCGTAAGCTCTTGCACCGTTCAACCGATGGGGGAAATACGCTGGAAGAATGGACGCCCCGCATCGCCTTCACCTCGGACCGGGACGGCAATCGGGAGATCTATACCATGGACTCCGAAGGGAGTGGTTTGCAGCGAGTCACCAACCACCCGGCCAGCGACGAATTCCCGGCCTGGTCGCCCGCCTGGACTCGTATCGCCTTTCAAAGCGATCACAACGGCAACTGGGACATCTACTCCATCCGCGCCGACTGCGATCCGACGCAACCCGAGGCGGCGGCGCGCTGCGACCTGCGCCAGTTGACGGATGACCCCGGCGACGATACGTTGCCTGCCTGGTCGCCCGATGGTCGGTTCATCGCCTTCGTCTCCACGCGGGATGGCAATCCAGAGATCTACGTCATGGACAGCGAGGGCCAAGATCAGGTTCGCCTGACCATCAACGAAGCCGGTGATTGGCATCCTGCCTGGTTGCCCAATGGCAAAGCATTTGTCTTCACCAGCGATCGCAGCGGCAACAATGACCTCTACCTGATGGAAGTTTCAGATCTCCAGCGGCCATCATTGAAGGCACAACTTACCACCGATCCGGCAGACGATCGCGATCCCGCCACTGGACCTGGACCTGAGGCAATTATACTGTTTCTCTCCGACCGTGACGGCCTTACGAGAACCTACCTGTACCATATAGGCTATGTATCCGATTCGTACAAAGCCGATCAGGCAGAGGCGCATCCAAGCTGGGACGCTTTTGGCAAGTCCGAAGAGATTATTGTGGTGCGAGAAGATGACGGTATATCTAACATTTACAAAGCTGAAAAGAAATATGATGGATCGGTAGAATATTTTCCCCTGACCGACACCAAGTTCTTTGACGGCCACCCGGCAGGCTCTCCGGTTTGGTGGTATCCGTGGTATCCAGGTTTTTGAGATCGATTGGTAGAGGAGGAAATTTGTAATTTATGGAAAAGAAGTATGCCGCAGCTATAGACCAGGGCACGACTGGCACCCGCTTCATGGTCTTCGATCGCTCTGGTCGGGTGGTCTCCTCCAGGTACGAGGAGCACGAGCAAATTTACCCCCGGCCAGGCTGGGTGGAGCACGACCCTATGGAGATATGGGCCACAAGCCAGAAGGTGACAACTGGCGCCCTGGAGGCCGGAGGGATTCGGCCCCAGGAATTGGCCGCTATCGGCGTCACCAACCAGCGGGAGACAACCGTGGTCTGGGACCCACGGACGGGCCAGCCTTTGTACAACGCCATCGTCTGGCAGTGCACCCGCACCACCGACATCTGCCAGGCGCTCATCGATCAGGGGTTAGAGGAGAAGTTCCGGGAGAGAACGGGGCTGCCCATCGCCACCTACTTCTCCGGCCCCAAGATCAAATGGCTGCTGGATCACGTGGCCGGCCTCAGAGAACGGGCGGAGCAGGGCCAGGCTCTATTCGGAAACATCGACACCTGGCTCATCTGGAACCTGACCGGCGGGGCGCACGTCACCGACGTGACCAACGCCTCGCGCACCATGCTCATGAACCTGCGTACCCTGGATTGGGATGAGGAACTCCTGGACCTGCTGGGCGTCCCGCCGGCTATGATGCCCACCATTCGACCTTCCAGCGATAAGGAGTTTTACGGCCACACCCTGGAGGGCGGTCCAGTAGGGGGAGCCGTGCCCGTCTGCGGCGCTCTGGGCGATCAGCAGGCCGCGCTCTTCGGCCAGGTTGGCTACCAGAAGGGAGAGGCCAAGAATACCTACGGCACCGGCTGTTTCATGCTTTTGAACACCGGGCCAGAGATCGTTCCTTCCCAAAGCGGCCTTTTGACCACCGTGGCCTACGGTCTGGAGGAGGGCCGGGCCGTCTACGCCCTGGAGGGGTCTATCGCCATCACCGGAGCGGCGGTGCAATGGCTCAGGGACAACCTGGGGTTGATCGAGAATGCGGCCCAGACAGAAGAGATCGCCCGCTCGGTGGAGGACACCGGCGGCGTCTACTTTGTGCCCGCCTTCTCCGGCCTGTTTGCCCCCCACTGGGACATGTACGCCCGAGGGGTCATCGTGGGCCTCACCCGTTACGTGACCAAAGCCCACCTGGTGCGGGCTACCCTGGAGGCCATCTGCTATCAGAGCCGCGAAGTGCTGGAAGCCATGCAGACCGACGCCGGGCTGAAACTGACAACCCTGAAGGTGGACGGCGGGGCGGTGCAGAACGATTTTCTGATGCAGCTTCAGGCCGACATCCTGGATGTGGAAGTAGTGCGTCCCACTGTGCGGGAGACCACGGCCCTGGGTGCAGCCTACGCCGCTGGATTGGCCGCCGGCCTGTGGGACAGCCGGGAAGAGCTTAAACGCAACTGGGGCGTGGAGCGGGTTTTCAGGCCGGAATGGGCTGAGGAGCGGCGCGCGGAAGGTTATCGGGGCTGGAACAGGGCCGTCCAGCGCGCCCGTGGCTGGCTGGAAGCGTAAGTAGTTCCATTCAGGCAGATAGTCGCTCAATTCGAATACGCTGCCCGAATGGGAACGGGCTGAGTTGACAATCCCTTTTTAATGTGCTATAATCTCCCTAGAGTTTGCACAGAAGATCAACCTGTCGGGCCAGAATAGGCCCCGGTGGGATAGGAACGCGAAGCTGCGGGTCTGGTAAAGAATGCGACTCGCGGCTTTTAGTTTGATCCTCTTGTGGGAGATAAAGGATAGTGTCAACTCAGAAGCAACGTCTCCGCTTATCGTCAAATGATAGATTAAGTAGACTGGAAAGAGAGACCTGTCTGTCAGCGGATGAGGCCATCTTTGCTTTTGCCTGCTATTATTTCAACAGTGCAGGCATGGTGTGCCTCACTTCAAGACAGAGACCCAGGTAAAAAAACCTGGAAACCAGTTCAACCCAGGCGTGAGGCATACCAGCCTCACGCTTTTTGTTTTCACAAAGGATTTACTGATTCTGAGAAAGGGGGGAGGCTTATGACCTTTACCTGACGGGAAGGAAAATACAAGGAAAGCGCCAATGAAAAAAACGAAAGGAGGAGTTTAATTATGCTTTCCAAAGGAACTGGTGTATTACTTACCATTGTAGTGGTGTTAGGGCTGCTTCTGGGGCCCCTGTCCCTGGCCCCTGCGCAGGCTCAGGAACCGATCAAGATTGGGGGCATCATGGCTGTCACCGGGCCAGCTTCGCCCCTGGGCACCCCCGAACGCGATACCCTGCTGATGCTGGAGGAAGCCATCAACCAGGCCGGGGGTATCAACGGACAGCCGCTGGAGTTGATCATCTATGACACAGCCAGCGAGGAGACCAAGGCGGTGATGGCTACCAAGAAGCTGATCGAGGAAGATAAAGTCATCGCCATTATCGGCCCCAGCCAGACAGGCACCACTCTGGCCGTAGTAGATACCATTGAGAAGGCCGAGCTTCCCCTGGTCTCGATGGCCGCCGGCATTCAAATCGTGGAGCCGGTCAAAAAATGGGTGTTCAAGACCCCCCAGACCGACGTTCTGGCCGTATCCAAGATCGTGGACTACCTGACCTGGCAGGACATCGACAAGGTGGCGGTCATCTACGTTTCCAACGCTTTCGGTGAAAGTGGCCGCGATCAGATCGCCATTCAGGCTCCTGAGGCGGGCATCGAGGTGGTGGTCGAGGAAAGTTTCGGCGTAGAAGATACCGACATGACCGCCCAACTGACGCGCATCAAAGGCAGCGAAGCGCAGGCTGTGATCTGCTGGGGCACCAATCCGGGGCCGGCCATGGTGGCTAAAAACATGATGCAGTTGGGCATGGACATCCCCCTGTTGCAGAGTCACGGCATAGCCAACAAGAAGTTCATCGAGCTGGCTGGAGAAGGGGCTGAGGGGGTCATCTTCCCGGCGGGCAAGCTCCTGGTAGCCAACGGCCTGCCCGATATCGATCCTCAGAAAGAAGTGTTGCTGGAATACGCCAGCATGTTTGAGGAAAAGTACGGGCGTAGCGCCGATACGTTCGGGGGACACGCCTGGGACGCCTTGCAACTTCTGGTGCAGGCCATCAAGCAGGTGGGCGCCGATAAGGCCGCCATCCGCGATGCCCTGGAGAACACCACTGGCTTTGTGGGCACCGGCGGCATCTTCAACTTCTCTCCCGAAGACCACAACGGCCTGACCAAAGATGCTTTCGTCATGGTCCAGATCGAAAACGGCGAATGGACGTTTATGGAAATGCCCGAAGCCGCGCCCCCTGCCGAGGTCAGGGTGGTAGTCATCGGCAAGTCGGTGCACCCCTACTGGGCCAACGTGGAGAAAGGTACGATGGACGCCGCCGCCGTGCTGGGCGTAGAAGCCGAGTTCTTCGTGCCCCAGAAAGAGGACGTGCAGGCCCAGATCAGCACCATGGAAGCCTACATTGCCCAGGGCGTGAACGGCATCGCCATCGCCCCCTCCGATCCGGTGGCGGCAGCGGCCACCATCGAGGCTGCCATGGAGGCCGGCATCCCGGTCATCACCCTGGACACCGACGCCCCGGAGAGCGAGCGCCTGGCCTACGTGGGCACCAGCAACAAGGCGGCCGGCGTGGAGGCTGGTCTGGCCATGCTGGAGCTGTTGCCCGACGGCGGGAAGGTAGGCATCGGCACCGGCTCGCTGACGGCCCTGAACTCGCTGGAACGGATCGAGGGCTTCACCGAAGCGATGGAAGGCTCGGCTATCGAGATCGTAGAGCCGATCAACAACGACAAAGAGGACTCGGCCACCGCCCTGGAGTTGGCTAACTCCACCCTGGCGGCCAACCCTGATCTGGCCGGGGCCTTTGGGGTGTACGCCTACAACGGGCCGGCCTGGGCCAAGGCGGTGAAGGAGCAGGGACGGGCTGGCGAGGTCAAGATCGTGTGCTTCGACGCCACCACCGAACACATCGAGTTCGTGAAGGAAGGAGTGATCGACGTTCTGGTGGCGCAGCGGGAGTACTTCCAGGGCTACAAGAGCGTGGAACTGCTGACCCTGATGGCTCAGATGGGCGTCGAAGAGGCCATGGCCGAGTACGGTGTGCCCGATGACAAGGTGGTGGATACCGGGGTGGATGTGGTGACCCTGGATGTTCTGGTTGACTACGCCACCACGCTGGACGAGTTGGGCATCCCTCACGAGTGGATGGTGGAGTAGCGTTCAACCCTATAGCTCATACTCAGGCAAAAAAGACCCTGGCCGAGAAATCGGTCGGGGTCTTTCCTGGAAGTGGAGATAAGTCATCAAGTTGACAGTTCCTTTTTAATGTGCTATACTCTGCTTAGAATTTGCACAGAAGATTAACCCATTTCGGTTGATGACAGCCTGAGCTAGATTAGGTCTACGTTAGGTTTTGCAAACTTATAGAATAGATTGTAGTGAACTATATTGAAGGGGAAAGGATGGAAGACCATGGAGCAAAACCGGGCCATGCGAATCATGGAGCAGGGTTACGGTTGATCGGAGGCCGTACTGCTGGCCGTGTGCCAGGAATTCGAGATTGAGAACGAGATCATTCCCCGGATTGCCAGCTGCTTCGCCGGCGGGATCGGCAACACGGGGGCCGTCTGCGGTGCCGTCGCCGGTGCCGTGATGGCTATCGGCCTCAAGAAGGAGCGGGGTGACACCACAGAGGAATGGTTCCGCACTTTGGCGGTGGCGCAGGAGTTTCGTCGCCGCTTCGAGGCTGAGATGGAGACCATCAACTGCCGCGAATTGACAGGGGCGGATCTAAGCACGCCGGAGGGGATCGAGCAATTCATGGGCTCTGATACACCCCAGACGGTCTGCTTTCCGGCGGTCGGCGTAGCTTACCGGCTGGTGGTGGATCTGCTGAAGGAAACCTCGTAACTGGCGATTTTTAGATTGACCCTCTTTTGGGAGATAACGAATAGATGTCGGTTCAGAAGCAACGTCTTCGGCTATCCATATTAAGTAGACTGGAAAAAGAGACCTGTCTGTCAGCGGGTGGGGCCATCTTCACTTCTGCTTGCGCTTATTATTACTACTATTATTCCAATAGCACAGGCATGGTGTGCCTTACTTCCAGGCAGAGGTTCAGGTGAAACAACCTGGAAGCCGGTTCAAACCAGGCGTGAGGCATACCAGCCTCACGCTTTTTGTTTTCATAAAGGATTTACTGATGCTGAGAAAGGGGGGAGGCTTATGACCTTTTACCTGACGAGAAAGAAGAGGTGAGGAAAGCGAGAATGGGAAAAAAAGGAAGGAGGAGTTTGATCATGCTTTCCAAAGGAATGGGTGTATTACTTACCATCATAGTGGTGTCGGGGCTGCTGCTGGCCCCTGTTCAGGCTCAGGAACCGATCAAGATTGGGGGCATCATGGCTATCACCGGGCCAGCTTCGCCCCTGGGCACCCCCGAACGCGATACCCTGCTGATGCTGGAGGAAGCCATCAACGAAGCCGGGGGTATCAACGGGCAGCCGTTGGAGTTGATCATCTACGACACAGCCAGCGACGAGACCAAGGCGGTGATGGCTACCAAGAAATTGATCGAGGACGATCAAGTTCTGGCTATCATCGGCCCCAGCCAAACCGGCACCACCCTGGCGGTGGTGGATATCGTGGAGAAGGCGGAAATACCCCTGATCTCGATGGCGGCTGGCATCGAGATCACCGAGCCGGTCAAAAAATGGGTGTTCAAGACCGCCCAGACCGACGTGATGGCCGTATCCAAGATCGTGGACTACCTGACCTGGCAGGGCATCGACAAGGTGGCGGTCATCTACGTCTCCAATGCCTTCGGCGAGAGTGGCCGCAACCAGATCATACTTCAGGCTCCCGAAGCGGGCATCGAAGTGGTGGCCGAGGAAAGTTTCGGCGTGGAAGATACCGACATGACCGCCCAACTGACGCGTATCAGGGGCAGCCAGGCGCAGGCCGTGATCTGCTGGGGCACCAATCCGGGGCCGGCCATGGTGGCCAAGAACATGATGCAGTTGGGCGTGGACCTGCCCCTGTTGCAGAGTCATGGCATATCCAATATGAAGTTCATCGAGCTGGCCGGAGAAGGGGCTGAGGGGGTCATCTTCCCAGGGAGCAAGCTCCTGGTGGTCGATGAGTTACCTGACGACGATCCTCAGAAAGAAGTGTTGCTGGAATACGCCAGCCTGTTTGAGGAAAAGTACGAGGTAAGCGCCAGGATGTCCGGGGGACACTTCGGGGGGCACGCCTGGGACGCCTTGCATCTTCTGGGGCAGGCCATCGAGCAGGTGGGCGCCGACCAGGCCGCCATCCGCGATGCCCTGGAGAACACCACTGATTTTGTAGGCATCGGCGGCGTTTTCAACTTCTCTGCCGAAGACCATAGCGGGTTGAGCAAAGAGGCCATGGTCATGGTCGAGATCAAAGACGGCGAATGGACGCTTTTGGAGATGCCCGAGGCTGAGTCCACGGAATAAGCGCCGACCCTACACCTGGAAACCCACGCTCAGATAGAAGAGACCCTGACCAGGCAACCGGCCAGGGTCTTTGCTATTGACAGCCAACACTTTGAGATATATAATATGACTTAGTTTACAGAACGCAAGGAGATGCGTTCAATCAGCGGGAAGTTTTCAAAGCAGCACGTGGAGGTAATGAATTCATGGAAGGCAAGGACATCCGCCTGCGCAAACTTTTCACCGACGATCAGAATGCCGTCATTGTGGCCGTGGACCACGGCGAATTCGATGGCCCCCTGCCGGGCTTCTTCGATCTGCCGCAGGCCATCAAAGCCATCACCCCACAGGTGGACGGTATTCTGCTCAGCCCTGGGATGCTATCCCATTGTGGTCATGCCTTTTGCTACAAGGGTGCCCCACTGCCCATCGTGCGCTTGAACTGGAGCACCGTTTACTGCTTCCATTGGAGGTACAATGAGGGGGTCACTGTGCCCGCTATCAGGCCGGCCGAGGCTGCGGCTCGGGGAGCGGAAATCGTCTTGATTTCTCTCACCCTGAACACCGGAGACGAAGCCCTGGACGCCGCGAACGTGCACGTCTTCTGCGACCTGGCTAACGAGGCCAGGGGGCGAGGACTGCCCGTCATCGGCGAGATCTTTCCCCTCGCGGCCGACAGGCTGAGCGCCGAGGAACTGTTTGAGCAGGTTTACACCGGCTGCCGCATCATCGCCGAGTTGGGAGCAGAGGCCATCAAAACCTTTTACACCGTCAATTTCGACCAGGTGACGGCGGCGGTACCCATCCCCATCTTTGGACTGGGGGCCGAAAAAACTCCACGTGAGATCGATGCCCTGCGGCTGGCCCGGCGGGAAATCGAGGGCGGGGCGCGGGGGGTGGTTTTCGGGCGCAACGTGATGCAGGCCCAAGACCCCTCCAGGTTCATCGCCGCCCTGTGCGAAGTGGTTAAGGAAGGCCGGGACCCGGCAGAGGCCGCTGCCACATACGGCCTGGACTGACGTCGCTCCATCAGGTCCGAGAGCTAAACATACGAGGAGGAGGTAAAATTAAATATGCCGATCCACACTGCTCCAGACAGTGCTCGCTTTTTGACCCCCGACGGCCACCCCTTCTTTTGTCTGGGCGTCAATTACGAGGGTTATTTTGATCGCGCCTGGAAGATGTGGGACGAGTTCGACCCAGCTCTCATCGAAAAGGATTTCCGCAAGGCGGGAGAGAGCGGCTTCAGGGTGGTGCGCATCTTTGTCCAGTCCGCCCTGGCCGACGACATCCAGGCCGGAGACTTCAGCAAGCTGGACACGGTGCTGAACCTGGCTCACACCCACAACCTGTACGTTCTGCTGACCCTCAACGACGAGCACCGTTACAATCTGGTCCAGGTGGGGGACTTAGACGCCCAGATTGCCGGCCGCTATGCCGACGAGACCGTCATCATGGGCTACGATCTGGAGAACGAGCCTGCGTTTCGCGCTATCGTCTCCAGCCAGTATCCATCCGCCTACCAGCCGCCGGCCCAGACTGCGGCCCTGGTCGATCACTACGGTGAGCAGAAGAGCCGGGCCGAGGTGGAGGACTGGCGACAGGTCAGCCCAGGAAGCTGGCTCGTGCCGTCCTATGTCCCCCCGGAGATGGGCTACTTCTGCGCCAACGCTTATTTCCTCTACCTGGATTTTCTCAAGGTGGCCACCAACTGGGTGCGGGAAAACGGCGGGATCATCCTGGACTACATCACCTCCCCCGCTTCCGAGCACTGGCGATTTTTCCTGGAGGTCTTTAGCGACACCCTGCAAGCCTGGATAGAGGCGCAGACCGACCCTATCCGCGCCGTTGACCCCCGGCACCTGATCACCGTCGGTCACAATAACCTCCTCTTCGCTTCTCTGCCCGCCAACGCCAGCCTGGATTTTGGTTCTTTCCACTACTACAGCGTCGCCGGCAGCATGTGGGGCCTGGAACGCGCCTTTGAAATCCTGGAAAAGCTGCGGGCCATCTTCCCCGGACAACCCTACGTCTTCGAGGAATTTGGCTATTCCAACGCCACCAGCAGCCAGCCCGAACACTCCACCCCGGTAGACACGGCCCTGACCTCGATTTACGAAACGGCCATCTACCTGTACCTGAAAACGCACAATTTCGGCGGCGGCTTCAAGTGGATGCTCAACGACCTTCTGGTCCTCGACAACCCCTACGAGGGCAGTTTTGGCGTCTTTCAGGTTGGCGACCGCCCCAAGCCCATAGGCCAGGCCGTAGACACGCTGGCTGCTTATTGGGGCCAGAATGGCGATGAGAACAGAGACGAAAACGAAGATGGGAACGGGGACGAGAAAGAAGAAGGAGTTGACCTCAACTTTTGGCAAGACGATCAGTCCGGGGCAGGCTACGTCTATTCTGCCCCTGGAGCCTTTTTCGTGGGCGGGGGCAGCCTTCGGGATGAACGTCTGACTTTCCTGCCCACCAAACCCGGCCAGGCTTTCCTGACCTGGGCCAGGGCGGAGGAGATGGCCCTGGAGGTAACCGTCTCCGGCCAGGTTTCCATCGAGCCTGCGCTTCTCGTTAGCGACTGGGACACAGACCAGGGGGTGACTCTCTATCGTCTGGAGAACGGTCGCCGGGTGAGGGAAGACGCTTTCCCGGCCAAGAGGCCGGTGATTTTCACCGCCCAGGCAGAAGAGACCTACCTCCTGGTCGCCGAGATGGTCGCCCCTCCGCCCCGGCCAGAGATCGCCTGGTACTTTGGGGCCGGCGCTCCTTTCGACCCCTCTCGCCTCTGGATCATGCTGATGAATCCGCAGCGCAAAATGGCGGAGGCCATTCTGACCCTCACGCGGCCAGATGGCTCAATCGTCAGGAAAGAATACAGCCTCAAGCCTACCTCTCGCCTGTCCATCCCCCTCGATGACATCGTGCCCGAAGCGCCCATCTCCGTCGTGGTCGAGGCTGACCAGGGCGTCTACGCCGAGCGGACGACCTATTTTGCCCACGATGGACACACCACCGCAGGCGCTCAGGCTCCGGCCCGCACCTGGTACTTCGCCGAAGGGTTCACCGGCGGGGGATTTGAAACCTGGATACTCCTTCACAATCCCCATGCGGCTCCGACCAGGACCACTATCAGCTTTGCCGGGGAAGATGGTTCTATAGTAAAGCGGGAGTACACTTTATCCCCTATCTCCAGGCCATCCATTCTGGTGAACCAGGTGCTTCCCAACGTTTCCTTTTCCACCGTGATCGAAGCCGAGCGAGACATCCTGGCCGAACGGGTGGTGTTTTTCTCCGGGCGGCGCGGCGTGCACGGCTCAATTGGGGCTTCTGCGCCGGCCAGTACCTGGTATCTGCCCGAAGGATACACCGGCCCTGGCTTCGAGAGCTGGTTTTTATTTTATAATGCCAGCCAGAACTGGGCCAACGCCACCATCACTTTCATGAAGGATGACGGGAGCACCGTGGTGCGGAGACATCGCCTCCGTCCCACCGCTCGCTTCACCCTGTCGGCCAACACCATTGTGCCCAACGCCGCCTTTTCCACTCGCGTTGAGGCTGACCAACCCCTGGTGGTGGAACGGGCTGTGTACTTCTCCGACCGAGAGGGTGGACATTGTTCCCCTGGAGCCACGAAACTGGCCCACACCTGGTATCTGCCTGAAGGGCTTACCTCCCAGACCGATACCTTCATCATGGTCATGAACCCCAACAGCGTGCGGGCTAACGTCCAGGTCACCATTATGAAAGAGAACGGTTCGACCGTGACCAGGCATTACCTCATGAAACCCACTTCCAGGCTCACCATTCGTCTCAATGACCTCGTGCCCAACGCCCGGCTTGCCACCCGCATCGGCGCCGATCAGCCCGTGGCCGCCGAGCGGGCCATGTACCTGACAGGCAGAAAAGGAACACAACTGGTTTGGACCGCGGGGATGGCAAACATTGGGATGGAGGAGAGATAGCAAGTGGGTTCAGGTCAGGGCCTCATAGATAGTCATAATGTGGCGACCCGCCTCCTGGCAGGAATAGTGGGCCACGGCTCTGGCCCTGAGAGCCTGTCCCAAAGCAAAAGCTCTTTCTTCGTCGGCCAGAAGCGAGGCCAGAGACTGAGCCAGTCCCGATACCTGGCCACGAGGGGCGTAAACTCCCCACGGCCCCAGATACTCACGGGCGACCGGCGTGTCGAAGGCTACGGTGGGCAAAGCCATAGCCATGTAGTTCAATAGCTTACCGTTGCTCTCCGTGAGCGACAGTTTAGGGGCTACGGCCAGGTCGCCCAGGGCCAGGTAACGAGGCGCTTCCCGGTAAGAAATCCGCCCGGTAAAGGTGACGTGCCTGCTCAGGCCCAGCCGGGCGGCCATGGCCCGATAGTGTTCCACGCGCGGATAGCCCATGATCAGAAAATGAAAGTCAGGGCGCTCTTTTAAAAGAGTGGCCGCCGTTTGCAGAAGCAGATCGAGACCCTGGTACTCGGCCAGCAGCCCCAGGTAGATCACCACCTTGCGTCCCAGAGGGATGCCCAGTCGCTCTTTTTGGGCTGCCAGGTGGCCGGACCCGTTGCCGCCCGGACGGTGCGGGTGGAAGCGTTCCACGTCCACGCAATCGGGCACGGTGTAGACGTTCGGGCAGCGACAGCCAAACTCCTCTTCTAACAGGGTGGCCGCGTGCTGCGAACTGGTTATAATGGCCTGGGGCAGATTGTTGATGATCTCCTCCAGCCTGCGCAGAGGACGATGGAGAAAGCTATGGGGACGCAGAAAGCCATGATCGATCATCTCCGCGGTCAGGCTGCCCTGGAAATCGAAGACCAGGGGAATGCCCCAGAGACGGCTGAGAGGATAGCCGATCAAAGCCCCTTCGTGCAGATAGGCGTGGATAAGGTCGGGGCGACGCTGGCGACCGATTGCCAGGGCTTTCAGGGACAGAAGACCGTCGAAGGTGATCTTGTGCCAGGAGGAGCCCATCCTGTAGCTGCCTCCCCAGGGCACAGAGGGAACACGTTTTATGAGCAGACCATCGACATCTCGCCCCCGATGATAGGTGCAGATGGTGATGCGGTTGCCCAACTGACGTAAAATAGTGGCTTCTTCCAGGATACGCACATGACAGCCATAGTCAGAGAAGAAAGAGGTGGGCGCGATCATCAAGATCTCTCGCGGCCGCAGGCCGGCTTGAGCGGGCAGGCAGTCGCCTCTAGAAACCAGGTTTTTTAGCAAAAACCTGGTTTCTTCCAATTCCAAAGTGCCAGTCGCCTGATCTATCATCTTTATCATCAGCCTCCCCCCTCAAGGGCGTAACAACGCCACTCTACCCAGGGGAAAGTTTGACTTTCGATCAGGCGGGCGTGATTCTCGAACCAGCTTTTAATCATTCCTTTGGGATCCCAGTAATGTGTTTCGGCCAGGAAGAGCCACACCCGGCCAGCCAGAGGCAAAGCGGTCCCTATGGCCTGGTTTAGCTCCTCCTGGGTTATGGCATCGGTCTGCGGCAGGTCCTTCCACTGAAAATCCTGGCCGTAGTAATAGGAGAAATATTGACGCTGGAAGGGAGCGACGAAGACCAGGGTGTCGTGGGGACGGGCGCGCTGGCGGTAATAAAGGGCTGCGCTCCGATAGTCCGGCTTGTAAGACTCCTGGGTCAACACGGCAAACAGCCCCAGAGCGACGAGAATGGCCGTGGCCGCCAGGGACAGGACAGGCGCTCTGCGTCCCAGAGCGTACAGGCCGCAGGCCAGGAGCAGGTAATAGGCCGGAGCGACGGTGATCAGGTAGCGGTCCACAAAGATAGGGTCGCGCAACGAGATGAGATACAGGGTGACGATGGGCACAAATAGATAGCACAAAAGAAGCGCATTGCTCCGCCGTGTAGACCTGACAGGTTTTGAAAACCTGTCAGGTCTATGTTCTGTCCGAAAGAGAAAGGCCCCTATCAGGAAGAGAAAGACGAAGAAGCTGAGAGGCAGCAGAGCGTAAGAGGCGCTGATGCTCAGGCTGAAGCGCAGGAGCAAGACCTGTAACATGTCGGGCAGAGAGACGAAGGGATAGCGCGGCGCATCGGGCGACATGATATAAGGCCCCTGCCAGACGGCCAGCGGCAGGTAGGGCACAGTCAAAACAGCCTGGGAGATAAGCCAGCCTTTTAACGCCGGACGATGGCCTCGCCAGTTCACCGCGAACCAGACATCCTGAGCGACCAGGATCAGGGCCGCCAGCAGGTGAGTATAAAAGCACAGGCTGGTGACGACGGTATAGCCCGTCCACAGCCAGAAACGGTTTTCCTCGATGGCCCGCAGCAAAAGATAGAAGGAAAGCATGGTCAGGAAAGTGACCAGAGCATACATCCTGGCTTCCTGGGAATACCAGACGAAGTAAGGAGAAACGACGGTCACCACAGCCGCCAGCAGTCCCACCATCTCCCCGCTCCCACTCCTTACCACTCGCCGGGCCAGGACGTAGATAAGAGGGATGACCGCCACTCCCCACCACAGAGAGAAAAAACGCAGAGCAAACTCTGTGACACCTGCCATCAGCGTCCAGTAATGCATAATCAGGAAGTAAAGAGGGCCGTTCTCGCCGACAGCCCGAAAGGTAGCCAGGGTAGCCTGCACCTGGCGGCGGGCGAAAAGCACCGTGTCGATCTCGTCCCGCCACAGGCTTTGGAAGTCGAGGTGATAGATTCTGAGATAAAACCCGACCAGGATAAGGACCACCAATAACAAAGCCGCCCGACCTTGTGTCGGTGGCAGGAGGGCCTTCCTCTTAGTAACGATTCGAGTCTCCATTTGCTTTCTAAGTATACACCAAAGGCCGAAAGAAGCAAAACGCGTTTTCTAGCGATAATGTGCAGGTTATGATATAATAATCACACCATGATCATGGATGGAGAGACGATGGACATTCGATTAGGAGACGTGGTGCGTTTGCGCAAAAAACATCCCTGTGGGGGCTACGAATGGCGGGTGGTGCGTTTGGGGGCCGATATCGGCCTCAAGTGTTGCACCTGTGGCCGGCGGGTGCTGCTGCCACGCCGCGTCTTCGAGCGGCGGGTGAAAACCTTTGTCAGTCGAGGGGAAGAGGGGAACAGGGAACAGGAAATGGGGAGAAGGGAATAGAGAACCCTATGGTCAGAAAAGTTCTTTTCTTGATGTCCGAAACCGGCGGAGGGCACCGCAGCGCGGCCCAGGCCCTCGCCGCGGCCATAAAGAACCTGGCCGGGGAGCGTTATCAGACTGATTATCGGCTTGAGATGGTCGATGCTCTGGCCGCCGGTCGTTTCCCGGTCAGCCTGGCTCCTGACCTGTATGCCTTGAGCACGCGTTATTTCCCGCCGTTGTGGGGCTGGTCTTTCCACTGGACCAACGGCCGGCTTCGGACCAGGCTTATGTCGGCCATGTTCGACGTTTTCGTCGGCAAAAGGCTGGAGAGCACGCTCAGAGAAAAAGAGCCCCAGGTCATCGTCTCCGTCCATCCGCTGCTCAACCACGTGACCTGTAAGGCTTTGCAGCGCCTGGGTTGGCACACCCCTTTTTTGGTCGTGGGCACGGAACTGGTCACCATCCATCGGGCCTGGGTTTGTCCCGAGGTAGACTGTCACATCGTACCCACCGAGGAAGCCAGACAGGCGGCCATAGAGTACGGTATGCCCCTCGACAAGATCAAACTGATCGGCCCCCCGGTGCATCCCAGATTTCTGGAAGAGATGGGAAGCAAGGAGCAGGTGCGGCAAGGTTTGAACCTGGCTCCCGAGCTACCCACCCTCCTGCTGGTCAGTGGAGGCGAAGGAACGGGGCAGGTTTACGATTTTGCTCTGGCTATCTCGGGCCTGGGTTTGGGCCTGCAACTGATGGTCGTGACCGGCAGGAACAAGAAGCTGAAAGCCAGACTGGATGAGGTGCGCTTCGACGTGCCGGCCCAAATCTACGGTTTCGTCGATAACATGCCAACCCTGATGCGCGCCGCCGACCTGATCATATCCAGGGCCGGCTCAATAACCATCTCGGAGGCGCTGGTCTGCGGCCTGCCCATTATCTTAAGCGACGCCCTCCCCGGCCAGGAAGAGGGAAATATCGACTACATAGTGAGCCACAAGGCCGGCGCTCTGACCAGGACACCTGATGAATTGATTAACGTTCTAAGACGGTTGTTGGAAGAAGGAAAGGGAGAGGAGTTGCAGCACATGGCCCATAATGCTGGCCGCCTGATCAATCCCAGGGCTGTTTACGAGATTGCCAGGCTTATCATGGCCGCCTGCCCATGAAAGAGCAGGAAGAGCGTCGCCCTTCCCCAGGGTGTCTTCAAAAAATAAATGTATCAGGAGAGTTGGTTTAAAGATGAAATTGACCGATTTGGTAGACATCGAAGTGCTACAGAAGATTCAGGATCAACTCGCCACGGCCACCGATATCACAGCCGCCACAGTAGACCTGGAAGGCGAGCCGATCACCGTGCACAGCAAGTCCCGCCGTATTTGCCTGGATATCATCCGCAGCGTCAAGGAGGGACGGGAGGGGTGTCGTCAAAGCGATTTGACCGGCGGGAGACAGGCTTTTGAGACCAGAGAGCCGGCCATTTATCGCTGTCACGCCGGGTTCGTCGATTTTGCCGTGCCCATCGAGGTGGAGGGCGAGCTGGTGGCCTACATGTTTGGCGGTCAGGTTTTGCCTGAGCCGCCTGATCCGGAGGAACACCGCCGTTACGCTCTGAAACTGGGCCTCGACGCCGAGGAGTATCTCCAGGCTTTGCAGGAGGTGCCTGTCGTGTCCTGGCCGCGCATCGAAGCCGCCGCCCATCTCCTGTACACCATCGCCAACCTGATCTCGGATATGGCCGGCCAGAAATTGGCCGCCGAGGAGCAGGCTAAGGCCATGACCATCCTGGCCCGGGAGCTTTCCAGCCCGGTCGTCCCTGTTTTCGAAGGCATCCTGGTTTTGCCTCTGATCGGGAGTATTGATACCCAACGGGCGCAACAGATCACGTCCAGTTTGCTGGAGAGCATCGTCGCCCACCAGGCCAGGGTGGTGATCATCGACATCACCGGGGTGCCCACTGTAGACACCGGGGTAGCCAACCATCTGCTCCAGACCGTTCAGGCCGCCGGTCTGCTGGGCACTGAGTCCTTGCTGGTGGGCATCACCCCGGAGGTGGCGCAAACCATCGTCCATTTGGGAGTCGATCTGTCGGGCATCGTCACCCGCAGCGATCTGCGAAGCGGAGTGGAATACGCCCTGCGCTCGATGCACCTGAAGGTGGTGCCTTTTTAGAAAATATCTTTCAACTTACCTGCACAACGGGAGTCGGCGAAAGCCGTGATGCGGTCGCCGCTTTGAAATACCGTGTCGCCGTGGGGAATGATCAGTCCCCGGCCCCGACGAACGGAGAGCAGCACGCAATCCTGGGGCAAGGGTATCTCACTGACCTGCTTACCTGCTGCCGGCGAGCCTTCTTTAATGTCTAGCTCCACAAACTCCGTGCCCGTCAGCCTGCCCAGGCGTAACCGTTCCGTGCGATGCTGCACTTCCATGCGGCGTATGATGGCCGTGTTATAGGCTCTGATGATATCGTCACGACGGATCAGGCCCACCAGTTGGCGGGGATTATGGCGGGCCACCACGGGCAGACGGCCCACGTCGCGCCCTCCCAGGCGTTTCAGGGCCGCCCACAGAGGCTCGTCGGGATAGGCCAGCAGGGGTGAAGTGGTGGCAATGTCGGCGGCGGTCAGGCCATTGGCATCTCCGCGGGCCAGAGCCGCTTCCACGTCCCGAATAGTGACCACCCCATACAGTTCGCCCTGGTCGCTCAGAACGGGAAAGCCGTGGTGGTGGGTGGCGTTAAACTCGGCCATCAGCTCTTTCAAGTTCATGTCGGCGGGCACGGTATCCGGTTCAGTGGTCATGGCCTCGCCGACAGTGATGCCCTGCATAACGTCTATGTCCCGACCACGCTCCAGACGGATGCCCCGGCGGCTAAGTTTGAGGGTGTAGATCGATTCGCGGCTCAGGTGTTCGGCCAGCAGGGTACTGATAACGGTAGCCAGCATGAGGGGCAGGATGATGCGATAATCGTCGGTCATCTCGAAGAGAATGATGACAGCCGTGATGGGCGCACGGGCAGCCGCCGCAAACACGGCAGACATGCCCACCAGGGCGTAAGCTCCAGGAGAGGCGGTGATATCCGGTAGCCAGTGATTAACGGCCAGACCATATAGTCCGCCCAGCATCGAGCCGATAAAAAGAGAAGGAGCAAAAACTCCACCCGAACCACCGGACCCGATAGTTATAGAGGTAGCCAAGACCTTCAGCAGGACCAGCACCAGAAGCGTGCTCCATACAATCTCGTTGAGAAGGGCTTTCTCGATGGCTTCGTAACCCACGCCGAACAGTTGCGGGAAGTAGAGGCCCATAGCCCCTATGATCAGGCCGCCGAACACGGGCTTAAAGTATTCGGGAAAGCGCCAGGCGTCGAAGAGGTCCTCAAATTTGTAGAGAATCCAGACGAAGACGACGGCTACTACCGCAGCCACCACGCCCAGGCCCACGTAAAGCAGCAACTCCCAGGGGCTAACCATGGAATAGGACGGCACCGGAAAAGCAGGCACATTGCCCATAAAGATGCGGCCTATGACGCTGGCCGTGACCGAAGAGATGACCACCGTGGAGAAGCATCCCACGCTGAACTCGCCCAGGATGATCTCCAGGGCGAAGATGACCCCGGCGATAGGAGCGTTGAAGGTGGCGGCGATGCCACCGGCCGCCCCGCAGGCCACCAGGTTGCGGATCCGATCATCGGACATGTGGAGCATCTGGCCCACCGTCGAACCTAGCGCCGAGCCGATCTGCACAATAGGCCCCTCACGGCCCGCCGAGCCGCCACTTCCAATACAGATGGACGAGGCCAGGGCTTTGATGACTACCACAATGGGGCGGATCCGTCCTCCGCGCATGGCTACCGCTTCCATAACCTCTGGCACACCGTGACCTTTGGCCTCGCGGGCGAAAAAGTAGATCATGGGCCCCACGAACAGCCCCCCGATGGCCGGCACGATGATAACGTAATAGCGCCCCATGAAGCTAAGGACCGACCCGGCGGTGACGAAGGACAGGGTGGTGAACGCGTCGATCAGCCAGCGGAAGATCACCGCCCCAAAACCTGCGCCCAGACCTATCAAAAGGGCTGTCCCAACCAGGATCACGGTTTCCGTCGGCTGCCATCGATCCAGGAGATGCACCAGATAGCCCGCCTTTCTGCGCCAGCCAGATGATAGATAAGACTTCTCAAGTTCCTCTTTAGCCATACATTCCTCCTAAATACATCAGCAAAAGTGAAATGCCCATCTTTTGATTTTAGCACAATCGACAGAGAATGCAAATCTTAAATCGTCCCTTAACAAAGAGAATTGCTCCGGGGAGGATATGGCTCCATCGGCAAAGAGCGCAGGCGGGGAATTACCCTTTTTCCCCGAAATCTGGTATAATATCGGACACGTGCATCGTACATTTTGCATCGTGAATCGTATTAAATCGATCAGGAGAACGATCCGTGCTGAGAGTCTTGCTCGTCAATCCCAGGGTGAACCTGCCCATAGATACACGCACCTCGCCCTCGCTGGGGCTGGCATACCTGGCGGCCATCTCCGAACATCGGGGCGACCAGGTGCGCCTCTACGATGGCGACGTGGAGGACGTGCCCCTGGAACGGGTTTTGTCCGAGTATGGCCCCCAGGTGGTGGGCATTACGGCCAACACCATCCAGATCAAAGCCGCCTGGCGCGACGCCGCCCTGGTCAAAAGTCTGACTGAAGCTCTGGTCGTTCTGGGCGGCCCCCATCCTACCGTTCTGCCCACCGAATCGGCTCAACGCCCTGAAGTGGATATCGTGGCGCGGGGTGAAGGAGAGTCCACCTGGGAAGAGATATGCCAGGTGCTGGAGGCCGGCGACAGATGGCCCGATTTCGGCCAGGTGCAGGGGATCTCCTTCAAAGGCCCCGACGGTCAGGTTATCCACACTCCCGACCGGCCCGTCGATGACCCGAACGGTCTGCCATTGCCGGCCTATCACTTCTTCAAAGTGGAACGTTACACCAACCTGCAACCGACCGTTGATCAGGTGGAAGGGCCAAGCTATCCCATCCTCACCTCGCGGGGCTGCCCCTACCGCTGCACCTACTGCTCTCAGATATCGCCTCGCATCTGGCGCGACCGCTCTCCCCAGAACGTGGTCGAGGAGTGGCGGTGGCTGGTGCATGACCTGGGAGCGGCAGAGATCGGCATCCTGGACGACTCCTTCAACATCGACCGCGCCAGGGCGCTGGAGATATGCGACCTGCTCATCGCCGAAGGGTTGAACCAGGTGCCCTGGATCACGATCAACGGCATCCGGGCCAACCTGGCCGACAGGGAGCTACTGGGCCGCATGCGGGAGGCAGGCTGTATCCGCACCGCCTTCGGGGTGGAAAGCGGCAACCAGCGCATCCTGGACTCGGTCATCGATAAACACCTCACTCTGGAGCAGGTGCGGGCCGCTTTCCAGGCCGCCAGAGAAGTAGGAATGGAGACCATCGGTTTTTTCATCATCGGCCTGCCGGGCGAAACCGAGGAGACGATGGAGGACACCATCCGCTTTGCCTGCGAGCTGGACCCTGTGGTGGCAAACTTCTCGATGGCTACTCCCTTCCCAGGCACCCAGATGCATCGCACCGTGATGGAGCAGGGAAAACTTCTGGTGCAGGATTACGACGACTTCGCCTTTTTCGAGGGCCAGGCCAGCTTTGAGATGCCCGGTATGCCCACCGAATTGGTGGAACGCAAATGGAAAGAGGCTTACCGCCGCTTCTACCTGCGGCCCCACCGCATTCTGCGCACGCTTACGCGTAAAGAAACCTGGCTGGAACTGCCCCGCACGGCGCGCGTGGCCTGGCACACATTGGTCTCGTCGTGAGAGTGAGAAGGTCATGGCCTACGAGATACATTTAGCCGACTGTTTAGAGTGGCTTGAGAGCTGCCCGGAACGCTCTTTTGAGGCTGTGATTACCGATCCCCCATTTGGTGTTCGTGAATATACTCATGTCGAGATTGAGAAGCGCAGAGCAGGACGAGGAGGCGTTTGGCGCATTCCTCCCTCCTTTGATGGTAGCAATCGCTCTCCGCTGCCTCGATTTACAGTATTGGATGAAAAAGACCTGAAGATAATACGTGATTTCTTCTATGAGTGGGGGAAACGTTTATACCCTACCCTCGTCCCCGGAGCACACATATTTATCGCCGCCAATCCTATTTTGTCTCACATTGTCTGGAGCGCAATAGTTGAAGCGGGCTTTGAAAAAAGGGGCGAAATCGTCAGACTGGTGCGGACGTTCAGGGGAGGAGACCGCCCAAAAGGGGCTGAGGCCAAGTTCAGACGGGTAAGCTCAATGCCTAGAGCCTGCTGGGAACCCTGGGGGTTGTTTAGGCGCCCGTTGGAAGGCCGATTGGCCGACAATCTAAGCCGCTGGAGTACAGGGGGATTGCGAAGAATTTCAGAGGATGCGCCCTTTTGCGACGTAATAGGAAGTGGCAGAACTCCACAGCACGAAAGAGAACTAGCTCCACATCCAAGCCTTAAGCCTCAGCATTTTTTACGTCAGTTGGTATGGGCTTCTTTACCTCTGGGGAGGGGGAGCATACTAGACCCTTTCGCCGGTAGCGGATCGACGTTAGCCGCAGCAGAGGCGTTGGGATATGACAGCGTGGGGATAGAAATTGACGAACAGTATTACGAAGTGGCAAAAACCGCTATCCCGAAGTTAGCTGCTCTTGAGGTTGCAATCAAAGGGCATGATTTATCAAGAAAGCACCCAGGTTACGTTCAAGAGAAGCTACCAGTGTTTGGCAAGGTTTTATCTTAGTGAGCCTGGACTATGGTCTTTGTGAAAAAAGAAGAAAACGAGAACACCGAACCAGTTGAAACGTGGATCGTCGCCAACCTGGACAGAATCACCATCAACCCAAAAGTTTATCAGGGGCAACCTTGTATCAGAGGTATGCGGATGCCTGTTTATCTGATCCTTGATCTGCTCGCTGGCGGGATGTCTATGGATGAGATTCTTGAAGCTTATCCCTATCTTGAGGAAGAGGATATCCGGCAGTCCATTGCTTACGCTGCCTGGTTTATCCGAGAGAGCGTGACAACCGCAAGGAGTTGAGGGATATAACCGGAAAAGGTGCCTGGCACTTTTGGAAGTGCCAGGCACCTACCAAGGAGTTGAGGGGTATAAACCGTGACCCAAACGGACGACAAGATCAGGTGCAGCGTGGGCATCACCGCCTACAACGAAGAGGCCAACATCGGCAAGCTGCTGGAGGCCATGCTGGACCAGAAGCTCTACCAGGCGGAGATCGCCGAGATCATCGTGGTCGCCAGCGGATGCACCGACTGCACCGAAGAGATCGTACAAGAGTACATGGCCCGCGACGGGCGCATCAGGCTGCTGGTTCAGCCCTGTCGGGAGGGCAAGACCTCGGCCGTCAACCTCTTTCTCCAGCGCGCCGGGGAAGACATCTGCGTCCTGGAAAGCGGCGACACCCTGCCCCGCCACGACAGCATCGAAAACATGGTGCGCCATTTCGAGGATCCCAACGTGGGCATGACCGGGGCGCAGAAGGTGCCAGTCAACACCCCTGGCCACATTATCGGCTACCTTTCCCACCTGCGCCTCAAAATGGAACATCAGCTTTGCCTGGAGGTGCCCCGCACCGGCGAATTGATCGCCTTCCGCAAGGTGTTCGACCGCATTCCGCCGGACGTGGCTATGGACGAGGCTTTCGTCGAAGCCCTGATCGTCAAACGTGGGATGCGCGTCTTCTACGCCCCTGACGCGGTGGTCTTCAACATGGGGCCCGAAACCCTGGGCGACTTCATCCGGCAAAGGCGGCGCAACTACGCCGGCCACCTCTATCTCAAGGACAAGTACGGCTACAAAGTCTCCAGCCTGGAGACCGGCCTGGTATTGCGTCTGGCGCTGGGCGAGATGTGGAGCGCCATCCGCCTCATCTACATGCTGTTCGCGCTGGGCAGCATCGAGTTCCTCTCCCGCATTTTGGGGGCCTACGATTATTACATTCGGAAGGAAAAGCACGTGGTCTGGGACATGGCCTGGACGACCAAAAAGGTGGACGTGGAAGAAACGGAACAGGAGACCAGGAACAAAGGCTGGGAGGCAAGGTGAGGGACAGGCTCATAACAGCACTCAAGATCGTGGTCAGCCTGGGGTTGATAATCTATCTTTTCAGCCAGGTGGATATGGCCCAGGTGGGGGCGGCTGTGGTGGCGGCCAATTACTCCTGCCTGATCCTGGCTCTCATCCTCTATCTGGGGGCCATCATCAATGGCTGCCTGAAGTGGTACATCCTTCTGAGGGCGCTGGATATTCGTATTCCTTTCAGCAATCTCCTGGCTTACGCCTTTGTAGGCGTTTTTTTTAACAACTTTCTGCCCGCCAACGTGGGGGGCGACGTGATGCGGGGGTATGGTCTGGCCCGCTACACAGAAAGGGCTGAGGAGGCGGCTGTTTCGGTGTTCGTGGACCGCATAGTGGGGCTGGTGGCCTTCATGAGCGCCGCCCTGGTGACGGCGATAGTGACCGTCTACGTCACCGGTCGAGCCGATTTACAGGGCATCGTGGTGGCCGCTTTTGTGGCGTTGGGTTTTATCTTCGGCGTTTTTGCCCTCCTGCTGAGTCAGCGTCTGCGGGCGCTGGTGGGGCGTCTTTTCCGGTTGCCTTTCCTGGCTCCTGTGGCCTCCATCTACGAGCGGCTCTCGGAGGCCATGGCGGTTTACAGCCATAGCTATGGGGCGCTGTTGTTGGCTTTTTGCGTCTCTTTGCTGACCCTGCTCCTCTCCAATTTCGTCAACTACCTCATCTTCCAGGCTTTGGGTGGAGGGGTGCCGCTCCTCTACATTTTCCTGTTCAACCCTCTCATCGCCTTCGTGCTGCTGGTACCCATTTCGGTGGGAGGGCTAGGCGTGGGCCAGGGCGCTTACGTCTTCTTTTTCGGTCTGGTGGGCGTCCCTGAGCATCTCGCTCTGTCCGTCTCCCTCATCATGCAAATGATTATCTACCTCACCAGCCTGCCTGGGGGAGTGCTGTGGTGGAAAGGGAGGACAGCGCCAGATAATGAGCCACAGATAACACAGAATTCGTAGTTAGTAAGGAGGGATACTATGGCAGAGAAAGTTATGATTCGTCAAAATAACAGGTTTGAGACTGAATTTTGGGCTTTGGATCCCCACACCCCCGAATCCGACGAACTCCAGCCAGCGCATCACCTCCACGCCCTGACGCCTTACGGGATGCTGCTGGCGAGCCTCGGCTCGTGCACCGCCGTCATCCTGCACACCTACGCTCAACACCATGGCCTCGATCTGCGTGAGGTGGAGCTGGTTCTGGAATACGACCGCGTGTTTGCCGAGGATTGCGAAAACTGTGAGGCCATCCCCAGGTACGAGGAGCACATTCAAGAAGACATCAAGCTGAGAGGTGAACTTGAGCCGAAGGAACGCCACAAGCTCTTCCTGATCTCCCATCAATGCCCGATCCACAAGATGCTTAAGGACGGGGTCGTAGTGCAATCACAACTGGCGCAGGATTAGGGGAGAGATTTTCTGCCTTCGCCGCCGCGCCGCCTGGCTCCCGGACAGTTCACCGGCGACACCCAGATGGCTATCTATGGCCGGCGTTGAGCAGAATGGAGACGCCATAGCCCTCCAGGTTAGCCACCACCAGGTCCAGAGCGCCGTTGCCATCCAGGTCTGCGGCCCTCACAAAGCGCGGAGAAGGCCCCACCCCATAGTCCCCCGCGTGGTGGAACACCGCCCCACCCCGGCCCAACAGGACTGAGACAGTGTTATTATACATATTGGCCGCCGCCAGGTCCAGGTGGCCGTCGCCATCCAGGTCTCCTGCCGCCAGGGATAGAGGGCCATCCCCGGCCTGGTAGTCGCCTGCTTTTTGGAACGAGAATCCATTATCGTCTTTTTCGCTCAGCAGGATGGAGACGTCGTTGCTTTTCCAGTTGGCGACGGCCAGGTCCAGGTGGCCGTCACGGTCAAAATCTCCCGTGGTCACGAACACGGGCCACTCTCCGGCCTGGTAATGAGCGGCCGCCTGAAAGGCCCCGTGTCCCTGGCTCAGCAGGACAGAGACATCCTGATAGTTGACTACGGCCACATCGAGGTTGCCATCGCCGTCGAAGTCCCCTATCGTCAGGGCGGCGGGCATATCCCCCACTGGATAGTCTATTGCCCCTCGAAAGGTCCCATCACCCCAGCCCAACAGGATAGAAACGGTATCGCTCACCTGATTAGCCACCGCCAGGTCCAGACGGCCATCGCCGTCGAGGTCGCCGGCCCCGACCGCGGCAGGCGAAAACCCGGTCTCAAAGTGGCCTGCCACCTGGAAAGTCCCATCGCCCCGGCTCAGCAAGACGGAGATGCTATTGCTCCTGGCGTTAGCCACGGCCAGGTCCAGGCGCCCATCGCCGTTGAGGTCTCCGCCGGCCATGGCTACAGCCCCGTCCCCGACCTGGTAGTCGCCCACTATCCTCAAGGAAAGTCTACCCTTCCCGCCCTGCAAAATGGAAACTTTGCCGCTCCAGGCGTGGGCCACGGCCAGGTCCAGGCAGCCGTCGCCGTTCCAGTCCCCGCTGGTTAGAGAAGCAGGACCAGGCCCGGTCCAGTGGTCTACCGCCACCCGGAAAGTCCCATCGCCCCAACCCAGTAAAATGGAGACGTTGTTGCTTCCGCCGTTAGCCACAGCCAGGTCCAGGCGCCCGTCCCGGTCGAAGTCTCCCGTCGTCACGGAGGCAGCCCCACTGCCGGTTCCATAGTCGGTTGCTTCTCCAAAAACTCCGTGGCCCTGACCCAGCAGGATGGAGACACCCCAGTAGCGAGCTATAGCCAGGTCAGGATGGCCGTCGCCGTTGAAATCGCTGCTCGCTATGGAGGTGGGGGAGGCCCCCACCTCGTAGTGGGTGGCGGCTTGGAAAACTCCATGGCCCCCACCCAACAAAACAGAGATAGTCCCATCGATCCCGTTAGCCACGGCCAAGTCGAGCGCGCCGTCGCCGTTCCAGTCTCCAGCCGTTATGAACTCGGGCAGGTCCCCGACCTGGTAGTGAGTGGCCTCCCGGAAGTAGAAAGAGTAATGCTCTGGGCCGGCGCTGCCTTTTTTACTGCCCAGGCTGAGCAGGATGGAAACGTTGTCGCTATTTATATTAGCCACGGCCAAGTCGAGGCCGCCGTCGCCGTCGAAGTCTGCGGCCACGGCAGATACAGGCCCTCGGCCCGCTTTATAGGTGCCTGCCTGGTGAAAGGCGCCCTGGCCGCTGCCCAGCAGGAGAGAGGCCCCCCGATCGTCGATCACGATCAGATCGAGGCGGCGGTCATCATCAAAATCTTGGGCTATTACGGACATGGGCTTATCGCCGACCTGGTAGTGGGTCGTCGTCTGAAAAGATCCGTCGCCCTGGCCTAACAGAATAGAGAGGCTATCGCTCACGAAGTTGACCACGGCCAGGTCCGGGTGGCCGTCGCCGTCGAAATCGCCAGCGGCCATAGAGCGGGGAAATTGCCCGGCTTTGTAATCGCCGGCCCTCCAGAAAGTCCCCTGTCCATCGCCCAACAGGATCGAGATATCGTTGCTCACCTCGTTGGCTACGGCCAGATCGAGATGTCCATCGCCGTTCCAGTCCTCGGCCAGCACGAACACGGGACCTTTCCCGACCTCGAAATCACGCCTGGCTAAAAAGGAAGGCGGATCGTCGGCCTGAATTACGCCAGGCGGACCGAGCCAGATGACGAGGATCAGGGCCACTCTCAAGATAAAGCTACCCCTGGGGATAATTTTACAGCCACAAGCGTCCATTTTTTTTAGCTTGCTTCAGTTTTTAGCCTGGGAGTTTGACTCCCAGTGCTTTCCACGTCTTCCCTTCTTCCGCGTTTTCCGCCATTCAAGTTGTCTGGGCCAGCCGTTCATACAGAGGTTCCAGGGCGCGGTACGTATCCTGGAAGATATTGTAGAGCTTCCCGTACCGCTCCTTGAGGTTGGGGTCTGGTTTCTCTCCCTCGCTCACTTCGACCAGCCGCGCCGCCACCCCGAAATCGGGGAAAAGGCCCACCCCTACCCCCCCGGCGATGGCCGCGCCCAGCGAGGTGGCTTCGGCCAGGAGAGTGGGGCGCAAAACGGGCAGGCCAAAGACGTCGGCCAGGATTTGCCGCCAGAGGGCGCTTTTCGCCCCGCCCCCGATAAGACGAATGGCCGGGATTTGGACTCCCTGCTCTCTGAGGGCGTCCAGGATGATACGCAGGTTGAAGGCCACCCCTTCCAGGACGGCGCGGGCCATCTCCGCCCGGCCATGCCTCATGGTCAGACCCACGAAGGCGGCCCGCGCCCTGGGGTTCCAGTGCGGGCTCCGTTCGCCGATGAGGTAGGGCAGGAAGATCAATCTCTCTGCGCCCGGCTCCACCCCTGCCGCCTCGGCGTCCATAGCGCGGTACAGGCTCTCCTCGTCCTCCTCGCCCCGCCAGACCCGCTCCAGCCAGCCGTAAGACCCTCCTGCCGCCTGCATCGTGCCTGTCGGGAAGAAAAAGGCCGGGTCCAGACAGACAAAGGTGAAAGTTCTCTTTTGGGGGTCGTAGATCGGCCGGCGGGTGACAACGGATATCCAGGCAGAGGAACCGATGTAGTTGTAGGCATCCCCTTCGTTCACCGCCCCGGCTCCCGTCGTGGCGCAGGCTCCGTCGCCCCCCCCGATGACCACCGGCGTGCCCTGCGCCAGACCTGTCTCCTCCTCCGCCGCGGCCGTCACCTGGCCCACCACCTGGCTGGAGGGGTATGGTTCGGGTAAAAGGTTTATGTCAAGCTCTATCGCCTCCAGAATGTCCTCTGCCCAGGCCATCCTGTCCAGGTCCAGAAGATTGGTGCCCGAAGCATCAGAACAATCGGTAGCGAACTGGCCCGTTAATTTATAGACGGCGTAATCTTTGGCGTGAAGGATTTTGTGTGTGCGGGCGAAGATGTCCGGCTGGTGGTTTCGTACCCACAGTATCTTGGCCGCCGAATAGGAAGACACGGCCCGGTGCCCGCTGCGGCGATAGACCTCGTCCGCGCCACACTTCTCGGCCAGAAACCTGGCCTCCTCTACGGCCCGCATGTCGGCCCAGATGATGGACGAACGCAGGGGCTTACCCTTGTCATCGACGGGCAGACACCCCATCATCTGCCCGCTGAAGGCGATGACCGCTACATCGCTGGCGGGCACGTTCGCCCTGGTCAGTAGCTCCTGGCTGGAATCACAAATCGCCCGCCACCAATCGGCGGGGTCCTGTTCGGCCCAGGTGGCGTGTGGATAAGCAGTTTCGTAGCCGACGAAGGCGCTGGCTAACGCCTTCCCTTCGGCGTCGAACAGACTGGCCTTGTTGCCCGTAGTGCCCAGGTCGTGGGCCAGAATGTATTTTGCCATAATTTTCTCCTCCCTTTTCTTTGTCTTTCACAAGGAAATATGCTATAATGCTAAGCAAAATCAAGATTTACTCGATCAGGAGACCGGTATGACGACCACTGTTAAAGTTAGCAGCCGCTATCAGATTTCGATTCCCAGGATCGCCCGTCAGCAGCTTAACATTAAGAAAGGCGACCGTTTGCTCGTCGATGTCCAGGGTAACATGATCATCCTGGTGCCCCAGCCTGATGATTACGTTGTCCATCTGACCGGGCTACATAAAGAGGTGTGGCAGGGCTTAAATACCGACGAATATCTGCGACGGGAGCGAGAAGCGAGGTTTTGATCCTCGAAGATTTCGTTGCCTCAATTAACAAACTTTGTTGGTGATTTTACATCACTTTAACGTTTTCGTCAAAGGAGTGAACCTATGTCTAAACCGACTGTCGGGTTCATCGGTCTGGGCATCATGGGGCGGCCCATGGCCCACAACCTGTTGAACGCGGGCTACCCGCTGGTAGTCTACAACCGCAGCCGCCCGCCGGTGGACGAGCTGGTTGCCGCCGGCGCGACCGCCGCCTGGTCTCCCCGCCAGGTGGCGGAACAGAGCGAGGTGGTCATCACCATGCTCCCCGACTCGCCCGACGTGGAGCAGGTGGCCCTGGGCCCTGACGGCTTGATCGAGGGCGCGCCTGCGGGGCTGATCTACGTGGATATGAGCACCATCGCCCCTGCCGTAGCGGTGCGGGTGGCCGAAGCGCTGGTCGAGAAGGAGGTGCGCTGCCTGGATGCGCCCGTGAGCGGCGGAGACGTGGGCGCCCAAAAAGGCACCCTCTCCATCATGGTCGGGGGCGACCAGGAGACCTTCGAGCAGGTGAAACCGATCTTCGACGTGCTGGGCAAGAGCGCGGTGCTGTGCGGTTCCAACGGCGCCGGCCAGACGGTGAAGGCCTGCAACCAGGTGTTGGTGGCCGTCACCATCGCCGGCGTGAGCGAGGCGCTGACCCTGGGGGCCAAAGCAGGAGTGGACCCGGCCAGGATCGTGCAGGTGTTGAGCGGGGGGCTGGCCCGCTGCGGGGTGCTGGAAAATCGCGGCCCGCGCATGGTGCGGGGCGACTTCGAGCCTGGCTTCCGGGTGCGGCTGCACTACAAAGACCTGAACATCATCCGCCAGACCAGCAAGGACTATGGCGTGCCCCTGCCGGTGACAGCCGTGGTCCACGAGCTATTCAACACGGCGATGGTCAGGGAACGGGGGGAGCTGGACCACACTGGCCTGTTGACGGTCATCGAGGAGCTGGCGGGGATCCTGGCCCGCACCGCCGCCGACCAGGAGTGAGCCGCGTAATTCAGGAGAAAAATGGCGCAGGCCAGTACCCCCAAAGAAGCGCAGACAGCCAGACCCACCGCTTTCAATTCGGCCAGCAGACCACAGGTTACGGGGTCGTTTAGCCATGTGCGCCTCCCTTTGGGTTCTGCCTGAAAAGTTTGGAATTTCGGGCCAGGTGTGCTATAATATATACCACAGGGGATGACAGGTTTCGACGGGGAAGGCTGGCCCTGGTCTGCAAGCCGAGGCGCCCCGCCTCGTTAAAAGGGGCAAACTAAAATAACTGGCGAAAGACAACTCGCCCTGGCTGCCTAGAGCAGCCACGTCTGACCGGGTTCTCCCCCCGATAGGCCCGGCTCAGATGTCATAAGCATCGGGGTGCGGCGCCCCCCATGTCGATAAGGGGAGCCAAAGACCATCGACTGGCCCGAGGCGCGCTCGGTCGGTTGAGAGCAAATCGGGCGAGACTGATGGGAACCGACTAAGCTTGTAGCATGACCACGGTCGAATTCTCTGGACCCGGGTTCGATTCCCGGCATCTCCATATTTTTATGTCAAATAGGCGTGCTGCCTTTTATACCCCGGCGCTTACGAGGCTGCGGCGTACACTTCCTCTCCCCGAACAAGCCCCACCAGCTCCGGGCGTCGCACCTTGCGGGTGTAATCCGGCAGCAGGATGGGCGAGACGACTTTCGGCTCCAGGCCGGCCTCCTTCAACTGCCGCTCCCAATCGTCCAGGTGGCCCAGGGTCAGGTGCCCCAGGGCCACTTCTTTGGCTCGCAGAGCAGCAGCCTTCCCCGCCCGTCGTCCAAAGACGGTGATCTCCAGCAGCGAATTGCCCATCAGACGGTTGCGACCGTGCACCCCGCCGGAAATCTCCCCGGCCACAAACAGGTTGGGTATATCCGTAGAGCCATCCGCTTTGAGGGCTACTCCCCCGTTCTGATAATGCAGAGTAGGATAGACCAGCATGGGATCCTTGACAATATCCACGTCAAAACGAGCGAACTGGCGCACCATAGCCGGTAACGCCTTCTGGATGGTGCCCGGCCCGTGAATGATGTCGATCATGGGCGAATCGAGCCACACCCCCACCATGCCCGACGGAGTAGTAACGCCCTTTTTACGCTCCACGCACTCGCGGATGAGGGCCGAAGCCTCCACGTCGCGGGTCTCGCGCGGAAAGACGAATTGCAGGCCATCGATATTACACACCTGTGCTCCCAGGCCCCGCACCTTCTCCGTAACCAGCAGCCCCACGATCTGTTCTGGATAGGCCGCCCCGGTAGGATGATATTGCATGGTGTCCATGAAAGAGAGCTTAGCTCCCAGGCGGTAGGCCAGGATCAGACCATCGCCGGTAGCGCCGTAATGGTTCGTGGTGGCAAAATCTTGATAGTGCAGGCGACCGCTGCCGCCGGTGGCGATGATAACGCATTTGGCTCGCACCACCAGATGTTCGTCTGTCTCCATATTGAGTAGAACGGCCCCGGCCACCTGGCCTTTATCGTCCATGATCAACTCGATGGCGGGGGAAAATTCTAGGACGGTGATGTCCTGCGGGTAACTGCGCACCTCGTCGCGCAGGGTGCGCATGATCTCCGCGCCGGAGTAGTCGCGGGCGGAATGCATCCGCTTGCGAGAGGTGCCCCCGCCGTGCATGGTGACCATCGTGCCATCAGGCTCCTTGTCGAACATGCAGCCCAAATCCTCCAGCCACTTGATGACTCCCGGCGCGTCGTGAACGAGCGCTTCCACCAGGGCGGGCACGTTGGTGAAATGTCCGCCCCCGATAACGTCCAGGTAGTGGATCGCAGGCGAATCGGTGGGCTTGTCGGCGGCCTGGATGCCGCCTTGAGCCATCATGGTGTTGGCGTCGCCGTGGCGCAGCTTGTTAGAGACGATGACCTTAGCGCCCTGCTCGCGGGCCAGAAGAGCAGCCGAAGAGCCGGCCCCACCTCCACCGATGACCAGCACGTCGGTATCATAGTCAATCTGCTCCAGATCGAGGCTATCCGAGTGTAGATGGCTGCGACCTTCCAGCAGCTCGGCCAGTTCGTTGGGAGTGCGGTCGCCTTTGTTCACCCCCACCCGGAGCTCGCGCATCCCTTCCCTGATGTAGTCAGGATGGAACTGTTCGAGAATAGCCTGCTTTTCCTGCGGCGACATCATGGGAAAAGTCTCGCTCAAACGGGCCGGACGGGTGGCCTCTACCTTCTTTATCGACTCGCGCATTTCGGGTGTGTATCCCATAGTTTGTGCTTCCTCCTCGAAGTTGTGCTATTTCATGCTTTGCAAATATCTAATCTGGTTGGAATAGAGCGTTGAACATAGCCTATCAACCACAAAGGACACCAAGAGCACTAAGCATACAATCTTTGTGTCCTTCGTGCTCTTTGTGGTTCTGATACAGCCTTCCAGTGCCAGACGCCTTGTGCTCTCCCTACTCCGGCTCGATGTCCCGCTCGTTGTACATCTTGCGCAGCTCGGCCTCGCCCAATTGTTTCATCTCAGCCAAGTCCTGGTCGAACTTTCCGGCCTCGATCTCAGCCACCCGCTCGGCCAGGTGTTGGGCCTTAGGAGCCAGACAGCGACCGTACAGGCGGCGGCAGAGAATGGCGATATTGTATTGCACCTCCTCCGCCGGGCAGCGGGCTGCGCACAGGCCACACATCAGACAATCGAAAGACTTGTCGGCCACGGCGGCAATGTCGCCCCGCATGGCGGCGGCCATATAGTCCTTGACATCCAGGTCCTGGGGACAGGCTTTGGTGCAGGTGCCGCAGGCCAGACAGCGCATAAGTTGAGGATAAAGACTGAACAAAGTCTCAAAAGTGGGTTCCAGTTCGTCCAGTCTGTAAGTGGCCCGCTCGGCGGGAAAGAAAGGAATCTGAGCCAGGTACATGTCAGGCTCAACCATCGTGCCGCAGGCCAGCCCGATCTTGAGCCTGTAGTCGCCTTTGGTGCGGTACACCGTGGCGCAGGCCCCGCAAAATCCGGCCCGGCAGCCTGCTCCTCTCACCAGTTTGTAGCCGGCGTATTCCATGGCCTTCATGATGGTCAAATCGGGCGGCACGTCGTATTTCTTGCCCATGATGTAAACAGGGATTAGCTTTTCAGCCATAGTCTTATGCCTCCTTGAAAATGTCTGCCAGATTAAGCTCCAGTGCGGTCCACAGAGGGGAGCGAAGCGTATCACTATGCGAATAGATTTCGACGGTCTCATATCCACTTACGCTCCAGCGCAGGACTTCCACCGACTTTGCATCCGGATCGACTAACCAGTATTCCTTCACCCCATGCTGAGCGTAAAGCTTGCGCTTGATGCCCTGGTCACGCTGCCTGGTTGAAGGAGAGAAAATTTCCACGATCAAATCCGGCGCGCCCTGGATAGCTTTTTCGCCCATGATGTGGCTGCGCTCCTCGGAGATGAAAAAGAGGTCCGGCTGCACCACGTCTGTCTCCGAAAGCACTACGTCACAGGGAGCAACCAGAATTTCCCCCAGACCACGCTCAGTAACGAAGGCTTCCAAAAAATAGATCAGCTTTACCAGAACGCGCTGATGGTAAGGAATTGGGGCAGGGACCATGTGCAACCTCCCGTCAATAAGCTCATATTGATGCACATCACACTCCGGCAGCAGCAAATAGTCCTGATAGGTGATTTTCACTTTGCTAACCGGGGTCATTTCTTTTGCTTCAGTCATAATTCTACCTCCTCCAGTGCTACTACTCCTTCTCCCCCATATAGCTCAACTCATCCTCGCGGAAGGTGGACAGCGGTATCTCGTCTTCCAGGCTGCGGCCAGGCTCGTAATCGAATAGAGCCTGCACTTTCTGGCCCACCGCTCGGAAGATGGTAGCCACAGGCAGGTGACTGGGACAGGCGCTTTCACACATGCCACAGCCCACGCACGAAGTTACCATGTGGTTGAGGCGGGTCAGATGAAAGAGCAGGGTGTCGGTCGGCATACGTATGGAACCTTTGCGCTCCACCCAGCGGCGATATTGGGTCGGGGCGTGCTCAAAAGTGTCGGTGCGAAAGATGCACTGCTTGCAGTAGCAGATGGGACAGGCCACCATGCAGTTGTGGCAGCGGATACAGGTGGAGAACTGAGCCAGAAGGCCGGGCATATCCTTCACCTTTTCTCCGAACTCGGCAAAGAGGCGATCGCGTTCTGCCGTCCGCTCCGCCACCAGAGTGTCGATGGCCTCCTGGCGGCCAGGCGGCATTTCGGCGGCTGCCAGCCCTAGCTTTTCGGCCACCTCATCCGGGGCGGAGATGAGCAAGCCCGCCCCGGCCTCCAGCCCCACAAAACCAATGCTCAGATGGGCATTGTCCGGGAAAGGCTGCTCGCACATCTGGCAGGCCGTTCTCAGGGGAGGATCAGAGGTTATATTGCCCTCCTCCACCCGCCGCCTCAGGTCCTCAAATATCCTCAGCCCTCTGGATTCCAGCGGCCCTTCCATTTCCTGGGCCAACCCGGCGTAGTCGGGCACCTCGTAGGTACCCAAACAGTCGAGGCCAATGATGACCACGTTGTCCAGGCTGGCCTGCTGCAACTTGGTCAGTTCGATCAAAGCTCTGATCTCACACGAGCGGAGCACCACCCCCAGCCGGCCCTCGAAACCGGTGACCGTCAGGTCGGCGACCAGCGTGGCGGCGTTGACCGGCAACACCGGGGCGAGAGGATCGACACTATTCAAGCGGTCGGGATTACGCACCAGGGTTTGCACCACGTTGTCGCCAGAGGGTACAGCCTGGGGCACAAGCAGCACGTCAACAACGTCCTTCTCGATGAGATCACGCATCAGGTGGGTCAGCGTGGCCCGCAGGTCTTCTTTGATTTCCAGCAAAGCGGTTACGGTCATGTTCTATGTTCCTGCCTCGTTTCGTAATTGATTTTTATTTTATTGTGATCTTATACGCTCCAAAGCTCCTTTATAGGGTTAGGGCCTTTTTCTCTTATGGCCTGCACCATCTCCGTGACGGTATCGGCAAAGAGACGGCCCTCGCTGGCGCTGATCCAGCGCAACCAGACCCGCTCCTGGTCGAAGCCCATCTGGTGCAGGATATTTTTCAGGATGGCTACCCGGCGGCGGGCCTTGTAGTTGCCGCTCTGATAGTGACAGTCGCCAGGATGACAACCCCCGATAAGCACCCCGTCCGCTCCCTCCAGGAAAGCTTTCATAACGTAAACGGGATCGAGGGCGCCGGTGCACATCAACTGAATGGTCCGGACGTTGGGCGGATACTGAAAGCGAGAGGTGCCGGCCAGGTCGGCCCCGGTGTAGGTGCACCACTTGCACAGAAAAGCGATGATTTTAGGCTCGAATTCGTCCATAGATTCCCTTTCTATAGTGAAAGCTAACTCCGGCGCGGATTAGCCGGGCAATAGACGTTACCGCAGTTTCGACAGACGACGATCCGAATCTGCGTCAGGGCGATGGCGCTCAGCACCCAGAAGGCGACGAACAGCCCCGTATATCGCCACAGCCAGACCTGGGGCAGCCCCCATAACAGCAGTAACGCCAGAAGCAGGGCGGCCAATTCGACCACGGTGTAAGGTCCCGGCTGCCGCTCCACTAAGGCTGCCGCCAGCCTGCCGAGGAAGACGTGCCCGCACTTCTCCCGACAGGGGCACCTGGCGCAGTAAACGTAGAGGATGATCCCCACCGCCACTATACAGGCCGCCAGATACACCACGCCCCACTCCCACGACGTTTGGAACATAGCCACCAAAGCGATGACAATAGCGATCAGCGTCAACCCGATGCTGGTGATCCCATGAAATTGGGCGCTCATAGCACGACCCTTCCTCCCTTGTGTAAATTATCAGCGGCAGGTCTCTACAGCACCACCTCCAGCATAGCCATCACCTGGTTGGTGGTCAGGTTTTGCAGGGTGCAGGCTTTGTTGGGGCAGGCTGCCATACAGGCGCCGCACCCCTGGCACAGCATCTCGATCACGCGGGCCACGTGCTTCTCTTCGTCCATCTCCCGCGCCCCGTAGGGACAGGCCGAAATGCACAGGCCACAGCCGCTACACCGTCGCTCGTTGACGGCCACCACCAGGCCCTTGTCCTCCAGCCGGGGCCGGGAGAGCAGCGCCACGGCGCGACTGGCCGCTCCGCTGGCCTGGCAGATGGTTTCATCGATGAAGCGCGGGCTATGGGCCAGACCGCACAGGTAGATGCCGGCCCTGGTGGAATCCAGAGGGCGCATCTTGTGGTGCTCTTCCTGGAAAAAGCCATCTTCGTCCAGGGGCAAGTCCAGAACCTCCGCCAGAGCCTGGTTGTCGCGGGGAGCGATGCCAGTGCTCAACACCAACAGATCGGCTTCCAGGGTCAGCTCGCGGCCCAACATAGGATCCGCCACCGCGATTTGTAAGCGTTCCGTCTTTGGCGTCACTTTTGGCCTGTCCGTCGGCTCGTAGCGGATGAAGACCACCCCGGCGTCCCTGGCCTGCTGGTAATAAGCCTCGCGGAAGCCGTAGGTGCGAACGTCACGGTACAGGATAAATACGTTGGCCTGCGGATTGAGCTGCTTGATCTTCAGAGCGTTCTTGATCGCCTGGGAGCAGCAGACGCGGCTGCAATAGGGCCGCTTCTCGTCGCGGGAGCCAACGCACTGGATCATCACTACGGAGCGCAGGCCCTCCACGCTGGCGGCCAGCATCTCTTCCAGTTCCAGTTGGGTGACCACCCGCGCATCCTGACCGTACAGGTATTCCTCCGTTTTGGCCTCCTGTCCCCCGCTAGCCACGATGATGGCCCCATGCTCCAATTGCTTCATTTCCCCATCGGCCAGGGCCACAACGGACTGGTATTGCCCTTTGTAGCCTCCTACCTCCCGAACCTCTGCCCTCTTATACACTGAAATGAGTTCGTTTCCCTCCACCTGGGCGATCAAATCCTGGAGGAACCTGTCAGTAGGTTCCCCTTCCAGGGTGTGGCGCACGTGGCGCAGTTGCCCGCCCAGTTCGGCCTCTCTCTCCACCAGGTGGACGTGATAACCCTGCCCGGCCAGGTGCAGAGCGGCGGTCATCCCGGCCAGCCCGCCCCCGATGACCAGCGCGCTCCGCGTGGGGGTGATGTGAGCAGGCTGGAGGGCCTGGTCAAAGCCCGCCCTGGTTACGGCCATAGCCACCAGGTCCCCGGCCTTGGCTGTGGCTGCCTGGCGGTCCTCCTGGTGGACCCAGGCGCACTGTTCGCGGACGTTGACCCGCTCCAGCAAATAGGGGTTAAGTTCAGCCTGACGCATCACGTCCTCGAACCGAGAGCGATAAAGGCGAGGGCTACAGCCCGCCACCACCACGCGGTTAAGCTGGCCTTCCCTGATAGCCATTTCGATCTGTTTCAGGCCCTCGGTTTCACAGGCATCGGGTATAACCCGGCTGACTGCTACCCTGGGGATGGTTCGGGCCTGAGCGGCCACCGCGTCCACGTCAAGCGCCTGGTTTGTATCCTGGCCGCAGGCGCAGACGAAAACGCCGATCCGTGGCTTCTCGTCGCTTACATCCTGCTCTTTTTCCTCTTCAGGGATGGCAGGGCGAGATGGCCGGCCGTGGCGGACGGATAAGAACCGGGCCGCGCGGGCCGAAGCCCCGGCGGCCTCGATCACCGTTTCGGGGATGTCTTTGGGTTCGCGGAAGGAGCCGCCCACGAAGACGCCTGGCCGGGACGTGTCGTTGGGAGCGAAGCTGTGAGTGACGCAGAAACCGTATTCGTTCAACTCTACCCCCAGGCGGCGGCCCAACTCCTGGAAACCCGGCGGCGGAGCGAAGCCCACCGCCAGCACCACCATATCGAAATCCTCTTCTCGAAGATTCCCGTTTTCGGCCACGCAGGCAAGGCGCAGATTGCGACTGCCCATAAGCTGTTTGACCGAGGAGACCATACTGCGTCGGTAAGTGACGCCCGGCAAGGCCGCCACCCGGTCAAAGTACCGCTCGAAATCCTGTCCAAAGGTGCGGATGTCGATGTAGAAGACAGTTATGTCAAGATCGGGCCGCAACTCTTTGGCTACTCCCACCTGTTTGGCCGTGTAGGTGCAGCACACGGCTGAGCAGTAGCCCGCTCCACAGGAATTATCCCGCGACCCCACGCACTGGATAAAGGCCATACGGCGCGGCGGTTTGCCATCCGAAGGGCGCACTATGCGGGCCTGGGTGTAGCCGGCCAGGCTGATCATGCGCTCAAACTGGATGCTGGTCAGCACGTTGTCGTAGAAGCCGTAGCCGTATTCGCCCTTGAGGCGGGCGTCGAAGGGCGTGAACCCGGGACTCAGGATGACGGCTCCGACCTCGATCTGCGAGCGGCTGCCTTCCATGTTCAGATCGATGGCCGCCGTGGGGCACACCACGACGCATTTGCCGCACTCGGTGCAACAGGCTTTGTCTATCACAAACGCGTCGGGCACAGCCCGCGAGGGCGGACGATAAATGGCTTTCTCAAGGCGCAACTCTTCCTCGTATTCGCCGGGACGTGGTGCCGGGCAGACCAGGGCGCACTCTCCGCAGCGGTTACATTTCTCCACGTCCACGTAGCGCGGCCGGTGGTGGATAGTGACCTGGAAAGCTCCTGGCTCCCCTGCCAGACGTTCCACATCGGCGTAGGGCAGGATTTCGACGTTGGGATGCAGGTCACATTCCAGGGTGGGGCAATAGGCCGGTTGCACGGGAGCCATGATGCACAACCCACAGGAGTCGGTGGGAAAGGTGCGGTCCAAAAGATGCATCGAGCCGCCGATGCCCGGCGCACGATCCAGCAGATAGACCTTATACCCCATCTCGGCCAGCAGCATGGCCGACCCCATCCCGCCGATGCCCGCCCCCACGATCAGGACGGCTTTGCCTGTATCCGTTGATTGAGCTTGGTCTGCCATATAATAAAGCACTCCTCGATTATGTCAACTTTATGCTATCAGATCAGTTTCAGACGACGCAGGAGAGGCAAAGGGTCAACCAGGTGTCGCCTGAACCAGCCTTCTGTCTCTTCCAGGCCAAAGGCCAGGGCCAGCAGCTCGGTGAAGTAGAAGATGGGCAACTTGTGGGCGCGACCTTTCTGGCGGGTGTCCAGGTTAGCCATGCAAAGCGGGCAGGCGGTGGCGATACAGTTGGCTCCGGCCTCCTGGGCGGCGTCCAACAACCTGCCCACCAGCTTGATGACCACGTCGCTGCGGTTCAGGGACAGGCTGGCCCCGCAACAATCGACGGCGTAGGACCAGGCTAAGGGTTCCGCTCCGATGGCAGTCATCAGCCTGTCCATAACGACCGGGTGTTCCGGGTCGTCCCAGTGGCCGCTAAGCTCCGGCGGCCTGACCAGGACGCAGCCGTAATAGCTGACAGGTTTCAGCCCCTTGAGCGGCATTTTCACCATCGCGGCGATATTCTCCGCTCCTAAGTCGTGGCCGAAGATATCCAGCAGGATGCGAGGTCGAATCTGACCCCGGTATTCGATCCCATAAGTCTGTTCCATCTCCTTCCGAAAGGTCTCGTCCTGGCGCAACTGGGCGTCGGCAGAGACGCTCTGGTAGAAACAGGCCGCGCAGGCCACGGCCATATCCAGGCCCATTTCCTGGGCGATGATCACGTTGCGGGCCGGTAAAGCTTTAGCCAGATAAGGACTGAGGCTGTGGGCCGAGGAAGCGCCGCAACAGTTCCAATCGTCCAGCTCTACCAGTTCAATGCCTGCCGCTCGACAGACCGCTTCGGTGGAAAGGCCATACTCTATGGCTGTAGAATGAAGGGTGCAGCCAGGATAAAATGAGTATCTCAAAGTTCCTCAGCCTCCTTGAACATGCGCTTGATTTCCTGTAAACGTCTGACCCGATCGGGCAGGAGAGGTATCTTGCCTTTTAAGAACAGCTTAAGCCCCAGGTCCAGGTCGGAAAAGAGAGCTGTACTTTTTAGCATGTAGCTAGCCAGCATGGTAGCCTCGTGCACCCGGCCAAAGGTCCTGATGCTGCTCAGGAAACACTCATGGAGGGCAAATATCTCTTTTTCGGCCGGGGCATAGCCCTCCTCGACGGCCAGGTGGCGCAGGGCGTCCATCACATGAGCGATGTCGATCTCGTTGGGGCAGCGGGTGCCGCACGTTTCGCAGCCCACGCACAGCCAGATAGCCGAACTTTGGAGCAGATCATCTTTCATGCCCAACTGGATCATCTTAAGCACCTGGGCTGGCTTGTAGTCCATGGCGTAGGCGGTGGGACAGCCGGCCGTGCATTTCTGGCAGTAGTAGCAGCGGGAGATATTCTCCCCGCTTCGCTGGCTGACGATGTGACTAAACGTCGAGTCGATCATAAGCTTCGTCTCCATTCAGTTACGTCAATATGTCGTCTTACAGGGCCGCCTCCACCATAGCCAATACCTGGGCGGTGGTGAAGTTGCGCACCCTGGAAGCTTTGTTGGGGCAGGCCACCACGCAGGCCCCACAGCTCTGGCACAGGGCCGGATTGACGGTGGCGAACGACCGCCAGGGGTGTATCTGGCGCGCTTCATAGGGGCAGACGGCCACGCACAGGCCGCAGGCCGAACAAAGCTCCTCATCAACCTGGGTCACGGTTGGCTCCTGAACCATCTCCCGTCGCGAGAAGAGAGACAGCACCTTAGCCGCGGCCCCGCTGGCCTGGGCTATAGTTTCCGGGATATCCTTGGGGAACTGCCCGGCCCCGGCCAGGTAAACGCCGGCGGTCAGACTCTCCACCGGGCGCAGTTTGGGGTGGGCCTCGCTGAAAAAGCCATGCTCGTCAGTGGATATCCGCAGCCTTTTAGCCAGGTCCCTGGCTCCAGCGCCGGGCACGATGGCCGTAGCCAACACCACCAGGTCGGCAGCTACCTCAAGAGGTACGCCACCCAGGGTATCGACGCCCCACACCACGACCCTGCCATCCTCCTGGAATATCCTGGACACCTTGCCCCGCAGATAGAGCACTTTGTACTCTTCCATAGCCCGCTGCACGAACTCCTCGTAGCCTTTTCCCTGGGAGCGAATGTCGATGTAGAAGACGTAAGCCTGGCCGTCGGGCACCCGTTGCTTGTAGGCCATGGCCTGTTTGGCCACGTACATGCAGCACACTTTAGAGCAATAGGGCAGGTGCATCTCCGGGTCGCGGGAGCCGGCGCACTGCACGAAGACTATCTCTTTAGGCTGCCGCCCATCGGAGGGACGGCGTATCTCGCCGTCGGCCAGCATGTCCTCAAATTGCAGGCCGTCGATGATGTCCGGGTAACGTCCGCCGCCGTACTCTCCCAGTTTCTCCCTGGGATAGAGGTCGTAGCCAGTAGCCACCACGATGGCTCCGATCTGGCGTTCAAGCTCCTGCCCATCTCCATCTCTGTCTCCAGAGCGCATCCTGACCTGGAAATTGCCCACGTAGCCGCCGACCTCCGCCACCTCGGTCTCGGTCAGGACCTCGACGTGGGGATGATTCTCGACGGCCTCGATCCTGGCGGCCAGGAAATCGGACGCGCCCTCGAAATTGAGGTAGAGGCCGGACAGGCGGGCCATGTGGCCGCCTAGCGCCGCTTCCCGTTCCACCAGCACCACCGGATAGCCGGCCTCGGCGATGTCCAGCGCAGCCGTCAGCCCGGCGATGCCCCCCCCAATTACCAATGCGCGCCTGACCAGCGGCAGGCTGAGAGGCGTCAGAGGCTCGTCGTGGCGCACCTTCTCCACGATGGTCTGGATAATCTTAAGGGCTTTATCGGTGGCTGCTTCTTTGTCGTCCCGGTGCACCCAGGAACACTGTTCCCGGATGTTGGCGATCTCACACTGGTAGGGGTTGACCCCCGCCGAAGCCGCCGCCCTGCGGAAAGTGGTTTCGTGCATGGAGGGGGAACAGGCAGCCACCACTACGCCGTCCAGCCCCCTCTCCCGGATGGCGTCCCGGATAAGGTCCTGGCCGGGGTCAGAACACATATACTTGTAATCCACGGCGTGCAGCACGCCGGGGTATTTCCTGATCTCTTCCCGCACCCGCTCCACATCCACCGTGTCGGCGATGTTGAGTCCACAGTGACAGATGAACACCCCAATTTTTCTCATGCACCTCTCCGATGTTGCTAATCCCAAATACAAGGGCCTCTACTCATTGTCCTCAAAAAAAGTCGGGATAAAGCTTCTTTGCGCATTCGGGACAAATGCCATGACTGATCTGAATGTCGTCATGTTCCATGATATAGGCTTCGATTGGATGCCACTGGCCCTCATCGTCGCGTGTCTTTTTGCAGGATGCGCACATGCTAACAAAGCCACCCATTTCGACTTCGGCAGGTTTTTCTCGCTCCTCCTCCGCCTGCTTGCGCGCGGTGATGTCATGGCCGATGGCGATTGTCCCAACCACTACCCCATTCTCGTCCACCAGGATTCGGGAGTTCCACGATATGATCTTAGTTTGGCCATCCTTGCAGCGGATCGTGGTCTCGGTTCCCTTTCTATCAGTGAGCCCGGCCACTCTTGCCAGAATCTCGTTTCGATACTCTTCGTCCGGGTAGAGCCACTCCCAGATATTATCGTGCCCTACGACCTCGTGGCGTGAGTAGCCGCTGAGCTCCTCTGCGGCTTTGTTCCAGACCAGGACGTTGGCCTCCTCGTCAATTACGTCGAGCCATGCACTCACGTTATCGATGATGCTTTCCCGGAACTGGCTGAGCCTGCGGATCGCTTCCTCGGCCCGCTTGCGCTCGGTGATGTCCCTCACGCTGGCGACGGAGAATAATGGGTGCCCCTCCGGCCCCCTGAGCAGAGCATAGTGGTCGGAGATCCAGCGATAGCTTCCATCTTTGCACTTCACTCGATATTCTACCGGGGACACTATCTCATGGCCTTGAGAGGTCTCAAGCACGTTTCGCCTGATCTCATTGATCCTCTCGATGTCTTCTGGGTGAATCTGTGAATCAATCTCATCGGGGTCCATGACCATCAATTCGTCCGGGGTGTATCCGGTTATTTGGGCTATGGCAGGGCTCATGTATTCGTATCGTCCTGTCTCGAGATTCCTCTTGTATAACACGTCCCGTGAATGCTCGAAGACTTCCCGAAAGCGCCCTTCACTTTCGCGCAACGCCTCCTCTACCCACCTGCGCTCGGTAATGTCTTTGACGAAAACAGAGAGGCCACGCTTAGATGGATAGGCGTTGATTTCAAAGAAGAACTCCTTACCTCCAAGCTGGTATTCGTTCACGAAACTCTGGGGCCGCTGCGTTCTCAATGCCTCCAGGTACAGCTTGTCTACTCTCGTCCCTTTCACCTCCGGAAAAAGCTCGTAGAGAGATCTTCCTATGGCATCTTTCTCTGAAGTTCCCGTAAGTTGTTCAGATGCTTTGTTCCAATAGGTATATCTCAGGTCCATATCCATTGCAAAGAAGACATCGGCGATACTATCGGCAAGCTCCCTGTAACTCGCCTCACTCTCCCGCAGGGCCTCCTCCGCCCGCTTGTGCTCGGTGATGTCTTGAACCAATCCCAAAAAGGCTTTCACATCTCCGTTCTCATCAAAGTGTGGAACATACGCAACTCTCACAACACGCATTTGCCCTTCCAGGTCATAAGAAACGTTCTCAAAGTAGACTTCCTGTCCCTGGAGTACAGTTTGAATATGCTGGATTACCCCTTGATACGATTCTTCATACAAAACATCTCTCAGGCGCTTTCTGACCAATTCTTCCTTAGAACATCCATACCAATCCGCATACGCCTGGTTAACGTACAGGTAGCGTTGCTCCGAGTCAACATAAGCGACAAGCGCCGGGATTTTATCAGTGATCAGTTCAAGTTGTTCTTGACTATTTCGCAAAGCCTCCTCCGCCTGCTTGCGCGCGGTGATGTCAACCGCAACTCCCAACACGCAGTCTGGATTGCCTCTTAGAGCCAGGGGGATTTTTGTAGTCTGGAACCACCTGATCGTGCCGTCCGGCAGCGTAAACGTTTCTTCCGGTATGAACTTTGGTTGTTTGCGATCAATAACCTCCCGGTCATTCGCCAGGAATTTCTCAACCTCTTCGGCACTCGATATGGACATCTGAGCGAAGTCGAGATCGGTTTTGCCCACCACTGCCTCTGATGTTGTCCCACGAATCTCAGCCATCTGTTTATTAGCCAGGATGTATTTCCCGCTTCTGTCTTTGACGAAGATGTGACTTGGGGTAGTGTCGAGGACCCGCCGCATCAAATCTTCGCTCTCCCGCAGGGCCTCCTCCGCCTGCCCGCGCTCAACGATCTCCCGTTGCAGTTGTTCGTTGGCCCTTCTCAGTTCAGCGGCGCGCTCGTCCACCAGTTCCTCAAGGTGCTCGCGGTATTTCCTCAATTCTTCCTCCGCCCGCACCCGCTCGGTGATGTCTTGAACCTGAACCAGATAACCGCCTGGAGAATCTTTTACCTTCAGACCTAACGAGGTAATCAGCACGTCGAGATGAACAATCCCTGCTCTTGTTGTTCTGTACAGTTCAAGTTCCCTTACCTTTTCAAAATCAAAGGAGACCTCACATCTCGTTGTCTCACCCCTACGCAGCCTCTCCTTTATCCCCTCTGACACATCGGGGTGCTCGAAAAGTTTGAACCCTTTTATATCTGCAATATCAGACACGTTGAACATGTCTAAACAGGCTTTATTTACGTCGAGCAATTGGCCATTGGAATCATAAAGTTCAATTCCAATAGGTGATTCTTCATAAATGTTTCTGAATCTCTCTTCACTCTCCCGCAGCGCCCTCTCCGCCCGCTTGTGTTCGGCTTCCAACGCTTCTAGCTCAGCAACCCGTTGGCGCATCTCTGCCAATTCACTGATGAGTTGCTCTTTTGTCTTCTCTTCGTCTTTCATCTTGCGCCTCCCAAATCCGGTAGCAATTTAACCTGACTCTGGCTCCTGCACTGCATCAGGCTCGAAGACCAGGACACAGATATTTGTACCCTTGCTCATCGAATAATCTCCTTTTCGGCTACGGTCTCCATCGTTTCCATCTCTGGCACCCCGGTCCAGCGGGCAAAGAGAGATAGCACCTTGGCCGCCGCTCCGCTGGCCTGGGCCACCGTTTCCGGGATGTCCTTGGGGCCGCTGGCTGCCCCGGCCAGGAAGATGCCCGGCTTAATCGTCTCCACGGGCTGCGTATTACCCTCCAACTCAGTAAGAAAGCCGTGGTCGTCCACCTCGATGCCCAGCATGTTGGCTAACTCCTGGCTATCTTGTTGAGGCTGCATGGCCGTAGCCAGGACGACCAGGTCGGCGGCTATCTCCAAGGGCGTCCCGCTCAAGGTATCGACGCCCCAGACCATGACTTTGCCGTCTTCGCGGAATATCTTAGACACTTTGCCCCGCAGGTAGAGAACGCGCTCCTCCTCCATAGCCCGCTGCACGAACTCCTCGTAGCCCTTGCCTGCCGACCGGATGTCGATGTAGAAGACGTAAGCCTGTCCATCGTGGACGCGATGCTTGTAGAGCATGGCGTGTTTGGCCGTGTACATGCAACATACTTTGGAGCAGTAGGGCAGGTGCATCTCCGGGTCACGGGAACCGGCGCACTGCACGAAGACCACCTCTTTAGGCTCGCGGCCATCGGAGGGACGGCGTATCTCGCCAGCCGTAGGCCCAGAGGCGGACAGCAGGCGCTCGAAGGCCAGACCATCGATCACGTCCGGGATGTCCGCGTGGCCGTACTCGCCCAGCCGCTCCACAGGATAGAGATCGCAGCCAGTAGCCACGACGATAGCTCCCACCTGTTCCTCGATAATCTTGCTCTCCTGCTGGTAGTCAATAGCCTCTACAGGGCAGAATTTTTCGCACACCCGGCATTTGCCCTTGAGGAAATATAAACAATTATCACGGTCGATGACGGGCTTGTTGGGCACGGCCTGGGGAGAGAGGGTGTAGATGGCCTTGCGCCGCCCTACGCCCCGCTCGAAATCGGACCCCACGCGTTTGGGACACTTCTCCTGGCAAAGTCCACACCCGGTGCAGATGTCCCAATCCACGTAGGCCGGGTGGCGGCGGAGGCGCACCCGGAAATTGCCTATCTCCCCCTCAATAGATTCCACTTCCGAGTAGGTTTGGAGATGGATGTCAGGGTGCTGCCCGACTTCCACCGTGCGGGGCGTCAGGATGCACTGGGCGCAGTCCAGGGTGGGAAAAGTCTCGGACAACTGGGCCATCCGTCCGCCGACGGAAGGTAGACGGTCCACCAAAATCACCGGATAGCCGGAGTCGGCGATATCCAGGGCGGCCTGAATGCCAGCAATGCCTGCCCCAATAATCAAAGCTTTTGTGATGCCGCCTGATGTTCTGTTCACCTGCACGTTGCTCTCCTTCGATAAAGTGACTGAAATCTCTAGAAACCAGGTTGTTGTCAAAAAACCTGGTTTCGTCAGCGCCAGGCATCTTATCTTATTATTGTAAAGCAAGCCAGCGGGCGCCACCCCCGGCGTCCCAGCCCAGGATCAGGCCCCGCTCTCCCAGGCTTACCTCCATGACGATCTTACCTGTCCGCTCCTGGTTAGCCAGCAGTTGGCCCGCGCCCAGGTCGTTATCGGTGGTGACGGAGGCTGGCATCTCGTATACAATGCCTCTCTCGCCCACAATCTGGAAGTTCAGGCTGGCATCGTAGGCCAGCGGTTCCGGGGTGAGGCCCTGGTGGCGCAGTCTGAGGGTGATAGCCATAAACTCTTTATCCTGGGCCGGCGGCGGGGACTCAAAATGGACGTTGCGCTCCACACTGAGGACCGCGATTTCCATACCTCGCTCATCGACCGCTGGCTGCCCAAAAGGCACAGGGTTGGCGCGGGTGGTCCCCGGTGCCGCCGGCGCGACCGGGCCTGGCTGTGTCGGTTGGACCAGGGGGGGCACAGGTTCGGCAGGCCGGTTCTGGGGAGAGGGAAAGAGCTGTGGCCCTGGCTTCTCAAGAGAGTCCATCTCGGCCAGGGTTAACCCCATCTCCAGTCCGACCAGAAAACCACCTATCCCTGTGCAACATATGGCGATGAGGGCCAGAACAGAGATGATGGCTATAATCGACCACCACTGACGAGTGCCTGACATGCTCTTCATTACCCTCTATAAACCCGTTACATCAGATAGCCATTACCTCGCTCTCGATCATCTCCAGCAGGCGATGGGGATCTACGTAGTGCCTGCCAAAATCAAAGCCAGCCGTATCCAACCCTAATGCCAGACCCAAAAGCTGGGTGAAATAGAGCACAGGTATCGTTTCAAAACCAGCGTGACGTCGTTTCATCTGTTCCTGGTGATAGTCCAGGTTGAATTGACAGAGGGGACAACTGGCGACCACCAGGTCAGCGCCGTTCTTTCGAGCCGAGGCCAGAATAGTGTACGAACACTCGGCCGCTGCTTCGGCGGATTTGACGCTGAGATAGGCCCCGCAGCACTCTCCAAAGTGGGGATAATCCACCGCCTCGGCTCCCAGAGCACGGATCAGGTTTTCCATCACCTGGGGGTTATCCGGGTCGTCGAGGCCAATTTCTTGGGGAGGGCGTAGGAGGAGACACCCGTAGTAGGCAGCCACCTTCAGCCCCGTCAGTGGGCTTTTAACGGCTGCCCGGATGCTATCGTAGCCGATATCGTCGCGCATAATTTCCAGAAGGTGGACCACCTCCAGATCGCCCTGGTAGTCGGCCTCCACGAAAAAGTTGATTTTCTGGCGGCTGTCTTCGTCGTTCTGGAGCACCCGGTTAGTCCGTTTGAGGACGTTATAGCAGGTGGAACAGGCCACGGCCAGCCGCTCTCCCTCTTGTCTGGCATCGATCAGGATGCGGGCCGGCCCGGCCAGATCGAGCAGGTTGTCCACGCTGAGAGGAAAGGTTGCGCCGCAACAGTTCCATTGCGGCAATTCTACCAGCTCGAAGCCCAAAGCCTGAGCGCAGGCCCGCGCCGAGCGGTCAAAACCCTGGGCTTTAGTGTAGAGGGTACAACCGGGGAAGTAAGGAATTTTCATTGTTATCTCCATTGCACATTTCGCACCTTTGCATCAGATTCAAGTCCCGCATCTTCCGGTGTTGCCAGAACGGGGGTTGGAGCGGAGGGATCAAGGTCAGGACGTATACTTGCGAAAGCTGCCGATAAAAGCCTGTTGTGGGAACTCGGCCAGTTCCTCGGGCGGAATGGTTTCTATCTCAAGGTGGTCGCCTTTCTCCTGGAGGGCTATGTCGCGCAGGGCTTCCATGATGCGGGACAGGTCCACCCCTTTGGGACAGCGAGCGTAACAGGTCTGGCAGGCGGCGCAGAACCAGATGGTGCTTGAGTCCAGCACCTCTCTTACCTGGCCCAGTTGAATCAGACGGATGACCTGGCTGGGCAGCAGGTCCATCGCAAAAGCAGCGGGACAGCCCGCCGAACACTTACCGCACTGATAACAGATCAGCAAGTCCTGTCCGCTATACTCCTCGACTTTGCGCACGAAATCGTTTCTTAGTGCTTCGATGGATAGTCTAACTCTCATAATGCCTCCAACTTCTTCAGGTTGTCTTCTGGATATATTGAGCAACGGCCTGGACGTAGCGAGGATAGGTCCTTAACATCTTGCCTATGCTGGTGAAAACTACGGCGTCGTCCAGTTTCTCGTATTCGTGAACCAGCCGGTTACGTAAACCAGCGCTGGGAGCCAACTCTTCGGCAAAGGCAGGCTCGATCACCTTTAGCTTTTGGGCTACATCAACGAAGGATTGGTAATAATCCTCCGGGGCGGGAAGGCCAGACCCTACCAGCAGATGAGTGTTAACGTCAATAGCGGCCTCGATAACCGTTTGTAGAAGCCTCTCCGCCGCCTTGCGCTGGTATACCTCCCTCACATACTCATCATAGGACATATCGGCCAGGGGGCGCAGCAGGTCCAGATTCTCGTTGATGCTGGAGAGCTTGCGTCGAATGATCTCGATCTCGATGGGGGTCATGACAGGAGCCTTTCCAGAGAGCGCTGGATGTAGAGGGCGTCAAATCGGCGCAGGTCGTAGCGATCATCCTGGTAGAGTTTCCAGGCCAGAAGGCGGAAACGGACAAAAACAGAGGGGTCAGCCTGGTAGACAGGTTTTCCCCACCGCGACACCTCGTATTTGAGGAGCGGCGAAGCCTGGCGTACATCCACCAGATCGACGTTTCCCAGGCTCAGAGCCTGGCTGAGTTGGTAAGCCAGTTGGAGAAAATCCCCGGCAGGGACGATCCCTTGCTTCCTTAACACCCCGACGTCGCAGTCGCTCGTTTCACGGGCCTGTCCCCTGGCCCGCGAGCCAAAAATGACGACCAACTCCAGACCATATCTCTCACAGATATCCTGAAGCAGCCCTTCGTCTATCGAGCAGAATGTTGCTATAATCTGATCTGACGCGCTCATCGTCCGGATCCCATACTACTCAACCACCTGTCCATATCTGGCCTGGCCGTCCTCGTAAGCGTCGCCCCCATAGATATCGTTGACGACGATGGCCGGGAAGTCTTCCACCGTAAGCTTTCGCAGGGCTTCGGCTCCCAGGTCTTCGTAGGCGATGACCTCGGCCTCTTTGATCGATCTGGCGATGAGAGCCGCGGCCCCACCGATAGCCGCCAGGTAGATGGCCTTGTACTTTTGCATGTCCTGGCGGACGAGCAAAGAGCGATTGCCCTTGCCGATCATGCCTTTCAAGCCCTCGGCCATCAGGCGCGGGGCATAAGGATCCATACGATAGGAGGTGGTCGGGCCGGCCGCGCCGATAGGTTTCCCTGGTTTGGCTGGCGAAGGCCCCATGTAATAGATAATCTGTCCCCTGGGATCGAAAGGCAAAGGTTCGCCTCGATCCAGGGCTTCCACCAAGCGCTTATGAGCCGCATCACGGCCCACGTATATCGCGCCGCTGATGGTCACTTTGTCCCCGGCCCGCAGTTTCTCTATCGTCTCGTCGGTCAAGGGGGTGTGCAGTTTCATGCGCTTTGTCTCCTTCTCGTTTCCTCTACAACACCGCCTCTTTATGGCGCGTGCTGTGACACTGGATATTGACCGCCATCGGCAGGCTGGCGATGTGGCAGGGATAAGTCTCGGCCTGGACGGCCAGGGCCGTGATACGCCCCCCCAATCCCTGGGGGCCGATGCCCAGCTCGTTCACCCTGCTCAGAATATCCCGCTCTAAGTCGGCTACCTCCGGGTCGGGGCTTGGCGCTCCCACCTCTCTGAGAAGGGAATGTTTAGCCAGGTAAGCGGCCTTCTCAAACGAGCCGCCGATCCCTACCCCCACGATGATGGGTGGACAAGGGTTGGCTCCGGCCTTACGCACGGCCTCGACCGCGAAATCGATCACGCCCTGGCGGCCATCGGCGGGCTTAAGCATAGCCACGGCGCTCATATTTTCAGCCCCACCGCCTTTGGGGACTACCACGATCCTGAGCCTGTCACCGGGGACGATCTGAGTGTGGATCACGGGCGGGGTATTATCCCTGGTGTTGATCCGGGCGGAGAAAGGCTTATCCACAATGGATTTGCGCAGGTAGCCATCCGCATAGCCCTGGCGCACGCCCTCGGCTACAGCCTGGTTGAGGTCTCCATCCACGACGTGGACATCCTGCCCCACTTCCAGGAAAACGACGGTCAGGCCGCAATCCTGGCACAGGGGCAGGCCCTCATCGCGGGCTACCTGGGCGTTCTCGATCAACTGATCCAGGACCTCCTGGCCGATAGTAGAAATCTCCTCCTGCCTCGCCCTATGCAGGGCGTCGATAACGTCCTGGCCCAGATTGTAATTGGCTTCGATGCACAGCCGGGCCACTTCTCGGACGATATCCTGGCAGCTTATCTCTCTTATAGACATAGCGTTAATCGCACCTCTCTAAGAATGATATAGGGCGGGTACAACAAGCCCGCCTCTATAAGGGATACATCTTACAGGCAGTCATTGCCTGCTTATTCAGCAGAAAGGCTTCCTGACCGACACACCCTATAGAGCAGACCCTCGTATCCTGCCAGTGGGTACCAATACAATAATCGGAGGAAAAGAAAAAAGGCAAGGAGATAAAAGTCAAAAGCTAAGCTTTCTCCTCTTCTTCCTGTTCGTCTTCCTGTTCCTGCGCTTCAGCTTTTTCCTGGGGCGCTTCCAGTGCTAACTCGGGCAGCTTTGTCAGATCGTCCAGGCTGGCCTGAGCCTTACGAAACTCACGCATCCCCTTGCCCAGAGACTTGCCCACCTCCGGTAAACGCCCTACGCCGAAGATGAGGAGCACAATGACCAGGATGATGATCAGCTCCATGGGGCCTAAATTAGGCATCTTCCAATTCCTTTCCCTTTACAGGTCATCTCACTTGCTTTCATTATAGCACAAAATAGCATCCTTGTCTAATTATTCGGACTTAGAGTAAGTAGCTGTCAGGCAGGTCATCCTCTAGGCCAAATGTTCGATCAATATTTTTATTCCAATACCGATCAAGATAAGGCCGCCTATCGCTCCAACTCTGTTCCCTAAAAAATACCCAAATCTATTACCAAGAAATACGCCAAAAAAAGAAAGCAAAAAGGTTATAATCCCAATTGTTATTACAGGAGTTACGATGGGAACGTTCAAGCACGACAGGCTCAACCCAACAGCCAGAGCATCAATGCTCGTGGCAATGGATAGTACCAGCAACACGTAGATATTCAATAGATCGATTCCCGTTTCATCTGAACGCGGCTTGATTGCTTCAAAAATCATTCTGCCGCCAATCACGCTCAGAAGCCCAAAAGCTATCCAATGGTCAACGCATGAAATAAGATACCTTATGCTGAGTCCTGCCAGCCACCCTATTACCGGCATCATTGCCTGGAATGATCCAAAGGACGCTGCGATCCTTAAAGCGTTGTTGATTGTAGGGCGCTTGATTGTAAATCCACTTGCAATAGATACAGTAAAAGAATCCATTGCTAATCCCACTGCTATTAATAATATTGTAATAGTGTCTATTTTACCGACTCTCCTTATGTGTCTGTTTGGATTTGCGTGGCTGGCAGGATATAGTCCAATTACTACGCGAAGCCGATTTTCTGGCCTGCCCGCTGGCCGGTCAGCAGGTTGTAGTCTACATGACTACGCGAAATCCTCTCCCCCTCAACGAGCGGCCCCAAGCACGTATACCCGCCCGCTGGCTGGATCGACGGCCAGGCCAAAGCTATGAACGACAGCCCCCGTCGAAACGGCCCCCGTCAGAGCCAGGTTCTCCACGTCGATCTCCAGAAGCTCTCCACGGTCGGCCAGGTAGAGGCTCTTACCATCCTGACTCACGGCCACCGCGTAAGCCCCGCTCAAAGGCCGGTCGTAGCCCCCGCCTAACCTGTCCACGACCTTCCCCTGGCGGTCGAGGACGGTCACCACGTGCCGGCCAGGCGCCAGAGGATGGACAACGTAGAGGTAGCCGCTCACCGGATCGAGAGCCAATCCCAGGAGAGGCTTGTCAGTAACCTGTATGGTGTTGACAGAAGCCAGGTCTTCGAGCACCGACAGGCTGCCATCGCCGACGTTAGCCACGTAGAGGCGGCCCGTTTCAGGATCGAGCGCCAGCCCATCAGGGTGAGAGCCGACAGGAATGGTAGCCACGACCCTCAACCCCTCGATGACGGCCACTCGATCCGCCCCACTTTCGCTCACGTAGAGACGGCGCCTTTTCGCATCCACGACCACACCTCGCGGCCGGTCGAGGTCGGGCCCCACAGCCACCACCTGAGCGCCATCGATCACGGACAAACCAGCGGCCCCCGCCACGTAAACGCGCCCCTCAGCCGGATCGACCGCCACCCCCTGGGGGTCATCCCCTACGTAAATCGTATCCAGCACCGTGCCCTGATCCATATCCACGACGACCACCTGGCCGTCCCCTCTGGTCACGTAAGCCCGCCGGGCCAGGGGGTCAAGGGCAAGACGGCGCGCAGCGGGGCCGACGTCGAGCCTGGTCACAGCCAGCCCCTCAGACCAGGAGAGGGCAGGAGTCAGCGGGGTAAAATCAAACGTGGACGGCCTGGCGCTACGCTCAGCAGCAGGGGACGAGATACAATCCATAATCGCGGGCAGATAGACCACATCAAGCACAGTCACCGGAGCGGCGCTGCTAAGCGGAGGTATCGTGCCATTGCTGGCCGTAGCCACAACGTCGCTGTAATAGACGCCCTGCTCGTGGGCGGCCCTGGCCTGGAAGGCGACGGTCAACGTACCGCTGGCTACAAGGGTCGAGGCGGGCTTGGACAAAGCGGCCACAGCGGTATACTGGGCGTGGGGCACGTCGGTAGTCGGATAAAGCCAATCCATCCAACCCCAATGGCCGTAAGGGTCCACCAGTTCGAAGGGACAGGCCGCCTCGACCTCCGGCCATGCGGCCCAGTAATCCCGAAAGGCGCGCACCATGTAATCGGCGCGGTTATCTTCGGCGATGGCCTGGTAGCCCTCGAAGGCAAAGAGATTGTCTCCCAGGCCGTGGCCGGTCTCGGTCAGGATGACCTTTACCCCGCTCCTCCCTCCTTCGGCGGCTAAAACGTCTAACTCGCGCTGGTAGCTGTCGATAGCAAACTCGGTATAAACAGCCGTGCCGTCGTGGATGTTATACTCTGGCGGATGGTCGTAAGGATAGCAGTGAGCGGCCCACAGATCAAAGGCCTGGCCGAAGCCAGGCACCGCCGCCAACTGACGGGTGAAATCGGCGTTGCCCGGCGTCAGACCGCCGTTGAGGACCTTGAGGCGCGCATCGCCGATGCTGTGGATGGCCTGGGCCACATCGACGAAAAAGTGACCGTACTCCTGGGCGCTAGGGCTGGGGTGCCAGTTGACCGACAGCTCCGGCTCGTTCCAGACTTCGATGTAAAGCGTATGACCATCCTGGCGGGGCAGACCCTCGACCACGCGCCTGAAAGCCTGCGCTACGGTGGTGTAATCGCCCGGCGCATCGGCTTCGGGTTCGAGCCAGCTATTGCCCTGCAATTTGCCCTGTAGACGGACAACCGGCTTCAGTCCCCGCTGGTAAGCGCCCTCCACGAAGTAGACCCAGCACTCTTTGGGCTGCGTGACAACGCCCGTCACCGGATAGAAAAGCTGTTTGACGTACCCCCCCTCACCCACCAGGTTCAGAGCTTTGTCCAGTTGGAAATCGACGTAACTCTCCAGGCACAGGTCTTGCACGAAGGTATGGACGCCAAAATGGCTATCGGTGGAATAGACGGCCCCCGGCACATCGAACGGCCCCCAGGTCAGGCGGCGGCCACTGGTTATCGGGTCAGTGGTGGAGAGCAGGCTGCTTCCGGCCCGCACCTTCGTCGAGCCGGAGAGGTAGCTGAAACTATAAGGCAGGGTATGAGTGATCATCACCCCCACCCCCTTACTGCCCACGTTGTTCAGAGTGACCAGGTAGTTGACCGTTTCGCCCGGCGACACCCGACGGTCGGCGTCAGCGATGATGGCAATATCCGGCTTCTTGGGCACAAGCATCCACATCCAGAGAAACATAAAACCCGGCGCAAGAGCTACAACCAGTCGCCTTCTGTCCAAGTTTCTACTCCCTATCATAAGACTTATCAGCGACGCAGGTAGTAAGGCACGTTGATAATCACGCGGCCCTTGTCGGTTTGCCTCCGCTGGTAAATCAAGACCGTCTTGATAAGCAGCGCCGTCTGGTTGTGAAGCAGGTGGTGCCACCAGCGGGCGGGCACAAACTCGGGCAGGACGACCACGGCCAATCCCCGCTCCGGTTCGCGCCGGTCCACCTCGTCCAGGTAGGCCAGCAACGGCCCAATGAGCGAACGATAGGGAGAGTCCAGCACCACCAGCGACACGCCGTACCCCCAGACCGGCCACTTCCCACGCACGCGGGCAGTGAATTCTGGCTCCACGTCAATCACTACGGCTGTTACATCTTTCGACAGCGAACGAGCGAAGCGCAAAGCGACCAGCGTCCCCCGGTGCATACCGGAAACAGGCACTACCACTTTATGCCCCCTGTGCACGGCCACATCCGTCCATTCTTCCGGCTTCAACCCCTCCAGCGACAGTTGCTCTGCTACGGTGACATAGTGGCGCTTGATAGTGTGGAACATCCACCCAAAGGTGGGGATCAACAGGATAACGAGCCAGGCGCCATGGGTGAACTTGCTGGCAACGATGACCAGCAGCGCGATGCCGGTCGTCACCGCGCCCAGCCCATTGACGACCGCCTTCCATCGCCAGCCCCGCCCGCTCTCTTTGTGCCAATGGCGCACCATTCCTGCCTGCGACAGCGTGAAGGAGAGGAAGACGCCCACCGCATACAGCGGGATGAGCCGGTGAGTCTCTCCGCCAAAGATGACGATCAAGGCCAAAGCCAGAAAAGCCAGAGCAATGATCCCATTGGCGAAGACCAGGCGGTCGCCCAGGTTAGCCAGTTGGCGGGGCAGGTAGCGGTCGCGGGCCAGGATGGCAGACAGACGCGGGAAATCGGCAAAGGAAGTGTTGGCCGCCAGGGTCAGAATGAGGGCCGTGGCCGCCTGCAAAGCCAGGTAGAGCGCCCCCCCTCCAAAGACCTGCCTGCCGATTTGCGACACGATGGTTTCATGCTCAACAGGAGCCACACCTAGCGAGCGGGCCAGGAAGGTGATCCCCAGGAACATCGTGGCTAAGAGAGCAGCCATGGCGATGAGGGTCTTGCCCGCATTATCCGCCTCCGGCTTCTGGAAGGCGGGGATGCCGTTGCTGATGGCTTCCACCCCACTCAGGGCGGTGCAGCCGGAGGCAAAGGCGCGCAGGACGAGAAACGGCGTCAGGACTTGTATGCCACTCCCCACCACTGGCCCTACCTGCGCCGAAGCCGGGCTGAGGGCGCCAGTCACCAGCCGGGCCAGCCCCACAACTATCAGCGCAAAAAATATGAAGATGAAGCCGTAGGTGGGGATGGCGAAGACCGTGCCGGACTCCCGTACCCCGCGCAGGTTGGCCCAGGCAATAAAGACAACCGCCAGCAGGCATAACTCCACCCGGAAGGGACGCAGAGCAGGGAAGGCCGAGGTGATGGCCGCCACCCCGGCTGTAACGCTGACCGCCACCGTGAGCACGTAGTCGATGAGCAGGGCCGCCGCCGCAGTCAGCCCGGGCCAGACGCCCAGGTTGTCGTGAGCCACGATGTAGGCTCCGCCCCCCGAGGGATAGCCGTGAATGGTCTGGTAATACGAGACGGCCACGACGACCAGCAGCCCGGCGATGACCAGGGCGATGGGCAGCGACAGCCCCAGGGCCACCGATCCGGCCACGACCAACACCAGCAGAATTTCCTCTGTGGCGTAGGCCACCGACGACAGAGCATCCGACGAAAAGACGGCCAACGCCTGAACTTTGGTCAGGCGTTCATACGCTTCGGCGGCAGTAGGCAGAGGACTGCCTAACAAGACTTTGCGCACAGCAGTAAACACAGGATAAACTTTCCTCCCGCTCTAAGGCGCAGGCGTCTTCTCCACGGCGGGAGTGGAGGTAGCAGTTGGGGTCGAGGTGGGGGTAGGCGTGGCGACCATGAACCTTACCTCTCCAAAACCGAGGGAGTGGAGCAACAGGATAAGATACGCCTGGGCGTTCGTCTGGGCCTTGTCCAGGATGCCATCCTCCAGGGCTGCCTCCACGATCTCCTTTTCGGCGATCTGACGCACCTCGTCAAAAAGGCCGGGATCGTCTGGGCTAAAGATGCCCTTCTCGTAATCGTATACGTAAGTCTTCTCGTTGTCGAGCTTGCTGCTCAGGATTTCGGCCATGGGCAGGACCACCGCCACCTGCTCGCCATCAACGATGACATCACCTTCCTCTATCTGGCTCAAGTCCAAACCGGCCCGCACCTCGCCGTAAGCCACCAGCAGCACCCGTTGGCCGCTGACCCCGAGCAGTGTCTCTATCCGACTGGTCCACATCTGATTCTCTCTGAAACTTTCGACCACCTTCTGCACGGTGTAATGCACCGTCACCAATTCGCTCGCGGCGCGGATGTGCTCTATGATCACTGGCCGGGGCGTGGGCGTGGAGGTCGGCGAAGAGGTAGAGGTGGGAGACAGGGTAGGCGTGGGGGTCGGCGAAGAGGTAGGCGCAGGCATTATGCGGCTCAAAATGGGGCGGCCCAACGCCAGATCGAGCAGGACCACGATTCCAATGAAGATCAGATAGAGCGCCAGCCTGTCTACCACCAGGCCCTTTTTGCCCTCGTCTTTTACTTCGTCTTTTCCGGGCAATTCATTGCCAGTCTCGTTCATCTTTTCCCCCTTCGCGACTCGCTATCTGTCTATTTATTCTACCACACTTTGGCTCGAATGCCTAGCACACTGGCAGGCGTCTGGCCCTTTGGAAGCGTCCAATTGTAAAAAACTGGTTTCCAGAGGCGCCTGATACTGCCCGCGCGCTTGCCAGCTTTGGATAAGGTGTAGTATAATTAAGTTACCAGTTGGCGAAGGGAGGATGAGTTGGTCATCATCGATGGCTCCTATGGCGAAGGTGGAGGGCAGGTGTTGCGCACTTCGCTCAGCCTGTCGGCTCTGTTGGGGCAGCCGGTGCGCCTCGAAAATATTCGGGCCAGACGCCCCAAACCCGGTCTGGCCGCCCAGCATTTGACCGGGGTGCGGGCGGTAGCCAGTATATGCCAGGCCGAGGTAGAAGGGGCAGAACTGGGGTCCCAGACTTTGACTTTCGTGCCCGGCGCCTCGCCCCAGGCCGGCGATTACACTTTCGACGTGGCCGAGGCGCGGGTGGGCGGGAGCGCCGGATCCACCAGCCTGGTGTTTCAAACCATCTTTTTGCCCCTGGCCCTGGCTGGCGTCCAGTCGCATCTGACCATCCGGGGCGGCACTCACGTGGCCTGGAGTCCTCCCTTTCACTATCTGGAACACGCCTATCTGCCCACCCTGGCCCATCTGGGCCTCGAAGCCCAGGTTACTATTGAGAAATGGGGCTGGTATCCGGTGGGAGGTGGAGAGATGCGGGCCACGATAAAAAGCAGGATAGCGACCCCTCTCCAAGCTGTCGATCTGACAGAGAGGGGAGAACTCCAGCGTCTTTACGGTTTTTCGGCCACCTCTAACCTGCCGGCCCACATCGCTCAACGGCAGAAACAGGCGGCGGAGCGTCTGCTTGCCAAAAATGGGTTTTCGCCCCACATCGAGATCATCGACGCCCCTTCGCCGGGACAGGGCACGGCGGTCTTCCTGGTGGCCGAGTTCGAGCGGACGGCGGCGGCCTTCACCGCCTACGGAGCGCGAGGCAAACGGGCCGAGAAAGTGGCCCAGGAGGCTGGTCAGGCTTTCCTCGCTTACCAGCGAAGCGGGGCCGCGCTGGATAAACATCTGGCCGATCAACTTATCCTGCCTGCCGCCCTGAGGGCCGCTGAGTGCCGTTTGACCACCTGTCAGATAACGCCTCACCTGCTGACCAACGCCTGGGTGGTGGAACAATTCATGCCCGATGCCCGGTTCGAGATAGAGGGAGAAGAGGGAGAAAGAGGTATTGTCAGCTTCAGGCGCGCCCGATCTCACCAGCCTGAGAATTGACTATTACTCCACCACACAGATTTTGATAGCTTGTAGTAACGACTTTAGTCGTTGCTAAAGCGGAAGAAGCGACTGAAGTCGCCACTACGGACTCATCATAATCATTGTGGTGAGGTATTATGTTATTACCATATATCATGTTATGAGGAAGGACAACCATGAGCGACCAGAGCATACCTAAATTTGGGTTAGCGGCCAGGGCCGAGCTTATGCAACTCAACGAACTATTGAAGCAAAGAGTCAAAGAGATGAACACCCTGTTCCAGATCGGCAAATCGGTGACCTGCCTCTCCAACCTGGAGAAGTTGTTGGGCCGGATCGTGGAGGCGGCTGTCTACATCACCGCAGCCGAAGAAGGTTCTCTACTTCTGCTCGATGAGAAGACGGGCGATCTCTACATGCGAGCCCAAAGAGGTCTTAACGAACAGTACGCCAGCGAGTTTAAGCTGAAAGTGGAGGACACCATCGCCGGTTCGGTGGTCAAAACAGGAGACCCGGTGATGCTCGATATGTCCCAGGCCGCCGAAAGTTTCAAGATGAAGACCGGCTATTTCGTCAAGTCGGTCTTGATCGTGCCTCTGAAGGTAGGAGAGCAGATCATCGGCGTGTTGAGCGTAGATAACCAAGTGCACGACAGGCCCTTCACCCGTAACAATCTGGACATGCTATCCGCCCTGGCCGATTACGCCGCCATCGCCATCGAGAACGCCAGACTGTTCCAGGACCGGCAGAATAAGGTGGAGGAGTTGGATATGCTATGCGAGATACAGCGCACCATCACTACCTCTCCCAACCTGTCCGAAGCGTTGACCAAGATAGCGGAGAGCGCCAACCAGGCCGTCCTGGCCGACTTTACGTGTATATATTGCTACGATGAGACCAACGACTGCCTGCTTCCCCCGGTGGTGGCCGGAGAGTTTTCGGCTCAGCCCGTCCTGAAACCCTTCGCGGACGGAGCTACGGCCCAGGTGGTGCGCGTAGGTCGTTTCGTGGTCGAGAGCGCCGGTCTTCTGGAGGAGCCGCTCCGCAGCCAGTTCGTCCGGCAGGAACAGGTAAAAGCCTTCGCCGGGTTCGCCCTGCAAGCCCAGGACGGCACCATCGGGATCATGTGGGTCAATTACCGCACCTTTCACCACTTCACCGACGAGGAGTTAAAAACCCTGGAACGCCTGGCTAACCAGGCGGCTATCGCCATTCAGAACGCCAAACGTTACGAGGAGTTAAAAAGAGCCGGACGGAAGGTGAGCGGTCTCTCCCCGGCTGAGAGCCCCATCGCCGCCATCCCCATCTTGATCGAGGAACTGAGAGCCATCGTCGGCCCGGAAGATGAAACCCTGGAGCGTTACCTGGCTCGTCTGGAGGACGAGGCCAACTGGTTGCTGGAAATAGAAGAGCGACGGCCACAACTGGCCGGGCGCGCAGGCAGCCCAGAAGGGAACGAAGCGGCCAACCTGAACCGCTTGCTCCTTACCGCCCAGAATCGGGTGATGGCGCCTGAGAACGTGAAGGTGGTCAGGGATTTTGCCGTTGATCTGCCGCCCATGCACCTGCTCCACGAGCCGCTCGTCGAGACATTCGCCCTCGTCATCGCCAACGCCGTGGAAGCCATGACGCCCGACGGAGGGACGCTGACCCTGTGCAGCCGTCTGAGCGACGACGAGCAGTGGGTGGAGATCGAGATCGCCGATACAGGCTGCGGGATGCGCCCTGAGATGCAGGAGCGGGTCTTTGACCTGTTCTTCACCACCAAGCAGAGAAAGACAAGTCCAGGGCTGTGGTGGGGCCGCACCTTCGTGAGAAGCCTGGGAGGAGATATGAAAGCCCGCAGCGAGATTGGGAAGGGATCGATGTTTACCATAAGATTGCCGGTGAAAGGATAGACGCTCTGGGATGTTTGGGGAGATTAATCATGGCGAAGGATTATTTGGAGACAAAAGCGACGGATGCCGAGATAGCTGCCCGGCTTGCCGAGTACGAACTCAGGATAAAAGAGCTTGAAGCTTTACTTGAAGACAGCAACCAGAAGCTTCAACAAGAACAGCAGAGAAGACTTGCTGCGGAAAACCTGGAAGTAGTAGCTATGGCCCATCGACTCGGCAACAGTGCAGGATTAGTCCGATTATGCGTGCGGGATATTTTACGTGTTCTGAAAGATGCCTCATTACACAATGATGATAGGGAATATATAGAGGAAAATCTCCATACGATCAATCGGAACGTCTCTAGTATTTTAGAGTTAGCAGAAATTTTGTCAAAACCGTTCAAACCGGTGCCTGTAGGACAATATGATGTAAATTTGCTGTTAAATGAGGCTTTGGATCTTGCTGACTTGCCCTCAACGGTGACCGTGCAACGGCGATACGCCGACAACCTGACTCTGATACAAACGAGCGAACTTCTCGTTGAGGTCTTCGTCGAGCTAATCACCAATGCCCGGAAAGCGATGGCCGGACGTGACAAACAGGAGTTAGCCATCGAAAGCAGGCTGACCGAGGATGGCCGGTGGATAGAGATTCGGTTTGCAGACACAGGCTGCGGTATCCCGGAGGAAAACAAGGACAACATAGGACGTTTATTCTACACAACCAGCGAAAGCGAAAGCGATGGGTTGGGCTTTGGCTTGTGGTGGGTGAGGACGTTCCTCGAACAGCAGGGAGGGCATATCACTTTCGAGAGCGAAGTTGGCAAGGGGACGACCTTCACTGTCAAATTGCCAGCGATGGACACGCATTTGAAGGCCGAGGAGATAAAAGAAAATGCAGATTAATATCTTGGTGGTAGAAGACGCGCCGGATTGGCGAAAAAAACTTAAAGCCCCACTTGAAGAAGAAGGGTACACCGTCCAGACTGTTTCCTCTTTCGCTGAAGCATTAGAAGCGCTTCAAGAGAAAAATTTCTCTTTAGCCATAATTGATATACGCTTAGACATGCCCCGTAGCACTGAAGAGCGCGGCTTAGAAGTCCTCGCTTACATTGCCGAACATGCCAGAAGAACCAAGACGATAGTCTTAACCGGCTATGGTTCCATTCCACAAGCCATTGAGGTCAGAGAGAAATATGGGGTGTTTGCTTATCTAAACAAACAAGACCTTGACCCCTTGGAATTAATTGCCCTGGTAAAAAAGGCTCTCGCCTACCAATTCCAATGCTTCAAAACGGGAGGAGATTGTAGCCGTCGTGATATAACCCTGAAGCCCAACCAGGTTTTCATCGCCATGCCTTTTAGCTCGGATAAAATCAACATGGACAACGTTCTTTTTGGAATCAGATCGGCTTTGCAAGAGGTGGGTTACGAGCCGTTTCGTGCGGATGAAGTCTTTCTGGGCAAAGATCTAATGTGCAATATATGTAAACACATTCAAGAGTCCTTATTCAATATAGTCGATATCTCTGATTGGAATCCAAACGTTCTACTCGAATTGGGTATGATGTATGGATGGGGCCGGCCCGTCATCTTGTTGAAATACAAAGGTAGCGATACAAAAGTGCCTGCTGATCTGAGAGCACAGTTATATTTTGAATATGATGACAATTGGAAATCCTTGATAGACGGATTGACAAAAATTCTGAAAGACCTGGGATACTGAATCGTGTTCGAGTACGTGTTTCTAGGCACCTCGGCCTCGGCGCCCTCCATCCGGCGCGGTCTGACGGCCAACGTGGTGCTGCACAAGGAATACCGTTTCCTCATCGACTGCGGAGAGGGGACCCAACGCCAACTGCTGCGCAGCGGGCTGGGCTTCAGGAGGCTGGATAAGATACTGCTCACCCACGGCCACCTGGACCACATCCTGGGGCTGGGCGGGCTGGCCTCCACTTTCGCCCGCTGGGAGACCATCCCCAAACTGGAAATCTACGGCGGAGGTTGGGCTTTGGACCGGGTGGCGGCGCTGATGCAGGTGGTCTTTGGGCCGGGCAAGCCTCCCCTGGAGATCGAGTACTACGAGATACGGCCTGGGATTTTGATGGAAGACGATAGCTTTGAGCTGATCGTCTTTCCCGTCACCCATCGTGGGCCGGGCTGTTTCGGTTACATTTTTCGCGAGAAAGACAAAAGGCCCTTCCTGGTGGAAAGGGCCGAAGCGCTGGGCGTGCCGGCCGGACCGGAACGAAAGAAGCTGGTGCAGGGCCAGCCTGTCACCCTGGCCGACGGGACAGTCATACGTCCCGACCAGGTTTTAGGGCCACCCAGGCCAGGGGCCAAGCTGGTGCACGTGGGCGACGCCGGTCGGGTCGATAACCTGGTGGAATACGCCGCCCAGGCCGACGCCCTGGTCATCGAAGCCACCTATCTCTCGATGGAAGAGGACCTGGCCTATCAGTTCGGCCACATAACCGCAGCCCAGGCAGCCAGCCTGGCCCGCGATGCGGCAGTCAAACGCTTATACCTGACCCACATCTCGCGTCGCTACTCGGAAAAGGAAGTCCTGGAAGAAGCCCGAAAGATTTTCTCCCCCACGGTGGTAGCCCGAGATCTGGACCAGGTGCGCATCGTCAGGGAGAAACAGCCCCCCGAGGCTTGAACAGGAAGAATAGAAGGGCCAGAAACAGGCCGATTGCTCCCCCGCAGCAAAACGGCGTCTGTCCAGGCGTCTGTCTCTGTTCAGAAGGAGAAGGCTCCGCCTGGCCGGGCGTTTCCTGCGCTTGAACTCCCTCCCCCGGCGAGGGCGCAGCCGCCGCCCCATAGCGAGGTGACAGGCCGAGATAGGCCCGCCACTGGTCATCCAGCTCGTCCAGGCCAAAGCCGTAGACCTCTTGTAAGGCGTCTTCCTGATGGCTGCCCTCTTTGAAGACGGCCAGCAAGTGGCTCATCTTCTCTTTGCCGTACTCTTTCAACATGAAATCCACTAGGCTGTAGACCTCGCCGTAGTAGAGGTCCACCTGTTCGGGGGCGCCCGTATAGGAAGAAAGGGAACGCACCGAGATAAGCGCGTCGCGGCGAATGGCCTCCTCCAGAGCTACAGCGTTGTAATGGGGAAGCTCTCCCTCGGCGTACATAGCCAGCCCCTCGTCCAGCCAGGCAGGGATGTCGCCCAAAGGGTTATCGGTAGCCAGGTGCACCACGATGTGACTCAACTCGTGGGCAATGGTCTCTTCCACGCCGGGCGCAGTACCCAACAGGAGCATGGTGTGCTTGCCGATGGCCATACCCAGAGTAACGATCTGGGCGTCAAAGCTCTCGCTCCGGGAGGAGATAGCCTTGTCCATGTCAGACTTGCTCAGGTAGACGTAAATCTTGACCGCATCCTCCAGCTCCACTCCTACTTCCTCTTGCAAACGCCTGAGAGCCTGCCCGGCAACATCAAGCAAGTGCTGGCCGAACTCCTGAGCTTCGCCATACCAGTAGAGGGTAAGCTGGCCCTGGCTCAGACTTTGCCACTCGAAGCGAGTGTCCTCGTAGATGAAGAGCACAGGCTCGGTCTTCAATTGATCCCCGGCCTTGTTCTGCACCTTCCAGTAGTATTTGATCTCGCTGCCCACGGCGATATCTCCCGGCTCCAGTTCCCAGGTCCATTCGATCTCGACCGAAAGGCCAGGCTCGAAGTCGGGATAGGCCCGGTTGGTGGCCGCCTCATCCCTGAGCCTGTAGAACAAAATGATCTCCTCGATATCGCTCTGGCTCTCCACGCTCAGGCGAAAGACGACCTCCTGGGCAAATATCTCTTCGTACTCATTGCTCAGGACGGTGATCGCTTCCTGAGCCTGGAGCGGCAGAGGAAAGATAAACAATGGCAGGCTCAAAACCACCACAAGCAGTATCAATTTTCTCATCTCTCACCCTTCCTCAAAAATCGACTATGGACTGCCCAACTCTTCCACCGGGATGTTTACGTATTTGTCCCCCTCCTCGATGAGCATGTTGGGGATATCGTCGCGAATGGGATACTTGCGATTGCATCCTTCGCTCTGACAAACCAACCACTCTCCCCTGACCAATTCCAGACACCCCTCGTCAGGGCCTTTATGAACGCAAACGGGACAACGCAGAATGTCCAGCAAATCTGGGCTAACCATATCTTACCTCCTCGACCTGTAGGTCGTTAGATAACAACTTTATCCTCTGTAACTATTATTGTACTCCAACTTTTACACAATGGCAAGTCAACGATGCAGGGGAGGTAAGGGAGGGGACTCGAAGCGGAAGCGCCATATCGAAGTACAGTATAAGGGAAAAGCAGGCCAAAGCAAGGTTGATTTTCCCGCCCCGCGCTGCTTTGGCTCCCCCACACCGCACCGCACTGGGGCTTGCTTTTACTCAGTTTTTCGAGTACAATAGGGTATGAATGGCGCACCATCGTTTATTCGCTATCCTCCCCCCGGACCGCGCTCAGCCAGGCTCGCCCCAGTCCATCGCTCCGGGGAGCGGAGTATAAAGAAAAAGATGACCGTTGAAGAGATAGAATATCGTTATCAGCAACTCAGAGGGCAATTCAATAGTGGGGCGCTCAGCGCCGAGCAGTTTCAGGCCGAAGTAGAGAGACTTCAGCTTCGGGATACCCGGGGGCGCTACTGGATGCTCGGCTCCCGTTCAGGCCGCTGGTACTATTATGACGGCGGCCATTGGACACAAGGCGAGCCGCCACGAAGGGCGCGTACCAGCTTTTGTCCCCGCTGTAACCGACCTGTTGATCCTGGCACCGCTTTTTGCGCCGCTTGTGGCTACCAGTTGGTGGCCGCCGCAGCGATGGGCTACCCCGCCCCGGCGCTTCGGGCCAGACCGCCAGTTCAACGGACACGCTCCCAGGAAATACCATCCTGGGTGTGGGTCGGTTGTGCCGTCCTGGTGGTCTTTGGGATGATGATAGCCGCTCTCCTGATTGGAGTAGGGAGTATGGCTTTCCTCGGCGCTGAATCGGGATTTGGCACCCCTACGCGGGCGGCGATTGTCCCTCTGCCGGAGGTAGCTACTCAGACCCCTACCGCCCTGCCCCCTGTCGGCCTCCTCCCCACCCCCACGGCCCTGCTATCTTCCGATCCCAACACCCTCATCGCCAGAGGGGACGAACTGGTGCTACAAAGCAAATTTGAGGAGGCCATCACCTATTACCAACGGGCTACCGAAATCGATATCACCAACGCCACAGCCTACGCTCACTGGGCCAGAGCGCTTTACCTGCACTACTGGACCGATCGCGACAAGGCCCTGGCTAAAGCCCTGGTCGCCGCCGAGCTTGATCCCAGCAGCCCGGAAGCCTTCGCCCATCTGGCCCGCTGCTATACCTGGGCCGATCAGCCTGACAAAGCCATCGCCGCCGCTCAGAAGGCCGTTGCTCTCGATCCCGGCTACGCGGAAGCTTACGCCTTTCTGGCCGAAGCTCACCTGGCAGCCGGCCAAACCGACGAGGCCCAGATCGAGGCTCAGATGGCGGTGCAATTGAACCAGGGCTGCGCCGAAGCTCACCGCAATCTGGCCTGCGTCCTGAAGGAGCAGAAGCGAGACGAAGCAGCCCTGGCCGAACTTCTTAAAGCCGCCGAACTTGAACCTAACCTTTCTCTTCGTCACTATGAACTGGGTCTTCTGTACCAAAAAATGAACCAGCATGATAAAGCCATTACTGCTTTCGAGAGAGCGATTGAATTGTACCCCTATTTTGCCTGGGCATATAGTGTTTTGGGTAAAAGCTACTACGATAGCCGAGAAGATAAGGAACTGGCCCTCTCCACTCTGGAAAAAGCTCTGGCCCTGGCTCCCCAATATGCTCTGACCTACTACTATATGGGCTACGTCCACTCTGAGTCAGGGGAGTGTGATCAGGCCACGGCCATGTTCGAACAGGCATTGGTCATCGATCCCGAGCTGCAAGAGGCGGAGGAGGGGATCGCCCAATGCCAACTGGCCCTGAGCAGGCCCACGCCTCTCCCTACCGCTAACGAAACCCCCGGCCCCGAGGAAGAAGCCACAGCCCCGGCCAAAGAAGGGGAAGGAGCCGCCGAGGAGCCGACTGAGGAACCCCCACCTGAAGAAGCTTCCCCCGAAGAAGAGGCCCCACCTTCAGCCGGAGCGGATAGCGGGGAAAGCCCATCCGAAGAAACCCCCGAACCCTCAGCCGAGGCAGGAGAGGAAGGGGGCGAAGCAGAGGAGGCCCCCTTGACGGGCCAGATCGCCTACCCTGTCTACTACATGGATCAGGCCGGCTACGATATCTTCATTACCAATGCCGACGGCAGCGGCAAAAGGTTCGTCATGGGCAGGGCCAGTCAACCGGACCTCAGCCCCGACGGGAAACGGCTTACCTACCGTTCCTGGAAGGATGATACCCGGGGGCTGTTTTTTATGGACTTCTCCGGCCTGGACTTTGGGAGGATCACCGAGCAGGCTTTTTTCGAGGATGCCAGACCTTGTTTCTCCTTCGATGGATGGGGCATTGTCTTCTTCTCCAGACGGGAAAGCGACCGCAAACCGCGTTTATACGCCAGAGACGGGGGAGCAACCAGGGATCGGGGGCTGGGCATCATAGGCACTAACCCGGATTGGTTGCCAGATGGACGAATCGTCTACCAGGGATGCAGCGGCGAGACGTGCGGCCTGATCATCATACACCCTAACGGCGACAATCCGGTGGCCGCCACCTCAGATGGTCGTGACGCCGCCCCCGCCGCCTCTCCAGATGGAAGCAAGATCGCCTTCATGTCCCAGCGCGACGGCAACTGGCAGATCTACACCGTAAACACCGACGGCAGCGACCTGAAACGGCTGACCCAGAGCCACACCGTAGATGGCCTGCCCGCCTGGTCACCCGACAGCCAATACATTGCCTATGCTTCTAACGAAGCGGGCCGTTGGAGCATCTGGGCCATGAAAGCCGACGGCTCGAACCCGCGTCAGCTTTTTGCCATCACCGAAGGAGCCATCGGCGGCATTGTCAGGGGCAAACCGGATTGGGAATCACGCGGCTGGACCGAGGAACACATCTCCTGGGCTCCCTTACAGTAGAAAGACCCTTTGGGTTTTGAAAACCCAAAAGGTCTGCTTACGGCACAAAGGAGGTTGAATTTTCTTGACGGAAATCTCTACGGGAAGCAGAGTCAAAGAGCGCCGCGAAGGGGACGAAAGCCCTACGCGCCCTATTTGTTTATTCGCTTATTCGTGTTTCATCCTGGTCGTGGCTCTCGTCAGCTCAGGCTGCGCGGCCAGACCAACCCAGGACGCCCTGCCCCCGTCGCCGCCTGTTGCGCCCACGCCCTCCTTCGTTCTGGTCTACGAGGACGATTTCAGCGATCAGGACAGCGGTTGGGACGACGCCTTTGACAAATATACCATGAAACAGTATGGAGGACACCAATACCACATTGCCATCTCTGCTCCTAACCTTTCGGCCTGGGGTCTGGCTAACCGCGATCTGGCCGACTTCATCCTGGAAGTAGAAAGTACCCTGGAAGAAGGAGCATACAGCAACAGCTACGGCATTATCTTCCGCTTTCAGGATAAGGACAACTTCTATCGGTTCGACATCCTGGGCGATGGCTTCTACCTGGTGAGCAAATTTCTGGGAGGTCAATGGGAAACCCTGGTCGATTGGACCGAATCACCCCACATCAATGTGGGGCAGACCACCAACATTCTGAAGGTAGACTGTCGGGAATCTAAAATCGGCGTTTACGCCAACGATCAGCTTCTGGCCGAGATTGAAGACGCGTCCTTCCGTCACGGTGATATCGGGTTCTTCGCCAGCACCTTCAGCGAACCAGAGGTTCACGTCAGCTTCGATAATCTCAAAACCTGGGCCCCCGGCGGCACGATATTGGCGATCCGTCCGACTGCCACCCCTGTGCCTCCGACTGATACCCCACCGCCGCCGGAGACTCCGCTCTCCCCTTCGCCCACAGCCCCCTTGCCCAATATGCCCAAACCCAGAGAGAGCGCCGCTACTCCGACCGCCGGCCCGACGCCGACGCCCACCGCCACGTCCACCACTACCCCAACCCCAACGCCGACCCTGGAAGCCATGCCGGAATACGTCATTTCCAGCCAGCCCAAACCCAAAGATGCGCCTGCCCTGTCGGGAAAGATCGCTTTCCCGCTGTTCGACCCCGAACGGGGCACTTACGATATCTACGTAGCCAATATCGACGGCAGCGACAGAAAACAAGTAGCCAGCCAGGCCAGCCAGCCGGATCTCAGTTCTGATGGCACCCATATCGTCTTCCGCTCATGGGCCAACGACAAACGAGGTCTGGTAGCGCGTGAGCTTTCTGGAGAAAACGAATGGCGGTTCATCGTTTACAGCGAAGCGGCTCGTCCCAGTTGGGCGCTCGATGACCAGATGTTCCTGTTCCATTCCCGACAGGAATCTGATCGCCGGGCGCGCCCCTATCGCACCGATGGGACGAACATTCGCACCTTCAGACGACAGGAGATCGACGTCTTCGGCGACGTTCCTGCCTGTCTGCCCGACGGACGCATTCTGTACCGGGCTTGTGAATACGGTCGTTGTGGCCTCTACATCATGAACCTCGATGCCAGCTTTCCGGTCAGACTGACCGACGATATGAGCGATACTACCCCAGAAGTTTCACCAGAGGGGTTGATCGCTTTCATGTCCCGCCGGGACGGCAACTGGGAAATCTACGTTATGGACTCCGAGGGGAAAAACCTCTCCCGTCTGACCGATAACCAGGCTAACGACGGACTGCCTAACTGGTCGCCTGACGGCAAGATGATCGTCTTTCTCTCGGATCGCAACGGCCAATGGGGCTTGTGGGTGATGAATGCCGACGGCTCTAACCAGCACGAGCTTTTCGACCTGGGAGGCTCACCAGACGGTTCGGTACGTAACGCGGCGGATTACGAATCCGTAGGTTGGACTGAGGAGCGTATCTCCTGGGCTCCCTTACAGTAGAAAGACCCTTTGGGTTTTGAAAACCCAAAGGGTTGGAACTTGCAGAGGTATCCAGAAAAGTATGGCCAATTTAGAAGGAAAAAATCTCGGTAAATATCGAATCCTGGAACGGCTAGGGCGCGGGGGCATGGCCGAGGTCTACAAAGGCTACCAGCCGGGTCTGGACCGTTACGTGGCGGTCAAGGTGCTCCACGCTCACCTGGCCGACGAAAGAGACTTCATAGGGCGCTTCGAGAGAGAAGCCAGAGCGGTGGCGACCCTGCGTCACTCCAATATTGTGCAGGTTTTTGACTTCGATATTGAGGGCGAACTCTATTACATGGTCATGGAGTACGTCGATGGGCCTACTCTCAAAGCCAGACTGAGAGAGCTTAACGAGAAAGGCAAAACCCTTCCGCTATCGGAGGTGGTTCGGATCGTGAGTGGTCTGGGCGCGGCTCTGGATTACGCTCACCGCCAGGGGATGGTGCACCGCGACATCAAACCGGCCAACGTTATGTTTACCAGCGAAGGGGAGGTCGTCCTGACAGACTTTGGCATTGCCAGGATCGTGGGCGCCGCTCGTTACACCATGACCGGCGCGGTGTCGGGCACCCCGGCTTATATGTCGCCTGAGCAGGGCCAGGGCGAAGGAGGCGATGAACGCAGCGATATCTACTCTCTGGGAGTGATCCTCTACGAGATGATAACGGGCCGGGTGCCTTACGACGCCGACACCCCTTTCGCCGTCATCATGAAACACATCAACGACCCCTTACCACTGCCCAGTCAACTCAAGCCCGAAGTCCCACCCGGTGTCGAGCGTGTGATCCTGAAAGCCATGAGCAAGACCCCCGGCGACCGCTATCAGACCGCCGCCGAGATGAGCCAGGCCCTGGAAGCAGCTATGGCGGCCGCTCCAGAAACAATCGTTGACGCCAGGGTGGATATGTTCGCAGAAGCGACCATGGCCGCCGCCCCCTCTCCGACGATAACAACTCCTCCATCTGGGGCAGCTATCCCTGTGGCCGAGAAAAAACCTTCTATCCTGGCCGGAGTGCCCCTGATAGCCATCGTGGGCATGATTATCCTGTGCGTCGTCGCTGCGGGCGCGGCCTTTTTCTTGGGCCCTCAAATTCTGGCGACCCCCACCGCCATAGCTGTAGCCACCACTCCGCCCGCCACGGTCACTAAAACCGCCACCCCAACAGCTCCCAAAGCCGTTGCGCCGACCGCCACCAAAGCGGCGACGCTCACCGCCACCAAAACCGCCATCCCAACGGACACCAAAGCGGCGACGCTCACCGCCACCAAAACCGCTACTCCGACGGACACCAAAGCGGCAGCGCTCACCGCCACCAAAACCGCTACTCCGACGGACACCAAAGCGGCAGCGCTTACCGCCACCAAAACCGCTACTCCGACGGACACCAAAGCGGCAGCGCTTACC
>DAOULT010000092.1:0-67710 GCA_034417895.1 Anaerolineae bacterium | reverse complement strand
TTGCTTATCCTAAAAATTCTTTGACCAGATCGACGGCGCTGGCTGCATCCGGGGCATAGCCATCGGCTCCAATCTCCTGGGCGTAGCGTTCGGTTACGGGCGCGCCGCCGATGATGACTTTGACCTGGTCGCGCAGGCCCGCTTCCTGGATGGCTTCGATGGTCTTGTGCATGGCGGGCATGGTGGTGGTCAACAGGGCGGACATGCCCAAAAGCTGGGGCCTGTTCTCCTTGATGGCCTGGACGAATTTGTCGGGGGAGGCATCGGTGCCCATGTCCACCACAGCCAGGCCGGCCCCTTCCATCATCATGCCCACCAGGTTCTTGCCGATGTCGTGGAGGTCGCCCTGGACGGTACCCAGGACTATCGTGCCCAGGGGTTCTATCCCGCTCTCCGTGAGCAAAGGTTTGAGCACGTCCAGCCCGGCGTGCATGGCCCGGGCGGCGATGAGCACTTCCGGCACGTAGAATTCATTGGCTTTGAAGCGCCGTCCCACTTCCATCATGCCAATGATGAGGGCTTGCTGGACGATGACCTGGGGATCCACCCCTTCGGTCAGGGCCTCTTCGGTGAGTTTTTTCACCTCCGGGGCGTTGCCTGTAATCAAGGCGGTTGCTATCTTGTTTAAATCGGCCATCAGAACTTCCTCCCTAAGAGTTAATTTAAGAGCAGCCAGACGGAGGGGATTATAATTTATAGCTACTATCTTGTCAAGTTTATATTGCGCCCCCCGTGCCCGTGAATACAAAACACCATTTTTAGCCCGAAGCGTAGGGGCATCGGTTGCGACTCTGTTACACGACGCTGAATTTAGGTAGAGCGCCAATCCGCACCAGCCATCAGATTAGCGACAGATATATCTTCGTCAAGCTCAGGCCAATGCAAACTGACGCCTCCTCCACCGATTTCATATTTCTCCTGCTGTTCAGGCGTCGCTTCGTGTAACAACGGAAACCATATTATTGGCACACTGATAATTCGCCCGTCTAGCAGGTAAACGTGCAACATATCATTATCAAATTGCACCGATTTTGCTAGGGCGGTGGTAGGTACATAAGCCCGTCGAATTTTTGGTTTCGTTTCAACTGAAGTATTCATTCCACGCCCCTATCAATTGGGTTTGATGTTGTTTGATAATTGTCTCAATCTCACTCAATTCGTGTCCCCTGAAACCATAATTTGCGGCCAATTCAATGGGGTTTAACCAAAATTTTGCCTGGTCACTGCCAGCTTTAACGTGTATGTGTGCAGGTTCCTGGCCCTCGTTGCTGAAGAAGTGGAAGCGGTAACGCCCCACGCGAAGTATAGTTGGCATTAGATATTCCTTTGAAGATAAGTATAAGGCAAACATCCTGTTAAGTCAAATTTTGAGGCACGATCGGTAATCTTTCAGGATTCTTCCTCGGGGGGCGAAGGCGCGGCGAACAGGTGACAACCGACGTAATGGCCGGCCTCGACTTCGACTAAACGCGGGGGCAGGGCGGGGCAGAGGTCCGTTTTCATGTAGCAGCGGGTGTGAAAGCCGCAGCCGGGCGGAACGCTGGCCGGGCTGGGGATATCTCCCTCCAGGACTGCTTTCTCCGGTATCAGGTCGATTTCTTCGTCGGAGACCACCGGGATGGCCGACAGCAGAGCTATAGTGTAGGGATGCAAGGGGTTGCGGAACAAAGCGGCAGTGGAAGCCTGTTCCACGATTTTGCCCAGATACATGACGGCGATGCGGTCGGAAACGTTTTTGACCACGCTGAGATCGTGGGAAACCAGCAGATAGGTCAGCCTGAACTCTTGTTGCAGGTACTTCAAGAGAGCCAGGATTTTGGCCTGCACCGAGACATCCAGGGCCGAAGTAGGCTCGTCTAACACCACGAAACGGGGGTGCAAAGCCAGAGCGCGGGCAATAGCCACGCGCTGTTTCTGGCCGCCGCTCAGGGCGTGGGGATAGCTGTACATGTACTTGTGCGGCAGTTCCACCACGTCCAACAGGTCTCGGACTCGTTGCAGCCTTTCCTGGCGTGTACCTACGCCGTGCACTTCCAGGGGAGTGGCGATAACGTCCGTCACCCGACGGCGGGGGTTGAGCGAAGCCGCCGGGTCCTGGAAAACCATCTGCATCTGGCGGCGCCACTCTTTCAACTGGCTTTCGGCCAGGGGAGCCAGATCGACCCCGTCAAACCATATCTGGCCGCCGCTAGGCCGGGTGAGGCGGATAACGGCTTTCCCGGCTGTCGTTTTGCCCGAACCGGATTCCCCCACCAGGGCGAAGGTTTCCCCTTCCATGATGGTGAAGGACACGTCGTTCACCGCTTTGACCGTGCCCACCTGTCGGTTGAAGAGGCCCTCGGTGATGGGAAAGTACTTTTTGAGATTTTGAACTCTTAGCAGGGTGGTCATTTATCCTTCTCATTGTAAAGATGACAGGCTACCAGATGGCCTGCCGCCAGAGAGACGGGGGCCGGTTTCTGGCGGGGGCAGATGGGCATGACGTGTGGACAACGGGGGTGAAAGCGACAGCCCGGTGGCGGGTCCAGATAGTCAGGGATGCGGCCATCAATACCTTTCACCTCATCGCCGGTCAGTTTGGGTATGGAGGTCAGGAGTCCCTGAGTATATGGATGTTGGGGATCGTGGAACAGTTCTTTGGTGCTGCCCACTTCCACTATGTCGCCGCCGTACATGACGTAGATGCGGCGGCTCATCTGGCGGGCCACGCCCAGGTTATGGGTGATGTATAGCACGGCCAGGTTTTCACCGAGCACCCTTTCTTCCAGCAGGTTCAGGATTTGATCCTGAGTGGTCACGTCCAGGGCCGTGCCCGGCTCGTCGGCGATCAACAGGGAGGGGTTGCCAGCCAGGGCCATCGAGATCAGCACCCGCTGAATCATGCCCCCGGAAAGTTCTACCGGATAGCTTTTCATCACCCGCACCGGGTCGGGAATGTTGGTCTTCTCCAGCAGGGCGATGCCTTTCTGGTAGGCTTCTCGGTTGCCATTGCGGTTAAAGCCTTGCCTGAACCTTTCGGTCCAGCCCACGGTGTAACGCCCCTGCCACTTGATTAGCTCCGTCAATTGCTCTTCGACGGTGAACACCGGGTTCAGGGAAGTCATGGGCTCCTGGGGAATGAGGGCGATCTCTCGGCCCCGCAGAGTGTGTAACTCCTTGATGTTCATGCCTAGCAGGTCGCGCCCCTTGTAAATAACCCGGCCACTGACGATGCGGCCCGGCGGCACGGGCAGAGTGCGCAACACGGTCTTGATCGTGACCGATTTGCCGCAGCCGGTTTCCCCCACCAGGGAGACCGTTTCCCCTTCAGCCACGTACAGGTCGATGCCGTTCAGGACTTTGGCCTCACCCTCGAAAACGTCAAAATGAACTTTTAGATCATGGATTTCCAGAATCATCACTCCAACTCCACGTCGAAAGCGTCTCGCAGGCCATCGCCCAGCAGGTTGAAGCCCAGCACGGTGACGAAGATAGCCAATCCGGGGAAAGTGGTCAGCCACCAGCGGGTGGGAAGATGCAACCGGCCCTGGCTAGCCATCGTGCCCCATTCGGGAATGGGCGGACGAACCCCCATGCCCAGGAAGCCGAGCACCGCCCCGGTCAGGATGGCATAACCAACGTCGAGAGTGACCTTGACGATCAGGATAGACAGGCAGTTGGGCAGAATCTCCTTGAAAACGATGTAGACTGCTCCGGCCCCCGCCGAGCGGCTGGCTTCCACGTAGGTTTCTTCTTTAATGGACAGCACCAGCCCTTGCATCAGGCGGGTGTACCACGGCCACCAACTGAGGGTAATGGCGATGATGCTGATTGACCAGGGCCAACGGCTGAAGATCTCTTTGAAAAAGGGATTCTGTTCAAAAGCCGGGAGCACGGCGCTGAAGGCCAGGGCCAACACCACCGCCGGAATGGACAAAAAGATGTCGGTCAGGCGCATGATGATGGTGTTCACCCAGCCGCCCATGTACCCGGCCAGCAGCCCCAGCGGCACGCCGATGAGCAGCCCGATGGTCAGCACCACCGCTCCCAGGATGAGAGAGATGCGGGTGCCAAAGATAACCCGGCTCAGCACGTCACGGCCCACCTCGTCGGTGCCGAACAGGAATTGGCCGCCGGGGGGGTTGAAGACCCGCTCGAAATGGACGGAGTCCACGTCCTCAGGGTAGGGCGCTATCTGAGGGGCAAAGACGGCGATCAAAACCAGGGCCAGCACGATAGCCAGCCCGACCAGGGAGAGAGTGCTGCTCCGCAGGCGGTGCAGGGTGCGCCGTAAATCCTCGAAACGGGCTTCGTATTGCCTGACCTCAACCTCAGCTTCCGCTTCTATCTCCATCTCGCTCACGTCTCCCTCGCTTCGACCCCCAGCCTGATGCGCGGATCCAGCAAGCCATAGGCCATATCGACCAGGATGTTGATGATGGCGTAGGCGAGGGCGATGACCAGCACTACGGCAATGATAACGTTAAAATCCCTGTAGATGAAAGCTCGCACCCCATAACGGGCCATCCCCGGCCAGGAAAAGACCGTCTCCACCACAAAGGCCCCACCCAGAAAGAAGCCATACAGCAGGCCGATGATGGTCAGGGTGGCGATGAAGGAGTTTTTCAGCATGTAGCGCCAGACCAGCAAATTTTCGGGCATGCCGTTGGCTCTGGCGGTCAGGATGTAGCCTTTGCGCATCTGCTCGATCATGCTGGCCCGCACCACGCGCATGATCTGGGCAATGGGCGATAGGGCCAGGGTGAGAGCGGGCATGATGATGTGCTGCACAGAATTGCCCAAGATGAGCCAGTTGCCGGTCAGCAGGCTGTCCAGGATGAACAGGCCCGTGATTTTGGTGGGCGGGTCGAGGTCGCTGTCGATGCGTCCGATGACGGGCAGCCATCCCAGGTGATACGATAACACCAGTTGGAACAAAATGCCAATCCAGAAGCGGGGCATGGAAACGCCCGACATGGCAAACACCCGTGAAGTGTGATCCTCCCATTTATCCTTGCGTATGGCCGAGATGATGCCCAAGGGGATGCCCAACACCACGGAGATGATCATAGCCACGGTGGTCAACTCCAGGGTGGCCGGGAAATACTCCCGCAGGTCGATCATCACGTCACGGTGAGTGTAGAGAGATTTGCCAAGCTTGCCCCGAAAGACGCCCCCCATGTAATGCACATACTGAACGTGGATGGGCAAATTAAGGCCCATCTCTTCTCGCAGTTGCTCTACCTGTTCTTTGGTGGCTTCTGGCCCCAGGGCCAGCCGGGCCGGGTCGCCGGGCATGACGCGGGCGATGGCAAAAATGAGCATCGAGAGACCAATAAGGGCCGGGATGGTATATAGCAGCCGTCGCAACAAATAGTCGCGATATCTCAAACAGAACCTCCTTTAACTGCCGGGGCAGATCTCGCTTTGAACGAAATCTGCCCCGATTCTTCGTGAAGCGAAAGTCCTTTACTCGGCGATGCGCATCGGATACCAGGTCAGGTCGTAGCCCAACACGCCGACGAAGGTGTAGCCTGTGACCCGCTCGCGGTGGGCCATGCGGTGCAGCGGGTTGGCGATGAACAGGGCCCCGGCCTCGTCCACCACGATCTCCTGGGCCTGGCCGTAGAGTTCGAACTGTTTTTCGGGGTCAACGGTAGCCCGCGCCTCCTCGCACAGTTTGCTGACCTCGTCGTTCTCATACCAACTGGTCGACATGTAGTTGCCCCAGGCGTTGGGGTGGAACATCATATAGGTGTGGCCGTCAGGCGAAGGGTATTTGGCCGTGTGGAAGATAGCCATGAAGTGCGGCGCGGTATCGGCCTGGGCTGCCAACTCCACCATGCGTGCCCAGGGCTCCGGCTGCATCTCCATCTCGATGCCCAGTTCCTTGAGGTTGTTTTGCAAGAGCAGGCCGATCTTCTCTTCTGATTCCAGGCCGGTCACGTACACGTAGTTCAGCTTGATGGCCCCAGGATCGATACCTGACATCTCCAGGTGCTTTTTAGCCTCGTCCACGTCCTGGTGGTAGACGAAAACGCCGTCCTTATGGCCGGGCAACAGGTTGGGCACCGGCCCTTGAGCCTGGGCCGCCCCGCCAAAGATGACGTTGGTGGCGGTGTCGTAGTCGAAAGCGTAGGAGATGGCCTTGCGCACGTCAACGTTGTCCAGGGGAGCTTTCTGGTTGTTCATGCTCAGGAAGAAGAGCTGGACGTTAGGGTCTTCTTCCACCACTACGCCTTCTGACTCTTTAAGCTCGGCGAAGGTCTCTGGGATGTGCCACTGCTCGATGAAGTCTACCTCACCTTTCTGGAGCATGAGCTTCTGGGTGGCAAGCTCGCTGACGATCAGGAAGGTGGCTTTTTCCACCTGGCCCTCCTCCCAGCCGCCCCAGTAGTCGTCGAACTTGAGGAAGACGGTCCTGGTGCCCGGCTCGATGGTTTCCACGTAGTAGGGGCCAGACCCGGCATCTTGCTGCGTCAGGAAGGTCGTGCCGTAGTCGCCCATCTCGCCGTAATCCCCTTCTGCTTCCATGTTCTCCATCAAAAGGTCCTTGTTGACCACGAAGAACTGCACCAGGGTAGCCAGGAAGGGGCCGTAAGGCTTGCTCAGGTTGAAGGCCACGGTATAATCGTCAACGGCCTGGGTGCTGCCTACTTCCAGGATGTCTTTCCACAGCCAGGAGAAGCCCTTGGCCATGGTCAACATGCGGTCCATGCTAAACACCACGTCTTCGGCGGTCAGTTCGCTGCCATCGTGGAAGAGGACGCCTTTGCGCAGGTAGAAGGTGTAGGTCAGGCCGTCCTCGGACACCTCCCAACTCTCGGCCAGATGGGATTTGGGCGCACCTCCTTTTACCGGCCAGACCAGGGGATCGTAGGTGTTCATGATGTGAAAACACTCGGTCTCATCGACGTGCAGGGCCGGGTCGAGGGTGACGGTCGTTTGTTGGGTGGCGTAGATTATAGACAATTCTTCCTGCGCCCCGCTCAACCCCGGTGCCAGGATCAGCAACAGCGAAAACACTACTACCAGATTGATAAGCATTCTCTTACGCATCTGTCTCCTCCTTCATCTTGCTAAGGTGATTATTTGCTGACGATACTTCCCTTATGTCTTTCGATAGGCACCCCTCCTTTCTTTAACTTGGGCCAGGATAAAACCTATTCACGCCGACAGATCGACAACGAACGACAGAAGACAACGAACACAATTCTGCCCATCCAGGCGCTCTGTTGGAGGGCGGAGCATTTGTTCGGGTTTCACCGCTGCGAGTGAACTCCTTCGCTGTTTTTCTGGTGTTCGTTGTTGATCCTTTTTGATTTCCGGGCTAATTGGTAGGCCATCAGGCCGGCGGCCAGCAAGGGATCGATCACAGGCACTTTTAGCTGCTCCGTCAGGAGGGTGGCTGCTTCGATGGGCGAAAAGCCGGTACAGGCCAAAAGGATAACCTCTGCTCCGGCCTCTAACAGTTTTTGCCCGGCCTCCATGAGTCCTTGTCGTCCTTCCTCCGTCATCAGATCGAGCGCAGTGTGCACGCCGGTGGGCCGCACGTTGGCTACGATCCTCTCCCCCAGAAGCTCCTGGATGGGCCGCAAGATGTAGTCGGTGATACCTAGCACCCCCACCGCACGACCCAGAGCCAAAGCCATGGCCGCCCCCGCCGACCCTGCCCCCAGCACGGGGATGCTGACCTCTCGCCGCAACTCGCGGACGCCCGGATCGGCGGCGCAACTGACCACCAGGACGGCGATGCCATCCTCTTCAGCCATCATGCGGCCCAGGGAGACGATTTCAGGCAAAGCCTTGATTTCCTCCTCCTCGTTCCACAGACCTTGCGGATGGCCCTGGATGCAACGGCTGACGGTCTGCACCGGGACGAGAGCCTCTATCAGACGCCCATGCGCCTTCAGGAAGTCCTGATCCTCGGTGGAAAGTACCCGCAACACCCCGATTTTTATCATCTCTCACCTCCAGGTGCCTGGCACTACGATCAACAACGAACGAGAGAATTAAACGAACGAACGAGAGAATTGAACGAACGCTGGCAGTGCTATCAATAGTATTTCCCCTCAAAGCTGTCGTTGCTCATTGCATCTGTAGGTTCATCCGAGCATGTGAAAAACGGATCAGTTCGTTAAATTCTAATGTTCGTTGTTGTACCTCACGCTAAATCGCCCACGAATTGCCCATTTTCCACCACCGCCTTGCCGTCCAGGTAAACGGTGGGGTTGGTGGTGACGCTATCCGTGTGGGACGAGGCTTTGCCTACCGCCCCCCGGAAAAACTCCAACTGGGAGCCAAAGCCCATCGTGAAGACGCCCATCATGCGCTCATCCTCCAGGATGTTGCCTCCCAGCCTGGCGCCGGGGTTCATTCCAATGGAGATGTGGGCCTGGTAGAACATCTTGGGGTCGTCGAAGTGCTCCAGCCAGGTCTGCCAGGCGCGGGCCTGGCTCCCGCCCTGGATGTCCACCACCCGGCCCTTCTCCAGAGTAAGCGTGACCGGCGCATCCAGCAGGCCGACGGGCGGGTAAAGGTTGCCATCGACCACCAGCGTACCGTTGATAGTATCCTCTACGGCGGCCATCGAAACCTGGGCCCCAGGCATGTAATCCAGGTCGCCCGGCCCTTCCAACATGCCGCTGCGTAAGAGCGCAGGCCGACCTTTGACGCTCATGGTCAGCGAGGTGCCCAGGGCGGTCTCGATCCGACACTCTTCGGCCTCTTCAAAAAGCTTAGTCAGGCGTTGGCCCCGCACGGTCATCTTTTCGTAATCGACCCGGCCAACCATACGGATCATTATGTCTTCGGTGATGCCCGTGCCGCACAGGATGCGGCTGCCCGACTGGCGCACCTGGCGGTAGGTGTCGGTGTGGATGATGTACTGGGTCAGCAGGTCGAGCACCAGGTCAGAGGCTTCCATGGCAGCCGCCACCGCCGGCGGCGGCTCCAGGTTGATCTGCGGGCGGGTTTCCATGATCATGATCTGGGTCTGGCCGCCCAGGCTATAGGCGGCGTTGGCTAAAGCGTCGATCAACTCCCGCGCCACGATGGTATCAGCCAACACCAGGACGTTTTCGCCTTCCTGGAGTTTGGCGCAGAAACCCACTGCTTTGTGGGCCGCTCCAGCCAGTTCCATTAAGCGCATTTGCTTCTCCTTTCAAAATATAACCACCAAGAGCACAAGGAACACGAAGGATACAAAGATTTTATACTTTGCGCTCTTGGTGTCCTTTGTGGTTACTAAATTAGTTCCTGCACCGCTCTGGCGACCAGAGTTCTGGGCAGGATCACCGGGCAACCTGCTACCTGCCTGACCGCCTCTTTATGCTGCCGAGTGTAGCCCATACAATCCATGACGATCAGGCGGCGATCTGAGAGCTGCCCGGTCTGGTGGAGACCCGTCTCAAAAGCGGTATAGGGAGACAGGCTGACGATGCGCACGTCTTCGGCCACCGTCTGCCAGCGTTCTGCGCTCCACTCTACCTGTTCCGGCAGGGGAACCAGGACGCCCAGCTTAGCCTCCTGTGGTAGCACAGCGCGCACAAAGTGATATAGGAGGCGGTCGGGAAAGAGGAGGGGAACGGTTTGTTGAGGTTGAAGTTCGTTGTTAAGTTCGGGAAAATGGCCGGTGCAGAGCAACACCACCAGCCGGGCGCCTTCCTGGATTACGGCCTGTACGCGCTCCTGCACCAGGGGGACGATTTTGCTCTCGCCCAGAATTACCTGCGAGCCGTCCCGCAGACGGCTGACCAGCACGTTCTCCTCTGGTCCGGCGGTTGGGGCCAGCGCCGCCAGGTCGGTTACGTCGTCCAGCGCCCCCGCTTCCAGGATTTCGATATCCGCAAGCAGGGGGGCAATATCGGCCATCACGTCCGTGCGGGGGCTTTGTCCGATGGTCACAAAACCAACTCTGGGTCTAATTTTCACCTGTGCTCTCTCCCAAAGGTTTGCAACACTTGCATCGAACCGTAAAGTTCCACCATCCTGGCGAATTCGTCTTCGTCGTAGAAACTGGCCCGGCCCGCGCCGAAATCTTTGGCTACTTCCAGGCAGAAGCGGGCGGCCAGTTCGACGTCCACCTCCTGGTTAGCCCCTGTGCCACAGCCAGGCACCGCAACTTCGGCGGTGATGGCTACGCCTACCACCGGGCTGGTGGTAGCCACTGCGGGCTGCATGATGCTATTCAGGTGATAGAGTCCGTTTCCATAGGGGGTAATGTCCTGGGTGGTAATGGGCAGGACCACCGGCAAAGCGCCCGTGACCCTCTCCATGATATCCAGCAGGTCGTCGCTTACTTTAAGGATGTATCCCTCCTTGACGGTGGGAGAGATGGCGAAGCCTTTGTAGTTGATGACCCGGTTGCCTCTGGTGGTGTCGATGGACAGGATGGCGGCCATCTCGGCCCTCACTTCGTAGCGGTTCATGGTCGCCATATCGACCGGAGAACCCATGAAGGGCACAGGCTCGTGCGGTTCGGTAGGGGCGTGGGGACAGACGTGGGTGGCGATGAGCACGTCGCCCGGCAGGCGGTCGCCGCCGGCCTGCATGTCGGCCAGCTTGAGAGCGCAGGCCAGGGCGGCAATCGCTCCCTCGGCGTCCGAGACCAGGCCAATCCGCTGCGGCCTGGCTCCGATGCCGCCCAGCCGCCCTACGATCCCCAGCGCCGGCGCTCCATCGTCAAGCCCCGGCACGCGGATGCGGATAAAATCGGTGCGGCCTTTTTCCCCGCTGATCGTTTCGGTGTTGACCTCGGCCAGTCCTCTGGAGCGCAAAAAATCGGCTACAGCCTGGCCGTTCACCGTGGCGCTATCGAGCAGGTCGTGAATCTCCAGCACTTGTTTCAGCAAGCTCATCCCATCCTTTCAGGTAGGCGATCATCTCCCGCCCGATGACGCTTTCGATCTGACGGTATCCCTGGACATCTTTCAGCCCGGCCCCCAGGATCAGGTTTTCTTTGGGAACCCAAATGACGTATAGCCGCTCCCCCTGTGCGATTTCGGCGCTGGCTACAGGCGTTCCATTTTCGTCGAGGGTGGCGATCAGGTCGGGGAAAGTTGCCACCCGCTGCCCTTCGACTTCCAGGGTCATGTACTCGTTCCAGAAGGTCAGCTCAACCCGTTCGCTGTTTTGTCCTTCGCCGGTGTCGAGCAGCACCTCTCCCCGGTCAAAGCCGCCCTCGGTGCTCAGGGTCAGTTTTTGCACTGCCCCGTGAGCCGCTACTGCGCCGCCCAGACCTTCGGCTACCCTGGCGGCCACCTTTTTGCCGCCCTGCTCGCGGTGGGCCAGGAGATTGTGGCCGATTTCGATAGCCTGTTTTATGGCCCCGGGCGCGCCGTGCTGCTTTACATAACTCACGGGAATTGGATTTCTGGCTACGGCCACCATTCCTCCGGCCCGCACTGCCGCTCGCCGCACCAGGTCGGCCACGTCTGCCAGCGGCCCACGGGCGAAGATTTCCAGGTAATGTTTCCCGCCCACGGCGGCCTGAGGCGAGACGTAACCTTCGAGCCATTGCAGGCCCATCGATCCCATCAGCCCGGTGGGGTGGGCCCGGCCATCGCAAGGAGCATCGACCACCGGAATGCCCAACAAAGCGGATTGCAGCCAGCCATTAACCGTGCTCAGCGCCCCGTTTTCGCTGCTGACGAGGCCCTTGATCTCCAGGCCGGTGTGGCCCTGGAGCAGTTCTATCACCCGCAGGTAGTGCCTGGCCCTCACGTACTGCTCTTGAGCCGCCGGCGCCCCGACCGCTGAGACGGTTAGCAAAATGTCCTTTTCGTCAAGCTCTTCTATGTCCACCAGGCAGGGGTCGCCCAACTTCAGGGCCAGTTCCGCCAGCCTCAAACCTTCTTCTATCAGGCCGCCGCCACCGCCGCCCAGAACTGCCCCACCGAGAACTGCTGCTTCGCTTACCTGCGCGTCCAGCTTCAAGGCTCTGCTCCTCAAGACGTGGTTCCTTCGGCCACTATTATATCATGGTTTTCGCCCTGGCGCAATGATTATGAAGCGTTTTGACGATTTATGAGGAAGCCCTGGCCTGGAAATTCTATGTGCTCAAGGTGCGGTTGTGCTGTCACTGATAGTCTCCCCCTTTTGTTGAGAGTTGCAGGAGGGTAGGGAAATGTGGTATAATATAGTGAGGAAGGTTTGAAGATACCTTATTGTCACCCTAAATAATAAAGCCTCGCCTGGTTCCGCCCGCCGGCGAGGCAGCGGCCAGGGTGGGATGGACACCCCGGCGAGTTGAAGTATAGCATAAAAGCCCGCCGAGGGCAAGCCAGAGCACCTTGGTGGGTATTTTGTTTTTCCTGCAAGGCGACGGGCGGTGGGAGAGGAGGGTTCCTGTGGCCGGAGAGAAAGTATTGGTCATAGACGATAAGCCAGATAGCCTTCAGTTTTTAACAGAATACATTCTGCGTCCTAATGGCTATTCCTTTATCACCGCCGGGGACGGGGAGGAGGGTTTTCAGAAGGCCCTGGAGGAGAAACCAGACCTGATCATCATGGACTTGAGGATGCCCAGGATGACCGGCCTGGAGATCCTGAGTGCTCTACATGAACGGAATAGCAACATCCCCGTCATCTTGATGACTTTGCACGGCTCTGAGGAGACGGCGGTGCAGGCCTTTCGGCTGGGGGCCAAAGACTACCTGATCAAGCCCTACGAGATAGAGGAGATGTTGGAGGCTATCGAAAAGGCTTTGACCGAGACCCGGCTCAGGCAGGAAAAAAGCCAGTTGTCACAGGGGATAGTACGGGCCAACGCAAAACTGGAGCGCCGGGTAAAAGAGTTAAACATCCTGTACGGTATTGGCAAATCGGTAACCTCTTTGCTCGACCTGGAAAAAGTGCTCAATCGCATCGTGGAGGCCGGGGTGTACATCACCGGGGCCGAAGAAGGCTCTTTGTTCCTGGTTGACGAAGAGTCGAATGAACTCTACCTGCGGGCGGCCAGGGGCCTGGGGGAACAATATGCGCATGGGTTACGGCTCAGAGTGGAAAACAGCATCGCCGGGCAGGTAGTCAAGACGGGCGAGCCGATTTTGATCGCCACCAGCGACGAAAAGAAGCTCAAGGTCAAGACCGGCTACCTGGTCAAGTCCTTATTGACCGTGCCTCTGAAAGTGCAGGATAAAGTCATCGGTGTGCTCTCGGTGGACAATCTCCTGGTTGACAAAGCCTTCACCGAGAACGATGAGTATTTGCTCTCGGCCCTGGCCGATTACGCCGCCATCGCCATCGACAATGCCCGGCTTTACGAAGAGGAACGGCGACAAACCGAAGAACTGGCCGGTCTGCACCAGATTTCCCAGGCTATGAGCGCCCTGACCGACATCCGCCAGGTTTACGAACATCTCACGGAACGCATCGGCATCCTGACCGGCGTGGAGATGTGCGGCGTCCTCCTCTACGACGAAGAGGAGAACGCCCTGGTCAGCCGCCTCCCCTTCTACGGTGTGCCGGAGGAGGTGATTCATTCCTACCGCATCCCGATACCCAAAGACAGCGAGTTCTGGCGCATCTGGCAGGAAGAAGAGTATTTCATCTGCAACGATGTCCTGAACGATCCGCTGGTAGCTGAGGTGGGGCTCTCGGACCTGGCCCTGCTGACCGGGGTGCAGGCCACGCTGTTTGCGCTCATGACCGTGAGCAATCGCCGCATCGGAGTGGTGCAGGCTTCTAACAAACTGGATGGCTCTCCCTTCAACGAGGAAGATGCTCATCTTTTGTGTATCTTCGCCAACCAGGCCGCCGCCATCGTGGAGAATGCCCGATTATTCAAAGAGACAGAACGCCGCTTCACAGAGAGCATGGCCCTGCTCGAGCTGGGCAAAGAGATGACCACCCTCTTACCGCTGGAAGAACTGCTCCAGGTTATTGTCCAGTCCTTAATGAAGATCTTCCCCCACGCCAACAAAGTGTTTCTGCACCTGCTGGACGAGTCAAGTGGAAAGCTGAGGCCAATGGCTTCTTCCAAGAAGCGGTTTGTAGATTCCAGGGCCGGGGCGATGGCGGTGGGAGAAGGGATCGCCGGCCAGGCCCTTCAGAGGAACGAGACCATCTACGTGCCGGACGTGAGTAATGACCGGCGTTTTGTCACCCTGGATCCCAGCGCCTCTTTCAAATCTCTCCTGGTGGCTCCCCTGACCATTGGCGGGAAAGGGATTGGGGCCCTCACTATTGACAGCCGGGAGCTGCGGGCTTTCACCCCTGACGACGAGCGGATCGTGACCACTTTCGCCAATCAGGCGGCCATCGCCATCCAAAACGCTCAGCTTTACACCCTGGAACAAACCCGCAGGCAGGTGGCGGATACCCTGTTGGAGATGGGCAAGGTGGTTAGCTCCAGCCTGGAACTGGACGAGGTGCTGGAAGCCATCCTTGATCAGTTGAAGCGGGTGGTGGATGTGGAAGCCGGTTCTATCCTGTTGGTGGACGAGCTTTCTGGCCCAGGGGCGCGTGAACTGGCCTTCCGGGTGACCCTATCGGATGAACTCAGGAAAGAGAGTGTCGAAAGGATGCCGTTTGGGAAAGGGATCGTTGGTTTGGTGGCGGAGACGGGTGAGCCTCTCACCGTCCTGGATGCTCAAAACGACCCCAGATGGTACAAGAAGATCGATGAAATCACAGGCTTTGTTACCAAATCGCTCCTGTGCGTCCCCCTGAAGGCCAGGAACGAAGTCATCGGGGTGATCGAGCTGGTGAACAAGTTGGAGGGGAAGTTCACCGAAGAAGATAAAGGGCTTCTAAGCGCGGTGGCGGCTTCGGTAGCCATCGCCATCGAGAATGCCAGGTTATTCAGGGCCGAAAGTCAACGGGGGCAGGAGATGGAACTCCTCCTGGACATAGGCCAGACCATTGTGAAGTCCGTCACGGAAAAGCCGCTGGAGGTGCTGAAAGGGATCGTGGAGGGCGCCTGTATGGTAGTGGGGGCCGATTGCTCGGTGGTCTACCCCTATGATCCTGATAGAGAAGGGTTCTTCGACGTGGACAACGTGGCTGCTTTCGGCACCTGGCACGATCTCGAACTCTCCAGCAACCCTCGCGCCTCATCAGAGGACATAGCCGCTTACGTCAAAAGAGAGGGGCTGTTGATCAGAAGCAACATCGAGGAAGAAGAACCGGAGATGCTAAACAGTCCTTTCATCGAAAGAGAAGAAATTAAAGCCTGCGCGAGGCTTCTCCTGGAAGCAGGGGAGAAACCGCTGGGCATCCTGTCCGTCAATTTCCGCACCTCCCACTGGTTCACCGATGACGAGATAAGGGTGCTGAGGATTTTTGCCGATCAAGCGGCCATCGCCATCCAACACGCCCGCCTTTTCGAGCGCGTCAGTCAAGACCTGGCTCAGACGAATTACGAGCTGCAAAGAACGGTTGGAGAGTTGGAGGAGTTGCGGGAGATCGACCGCATCATCAGTTCTACGCTTGAGCTGGAAACGGTGCTGAACAAAATATTGGAAGGAGCGTTGAGGATAATCACCAAGGCTACTTTTGGCAGTATCAGGGTCATTGACGAGACCACGAGAAAAGTGATATCCGAAGCGAGTCGGGGGAGAAAGAAAGAGACAATGCTGCTGGGCAGAACTCGCCTCACGGAAACGGAAGAAAGGATCACCAGTTGGGTGATCCGAGAGGGCAAATCCGTTCTCATTCCAGATATCGCCAAAATACCCGGCGGGACTTTTTATGAGGGCCTCGACCCTGACATGAGAGCCAAGCTGACCGTGCCCATTCTGGCGGGGGAAGGTCGCAACCCGATGGGCGTCATCAACCTGGAGAGTACTGAGCCGGACGCCTTCAACGAGAACGACCAAAGGCTACTCGAAGCGTTAGCCAGTCAGGCGGTGCTCGCCATCCAGAACGCCCAACGTTTTGAACAGTTGGTGGCCGAACGCGAGGCCAAGATCAGAGCGGAGAGGATCGCCGCCATGGGCGACATCGCCAGCAACATGGTGCACCGCATCAACAACACCGTGGGCGCTATCCGGGTGCTGGTGCAGCAGATCAGGCTCAGTCAGGAGGAAGGCAAGCTGAGCGATCAATTCCTGAAAAACAGGCTGAATAAGATACTGGAGAGCGCCGATAGAACCCTGGAAACGGCGCAACGGATCAGAACCCCCTTCCAGTCGATCAAGAAGGAAAAAATAGACGTTAAGCAGACTCTAGAGACGGCCCTGGAGAATTTAGACGTACCGGCCAAAGTCAGGTTCGAGGTGGATTTCGCCCCTGACCTGCCCCCGGTCAAGGCTACCCAACAACTTAGCGAGGTGTTTTACAACCTGATTAAAAACGCCCTGGAGGCGATGGAGGACATGACAGGGGAGAGCATCCTGCGCGTGACCGGTTGGATGGAAGGGCAGTGGATAGAGATAGCCGTCATCGACTCCGGGCCGGGCATCCCCGATGAAATCCGCGACGTGTTGTTCGAATTGGGAGTTACCAGCAAACCTGGGCAGAAGGGTTTGGGCTTTGGGCTGTGGTGGTCGAAAACCTTCGTGCAAAAGCTGGAAGGAACCATCAAGTTGGACCAGGGCATCGGCTCCGGTTGCAAGTTTAAGGTCAGGCTGCCCCCGTGGCAAGAGCCTTTATCCCCAACCGCCGGCAAGCCTGGAGGTGAGCGGCAAGGAATAACTGAAAAGGGAGTGCAATCATGAACAGACAAGCCAGAGTCATGGTAGTGGAAGATGAAGAGTTTTGGCGGGAAGATACCTTCCGGTATGAACTGGAAAAACAGGGCTACGTGGTGTACACCGCTGCCTCTTGTGACGAGGCTATGGCTCTTCTGGAGGAGGAGCCCTTCGATCTGGCCGTGGTCGATATCAATCTGACTGACGTACCGGGGAACATGAACGGTCTACTCGTCCTCGATAAGATCAAGGAACGTGGTCAGCGAGTACAATCCGTGCTGGTCAGCGGCAGTCCAACCGTTTTACAACACCCCGAAAAGTTAAGAGACTTGGAAATCAAATACGCCCCTTTTGCGATCATTAGAAAGGATAGATTCGACATCCGTGATTTCGTCAGAGCCGTAAAAGAGGCTCTGGCCGAGTTCATGGAATAGAGCAGAGAGGCCACCACCCCCGCAGGGAGGGCGCAGACGAGCCATTGCAATCTGGTCCCATGAGGTGAACACATCGCCAATGGAGGAGATGATCTTATGGAGGAGATGGGCAGAATCTTGATTATAGAGGATGAGCCACTGTGGCAGGAGCTTTTACGTGAACCTCTTCAGAGCGAGTACCAGGTTACAGTTGCCTCCGATTCCACTGAGGCTAAGGCCATCCTCGATGCCGCTAAGGAAAAGGAGAGACCTTTTCATCTGGTCACAGTGGACATCGGGTTGCCCGGCTCCAGGGGAGAGAAGCTGCTGTGCTACATCTGTCAACATCACCGGGAGGCGAAATGTGTAGTCGTCACGGGCGACCCCGAGGTCACTATGACCGATGTCAGAAATTACTTTAAGGAATACGAGGTCTTCGATTTCGTACAAAAGGTCACTTTCGATCCAGCGCAGTTCAGAAAAATCATCGACAGAGCCTTTCACATCAACGGTTATAAAATTCTCAACGAGATCGGGCGCGGGGCAACGAGCGTGGTTTACGAGGCCCGAGATCCCCAGGGCCGCCTGGTGGCTCTGAAGGTGTTTTATTGTCCCTCTGGCTTGACCGAAGAGGCCATGCGCAGGCAGATGAGACGCTTTGCCATGGAAGTTGAGGTCAAGCGCCTCAAACATCCTAACATCGTCATCGTTTACGACTATTGTAACAGCGTCGAAAGCGAACAAAAATCGTTCATCGTTATGGAGTACCTGAAGGGCCAGACCCTGGCCAGTCTATTAGCGGTGGAAAGAACTCTATCCCTGGAGCGAGCATTGGGTATTGCCTCCCAGATAGGCGAGGCCCTTGACTACGCTCACAGCCAGAACGTGATACACAGGGATATCAAGCCCTCGAATATCATGTTGTTGCCGGGTGACCGGGTAAAAGTCACCGATTTCGGCATCGCCAAGAGGCGAGACACCTCATTGACCATGACCAGCGAAATGGTGGGCACCTTGGCTTACATGGCTCCTGAGCAGATCATCAGCAGCAAGCACGTCGATCATAGAGCCGATATCTACTCTGTGGGCGTAGTGCTCTACGAAATGGTGACCGGCTGCCTGCCGTTCGAGGAGCCTATGCAAAAACTGGCCGACGGGCCTCCTCTACCTCCGCGTGACTTCAACTCCGCCTTGCCTGAAGGGGTGGAGTCCGTGATCTTGACCGCCCTGGCTAAAAACCCTGAGGGCCGGTACCAAAGCGCCACTGATATGGTGCAGGCGCTGGAGGCGCTCTATCGGCAGGAGCAACAGGGGAGAGGAGACAGGTGAAAGGATATTTCAAGGCCCTGGTGGTGGAGGATGATGAGACCTGGCAGGCAATCCTGAGAAACGCTCTCGAAATCGAGGGCTGCCGGGTTCAGGTCGCCGAAAGTTATGACGAAGCCCGTGCGGCGCTGGAAAGTGAAATCGCCTTCCATCTAATATTGATCGACCGTTATCTGGCAGGCTTCACCCCGGTGGCCGAAGGGGAGATGCTGCTTCAATACCTGGTCAGGCATTGCAAAGGGATACCTTGTATTGTTATCACTGGCGAGGCCTCCATCCAGTCGGCGGTGGACGCCTTCAAATGTTTCAACGTCTTCGACTACATCGAAAAGAGTCGTTTCTCCGTCCATACCTTCGGGGATACGGTCAGGCAGGCTTTGAGCAAAGCTAAAAAGGAGGAAGAGGAAACTATGGTCAGATCGGAAAAACAACTGAGGGACATGCAGGCCCAGATGTGGGCGCTAGAGCAGACTCTAGGGCAGTTGGAAGAAAAGTGGAAAAGCGGCGATCTCGAAAGCAGCCAGTATTTCCGTTTGCTGGAGAGCCGTAACGCCGAAAGAAAAAGCCTGATCACTGACATCCAGATGTTATTGAGAGATAGGGGGGTGGAAGAGCTGGACGACGCTCTGGAAAAAGTCAAGGCAAACAGGCCGGAGGATGAAATCAAAGACGACCTTAAACAAGTGGCTAAAAAAGAAGGCTGGAGCGACAAGATCGTGGAACAGATCAACAGGCACAAAGGTGGGATTGTGAGCCTGATCATTACTATCGCCCTCGAATCGGGCAAAAGGATGGTGGGATAATGAAAGCTCTGATCATCACGCTCAAGCAAATCCTCAATAAGATAGCGGACGCTATCTTCGGTCGGAAAGCAAGCGCGGCCAGCGATCCAGTTCCACGTTACTACGTGGTGCAGGCCGGCGACACGTTGTGGAGCATCGCCCGCCGCTTCAACACCACCGTCCAGGACCTGGTAGAGGCCAACGATATCGAAGACCCCGGCCTCATCAACGTCGGCCAACGCCTCGTTATACCCACCGGCCAGGAACCGCCCCCGCCCGAACCGCCTGATCCTCCTTCCGAGGAATATTTTGAATACGCAGTCCAGCGCGGCGATACGCTGTGGGGCATCTCCCGCCGCTTCGACACCACCGTCCAAAAGCTGGCCGAAATCAACCACATCGAGGATGCCAGCCTCATCTCCGTCGGTCAGATTTTGCTCATCCCCAAAGGCGTCGAACCGCCGCCCACGCCCGAACCGCCCCCACCCACCCCTGAACCGCCGCCCACGCCCTCCGAGGAATATTTTGAATACGCAGTCCAGCGCGGCGATACGCTGTGGGGCATCTCCCGCCGCTTCGACACCACCGTCCAAAAGCTGGCCGAAATCAACCACCTTGAGGATGCGAGCCTCATCTCTGTCGGTCAGGTCTTGCTCATCCCCAAAGGGGTCGAACCGCCCCCGCCCACGCCCGAACCGCCGACGCCTGAACCGCCCCCACCTGCGCCGGCCCGGGTAAAGGGCCTGTACGTCACTTACTGGGCCGCCCGGCACGCTGGATTGCGCAGCCACGCCCTGCAACTGCTGGAAGAGACTGAACTCAACGCCATCGTCATAGACATCAAGGGCGACGATGGCCTGCTATACGACACCTTCACCGCCCCCACCATCTCCCGCGCAGAAGAGGAAGAGGCCCTGGCCGTCACCGAGTTCAAAGACTATCAGAGCACTGATCTCTCCTGGACGCGGGCGATGACCGCCTCCTCGTCCTACGACCAGGTCCGCGACTTCGGGGCCATGATGGCCTGGCTCCAGGAGCGAGGCTATTACACCATCGCCCGCGTCATCGTCTTCAAAGACGATCAACTGGTAGGGCAACGCCCCGACCTGGCGGTCAAAGACAGCCGCACCGGCCAGCCCTGGCGCGACTACAAGGGCGTCGGCTGGAGCGACCCCTGCCAGCCTGAAGTCTGGGAATATAACGCCGCCATCGCCAGAGAAGCCGCCCGCCGGGGCTTCGACGAAATCCAGTACGATTACGTCCGTTTCCCCACCGACGGGCCGACCGAGTACGCTCAGTATGCCCAGGAAAATACCGCCGAAAACCGCCAGGCGGCGATTAACGACCTGCTGACCCTCACCCGCCAATACCTGCGGCCCACCGGCGCTAAACTGGCCGTGGATTTCTTCGGCTACACCTGCTGGCGTACCGACGACCCTAATATCGGCCAGGTTATCGAAAGCGTGGCCCCGCACATTGACGTCTTGTGTCCCATGCTCTACCCTTCCACTTTCGGGGCTGGATTGCCTGGTTTCCCTCAATACAGCAACGCCATCGCTTTCCCTTACGAGGTGGTTTACCTCAGCACCGTCCGCGCCGTCGAACGGCTCAAAAAAGTGAATCCGGCAGCCAGCGTCCGCTGCTGGATTCAGGATTTTCCCGATTACCGCTTCGACAAGCGCACCTACACGCCAGAGGAGATCCGGGAGGAAATGCGCGGGGCCATGGAGGGCGGAGCCGAAGGCTGGATGCTATGGGATCCGCGCGTCAAGTACACCCGTGAGGCCCTGAAGCCGGCCGAGGAAGCGCCTGCCATCCCCACCTACCCGCCCAACAAAATGGGGCGCATCCTGGTGCTATTATACCACAAAATCGGCGAACCCGAAGACCGCTGGACGCGCACTCCCGATAACTTCGGCCGCGACCTGGAGTATCTGCTGGCGCACGGTTATTATCCGGTCAACCTCATCGACGTGGTGCGCCGCAACCTGGCCCACGTGCCGCGCGGTCGCCGTCCCGTGGTGCTGGCTTTCGACGACTCCTCCGAGGGGCAATTTTACTACCTGGAAGATGGCAGCATAGACCCCCATTGCGCGGCCGGCATCATGCACGCCATGCACAAAAGATACGGCCCCGACTGGCCCCTGCGCGCCACCTTCTTCGTTCTGCTCAACGCCGACGAGCCGGGCACGCCCCTTTTCCGCCAGGGCGACACCGGCCCCCAAAAAGTGCGCACCCTGGTGGAGTGGGGGATGGAAATCGGCAGCCACACCATCAATCACCCGAATCTCAGCGAAGCCACGCCCGAACAGATCAAGTGGGAGCTGGCCGTCTCCCAAAACCGCATCGAAGCCCTGATTCCGGGCCACGAAGTGCGGTGCTTTGCCGTTCCCTTTGGCGCTTATCCCGACGACCTCTCCCTCTTGAAAGAAGGCTATTGCCAATCGGAAGACCTGCACTACCGCTACGAGGCTGCCGTTAAGGTCGGCGCCCAGCCAACCCCTTCCCCTTTCGCCCCCGGCTTCGACCCCTTCCGCATCCCGCGCGTGCAGGCTTTCCAGGACGAACTGGACAGGTGGCTGCCCTACTTCGAGCAGTACCCGGAGCGTTACTACGTTTCCGACGGCGGCCAGGGAGAGGGCTGAATTGGAAGAATGGGAGGGGAAAAGAGAGTTATAGTTAATGAGATGGGAGGACATCGCCCAGGCCAGAAGTATATTGGCCGCCGAAGAAGGCACGATCTACAAAGACTGGGGCGGTAAGCTGGCCGTGGCCCTGGCCTACCCTAACACCTATTACGTGGGCATGTCCAGCCTGGGGTTACAGACGGTCTATCGCCTCTTGAACGAGCAGCCCGATATCGTCTGCGAGCGCGTTTTCTGGCCGGGAACAGGAAAAGGGACGAGGGGCGGAGAACTCATTTCCCTGGAGTCGCAACGCCCCCTGGACGATTTTTCCGTCCTGGCTTTCTCTATTTCTTACGAGATGGACTATTTCAACGTGGTGCAGATGTTGCGCCAGGCCAACATTCCCCCGCTGGCGGCGAACCGCGACGAAAGCCACCCGCTCCTCGTGGCTGGCGGCCCGGCCCCGACCGCCAACCCCGAACCGCTGGCCCTTCTCCTCGACGCCCTGGTCATCGGCGAAGGCGAGGCTGTGCTGCCCCCGCTGCTCGACACTCTGCGAGAAAAGATCGGCGGGGAGCGCAGCGAGTTGTTGGCGGCTCTGGCTCTGCTGCCGGGCCTTTACGTGCCCCACGTCCATCGCGCCCCGGCTGTGGTGCGTCGGGCCTGGGTGCGTGACCTGGACGACTACCCTGCCACCTCGATAGTGCTGACCAGGGATACCGAGTTTGGCGACCTGTACCTGATGGAGATAAGCCGGGGCTGCGGACGAGGATGTCATTTTTGCCTGGCGGGCCGCGCTTATCGGCCTCTGCGGGAACGGAGCGTAGACGTGTTGCTGGCCCAGGCGAAGGAGGGGCTTCGCCATCGGGAGCGGATTGGCCTGGTGAGCGCCGCCGTGTCCGACTATTCGCCTCTGGACGAACTGCTGGCCGGCCTGGCAGACATGAAAGCCAGGCTGGCTGTTTCTTCGCTGCGCCTGGATTCTCTGTCCGAAAATCTGGCCCGCGCTCTGGCCGAGAGCGAGGTCCAGACCTTGACCCTGGCTCCAGAAGCGGGGTCCGAACGCTTGCGGACTTTCATCAACAAACGCATTTCGGATGACCAGGTGTTTAACGCCGTCGAACTGGCCGCCGCCTACCAGTTCCCCCAACTCAAGCTTTATTTCATGTTGGGGCTTCCCTCCGAGAGCGAAGAGGATGTACAGGCCATCGTCGATCTAAGCCTGGCCCTCAGACAGCGTTTTCCCAGAAATATTATTGTTAACCTCACTCCCTTTGTGCCCAAAGCCCACACCTCTTTCCAGCGGGTGGCTATGTTGCCAGCGGCTATTATCGAGGAGCGCTTAAGCCACGTCGAAGGGGCCTTGAGACCGGAAGGGATAGCGGTAAAAGCGGATAGCCCGGCCTGGGCTGCGGTGCAGGGCGTCCTGGCCCGGGGCGACAGACAGGTGGGCCAGGCGCTGGTCAGGGTGAAAAGAAGGTCCCTGGCGGCCTGGCAAAGAGCTTCGCAAAGGTGCGGCCTGGAGGAGAGCGACTATCTGCGGGAGCGTTCCCCAGACGAGCCTTTACCCTGGTTCGTGGTAAGGATGTGAGCGTTGTCCTTCTTCATTTTCCCAACCGAGGGTGGCCTCTTGCGCCCTGTTTCCGCCTGCGAAGGCCACCACGCGGTGGGTCTTGCTCGCTTCGATCAAGGCCTGCGCCAGCTCAAGGGCGATTAAGGCCTCCGTCCCCCTGACCACCATCGCTCCTTCTCCTTGCGCGGCGGTTACGAATGCTTCTAACTCAGCCTGTAGCGGCTCCCTTCTATGCAGCCGCAGGCGCACCATTTGTCCTTCGCTCACCCCGCGTAGCAGGCTCAAATGGTTCCAATCCAGCCCGCTGGCCTCTTCGTTCTCGTAGAAGTAAAGGTCCTGGGTCAGCAGGTTCGCCAGAAACATCCCCCGCTGTCCGATGGCCGAGATTTCCCGCACTTTGGTGGGCGTCAGCCAGTTGATGTCCAACACGCCCAATACCCCGTTATCGAAGCGCAGCAGGCCGGATACCATGTCCTCGTGCGCCGTATGAATCTCTTGCTCCGTCTCGGCGTACAGCCGTTGCACTTCAGCCCCGGTCAGATGACGCATCAAGTCCAAATCGTGGGTTGCCAGATCGATCACTACCCCCACGTCACGCATCCGCACCGGGAAAGGCCCCAGCCGTCGGGCGTGAATCCGAAAGATCTGCCCCAGTTCACCGCCGTCCAGCCGCCTCTTCAGCTCGATCAGGGCAGGGTTGTAGCGCTCAATGTGCCCTACGACGAGCACCCGTCCCAACTCGGCGGCTCGCGCGATCATGGCCTGTCCTTCCTTGAGGGTGGCGGCGATTGGCTTTTCTACCAGCACGTGGCAGCCGGCCTCCAGGGCGTCCATCACCACCTGGTAATGCCATCGCGTCGGCACCGCCACGGAAGCGACGTCCGGCCTGACCTCAGCCAGCAACTGCCGATAGTCGGTGTAGGCCGTCACGTGCCGCAGCCTGGCAACCTGCTGCGCCGTCTCTTCACTGGCATCGGCCACGGCCACCAGGTCAACCCCTGGCAACTCGTCATAGACGCGCGCGTGATTGCGCCCCATCGCCCCTACGCCGATAGCCGCCGCTTTGAGCATCTTCCTCCCTCTTTTCTCCCTGTCGCCCGTCCCACTCGTTCACCCCTCCCGCTTCGCGCCGACTCGCGGTAGGGGTCTGGGCTGATTGTCGTCATTATACTCCAGATCGCCGTTTTGGGCAAGTTGCCGAAAACAAATGTTCGTGCTTTCAGGCACAATCGAGCTAATGAACCATGCTATATGTGGGCCAGAAAAGTTGAACGATGCAACATCCAGTGGTTTCTCTCATAACCAGAGAGGCTGACGAGGAGCAACAATAGCAGGGGCGGCCATCTGGTATGATATACAGGACTTTTCAACACTATAGCTTTATGATCAGGCCGCAGAGTCAGCGGCCCTCCAAGAGGACATTGACATCTTCTCAATAATGTTTTACAATAAGGATACAAACTTTTAACTTCGGTGAGGGGACGGGTGAAGTGAGCAGGGCCGAAGTTTCCCCGGTCCCCATTGTCACAATAATTGAGGAGGCTTTGATGGTTGAGTATACAATCGAGTGTTTGAGAAATGTAACCTTATTAGGTCACGGCAGCACAGGCAAGACCTCTCTGGCCGAAGCGATGCTTTTCGATACCGGAGCTGTTACCCGTTTGGGTCGGGTGGAGGAGGGAACGACGGTTTCTGACTACGATGATGAGGAGATCAGACGCACCATCTCTCTCAACGTCTCCATTCTGCCCTGTGAGTGGAACGATCACAAGCTCAATATTCTGGATACGCCCGGCTACGCCGATTTCGTGGGTGAGGTGCAAGGGGCCATCCGGGTGGCCGACGGGGCTATCATCCTGATAGATGCGGTAGCCGGGGTTGAGGTCGGCACCGAATTGGCCTGGAGCTTTGTCGAGGAAAGCAACCGGCCTCGTTTAATTTTCATCAACAAGATGGATCGGGAAAATGCTGATTTTGGAAACGTTTTAGAGTCGCTTTCCGAGAAATTTGAGGCCAATTTCGTTCCCTTCCAGGTGCCTATCGGCGCTCAGAGCCAGTTTCAAGGCGTGGTGGATCTGGTGAACCTGACAGCCTTTCTGGGTGAGAAAGGAGAAGAAGGGGAAATTCCGGCCGACCGGCAGGCTGAGGTGGAGAGCGCCAGATTGCAAATGGTCGAGGCGGCCGCCGAAAGTGAAGACGAACTGATCATGAAGTACCTGGAAGGAGAGGAACTGACCCCCGCAGAGATAAGGCGTGGTCTCAGACTGGGGATCAGAGATGGAGCGATTGTGCCCGTGCTGTGTGGCTCGGCCACCAGCAACATAGGTATCCAGCCGCTTTTGCAGGCTATCATCGAATATCTACCTTCTCCGGCTGAGATCGAGATAGTAGCCACCAACCTGGTCACCCAGGCAGAGGAAACCCTGGAAGCTAACGAACTGGCCCCCCTGACGGTTGTGGTCTTCAAGACCATCGCTGACCCTTACGTGGGCAAGCTGACTTACTTCCGGGTCTACTCCGGGGCTATGGAATCTGATTCGCGGGTCTTCAACGCCAGAAGCGGCGAAGAGGAACGCATCGGGCAACTATATTTTCTGCGGGGCAAGGAGCAACAGCCGACCAAAAAAGTAGGCACTGGGGACATGGGAGCAGTGACCAAACTGGCAGCCACCTCCACAGGCGACACCCTGTGTGATAAGGGGCATCCTTGTGTTCTGCCCGGTATAAAGTTTCCCACCCCCGTTTTCTCGGTGGCAGTGCATCCCAAAAGTAAGGCCGATCTGGACAGGCTCAGCAACGCCCTGGCCCGTCTGGTGGAGGAGGATCCAACCTTTCAGATGCGACGGGACTCCAGTACGCGGGAAACTATCCTGACCGGCATGGGGCCGGAGCATGTAGACATCGCCGTGCGTCGTTTGCAGCAGAAGTTTGGGGTTGAGATCCTCACCACCATCCCGCGTGTACCCTACCGCGAGACGATAACCAGGATAGCCACTGCCGAATATCTGCACAAAAAGCAGACCGGAGGAGCAGGACAGTATGCCAAGGTATTTCTCCGCGTCGAGCCTTTGGAGCGGGGGGCCGGCTTTGAGTACGATAGCGAGGTTTTCGGGGGACGCGTCTCTCAGTCTTTTATCCCCTCTATCGAGAAGGGGATCAAGCAGGTGTTAGACCAGGGCATCATCGCTGGTTACCCGGTCGCAGATGTAAAGGCTGTGGTCTACGACGGGAGAGAACACCCTGTGGATTCCAAGGATATCGCCTTTCAGATCGCGGGCCGGGAATGCTTCAAACTGGCCTTTAACAACGCTTCCCCTGTGCTTTTAGAGCCGATCATGGACGTAGCCATCACCGTCCCGGAACAATTTATGGGCGATGTCCTGGGCGATCTCAACACCAAACGAGCCAGGGTGCAGGGCATGGAGCAGCAACGAGGCAGCGGCACGATCACCGCCCAGGTGCCTCTGGCCGAGATGCAGCGTTACGCCATTGACCTGAGTTCACGCACCCAGGGGCGGGGTCTATTTACTATGGAATTCTCCCATTACGAAGAAGTGCCGGCCCACATCGCGCAGAACATCGTTGAAGAAAGCAGGCGGGAGGTGGAATAGAGACGATGATGGGGAGTGGGCAAAAGAGGAAGCAGATAAGGGGGAAACAGGAACATGCAGGGCAAGGGCAAAATCCTCATCGTCGATGACGAAGAAGGGATGTGTGAGTTCCTCGATTATATGCTGACGGGTGAGGGCTACGAAGTAACCAGCGTTCATAATGGATACGAGGCTTTGGCTCAGGTAAAAGAAAACTCTTTCTCCCTGGTTCTGGCTGACATCAAGATGCCCGGCATGGATGGCCTGGAGATGCTGCGTGAGATAAGAGAGTTGGATCAAAGGGTAGTGGTCATCATCATGACCGGGTACGCTTCCCTGGAGACGGCCGTAAAAGCCATCAAATACAATGCTTACGATTATCTGGTTAAACCTTTTGATGATACTGATAAGATCATGACCATTATTGAGAGAGGGTTGAGAAAACACCGGGAGATACAGGAGATAATGGAGGGGCAAGACGCTGCCAAGTAGGTTGCAGAAAGTTCCGGATACTTCTTAAACCGAAAGGAGTAGGTTTGGGTGGAAAAAATTTGCTACCTGCTTATATAGTCAATGATCGGAGGGTGATCAACATGGGGGCGGAGGGCAGGGAGCTAGAAAGATGGTTCAATGTCCTGGTCGTTGATGATGAACAAGGCATGAGAGATCTCTTCGCCTTCACTTTGCATTCGGAGGGATACCACGTCACGACAGTAGCCAACGGATACGAAGCTTTAGAGAGCGTGCGAGATGGCCTTTTCGACCTGGCTTTTATCGATATAAAAATGCCAAAAATGAATGGCCTGGAGACATACCGCGCTATCAAGGAGGTTGTCCCCGACCTGAATGTTTTTATGATGACCGCCTACTCTGTGGAGGACCTGGTCAGGGAAGCGATCAGGGAAGGAGCTTTAGGCTGTTTCTACAAACCCTTCGATCCGGAAGAGGTTCTGGCCGCGGTCAAAAGGGTAAAAAACAACAAGCAGAAGGGCGGCGGGTAAACCTACCCTCCGCCCAACAGCCGCAGAAATAGTTGAAAGAGCCAATGGAGTAAGCGTTCGGGCCAGGATAGTCGTTCCAGACGAGCCAGAGCGGTATTGTAGGTGGCTAACGCTTCTACCCATTTGCCCTGACGCAAACGCACCTGGCTAAGCTCACGCAGGGTAGCGCTTTCTTTTTGAGCATCGCCCATTTGCTGGAAAATAGCGATGGCTTTCTGAAAATGATAGGCTGCTTTGTCTACCTGGCCCTGGGCTTTATAGAGACTCCCCAGATTGCCTGACACCTGGGCTTCACCCTCCTGTGCTCCCAGAGCGGTGAAAATGGTTTGGGCCCCGGTGAAGGCCGCTTCGGCCTCCGACCAACGGGCCAGACGGTGATAGACGACCCCCAAATTGTTGAGCATTTCGGCTGCTCCCTGGCGGTCTCCGGCCTCCAGGTAGAGTTCCTGGCTTTGCCTGAAACATTCTGTGGCCTCCTGGTAACGGCCATCGCGGAAGTGGAGCACACCTTGTTCCTGAAGTTTCTGAGGCTTGGTCATAGGTTAAGATTCCTCCTGATTGATGGATAGCGGGCTGGCGCTAATAAACTACTGGCTGGAAGAAACCAGGTTTTTGCCAAAAACCTGGTTTCTTGATAGTTCATAGAGACTTCCAAAGAGCCAGGCCCCTCGGCGATTGCGTGGCGGCCAGCTATCAGCCAGTTAGCGCTCCTTGGGGAGGGCCGTTTTAGGAATGGTCGCTTAAGGGCATACGTAGCGTCACTATGGTGCCTCTGCCGGACGTTTCCTCTCCAGAGGCAATGGTCAAAGTGCCTTCCAATAGTTGGGCTCGTTCGCGCATGTTGAGCAACCCTAAACTGCCTCGCCGCTCATAATCCTGTTGTACAGCCGCCAGGTCGAAGCCACGGCCATCGTCCTTAATGCTGACCACTAAATCTTTGTTCTCGGCTTTAAGAGTGATCCACACGTTCTGCGCTTCGGCGTGTTTTTTGATGTTACTGATGGCTTCCTGCACTATGGAAAAAATGGTGCTGCCTGCTCTGGGACGGACGTCGTGGTCTTTTATCTCGGCCTGGAGGTGCACGGCGAAGGGTTCATTGTCTTGCACCTTTTCGATGTAGGCTTCCAGGGTGGACACCAACCCCTGGCTTTCCAGAATGACGGGCCGTAGCTCGAAAAGAACCTGCCGCGCCTCGCTCGTGGCCTGGCGCGTCATGCGGTGTAGCTCCTGCAATTCGGCGGCCACCGCTTCGGGATTGAACTGCAACAAACGCTCCACGTACTCAATGTTCATGTCTATAGCGGCCAGGAGTTGTATGGCCCCGTCGTGCAGTTTGCGGGCCAGTTCGCGCCGCACCGTTTCCTGGGCCTCGATAATTTTGTCTCTCTCCTCCCGCAAGCTTTGATATAACCTGGCATTCTCGATGGCAATGGCGGCCTGGGCGGCCAGGGTGAGCATCACCTGGATGTCATCCTCGTCGAACCCGGCCGCCGAGTTTTTGTTCAACGCTTCCAGCACGCCGATGGTGCGGCCCTTGGTCTGCAAAGGGACGCAGGCGATGGACCTGGTGACGAATCCGGTGCAGACATCCACCTGCGGATTGAAACGTGGGTCCTGTTTCACATCGTTGACGACCAGAGGTTGGCCGTGGGTCGCCACCCAACCGGCCACCCCGGTATCCATACTGATACGTTGTTCCTTCAGAAGTTCCGCCTGATCGCTGTGGTAGGAGGCAAAAACCAGCTCGTGGCGCTCCTTATCGACCAGCATCAGGCTGGCCGCTTCGGCATCGGTCACGCTGCTGGTCACCTGCATCGCTCCTTCCAGCAGCTTTCTCAGCTCGAAAGTAGAGGACATGGTCTGACCCATCTGGTAGATCATGCCCAGGTACCCTAACTTTCGCTGGGTGGAACGCAGTTCGGAGAGCACGCGGGCCATGTTCCCGAAGGCCCGCGTGAAGCGAGCCAAAAGCTGAGTGTGCAGATCGCTCAGGGAGCGCGCGGGCGGCAGGATCAGGCTTAGAGAGCCGATGACCTTGTCCTCGCTCAGGAGCAGGGTGTTGAGCAACTTAAGGCCACTACGGGGCATAATGCGGGCGCTGACCGGGAAATAACGGGGGAGCAGGACGTTCCATCGAGTTTTGATAGCCCTTTCCTCGACGCTTTTCTCCCACAGATCGAGCTGCTCCATTATCTCCTCATCCAACTGGCCTTGCCTGATGTGCTGTGAAGGACTGCCAATGAAAAGCAGACCTCCTCCCAGGGCCTCGAAGGTGCTGATCGTCTGGGTCAAAGCTTCGGTCAGGAGTTTTTCCAGATCATGATGGCTGGTCAGCTCTATAAACTGGTCGAAGAGACACAGCTCCAGGGCGTTTTGCTCCGAGTTCGCTTCTTGAGTCATTATCGCTCACGTAAATTCGGACCTGATTCGGCTCTTAGCGGGTGATGTCCAGCAGGTGGTCGGCAAATTCCCTGAGGGTCTCAACCGTCACCTTGCTGAGCCGCATGGCCGCTTTGATGTAGGGAAGGTTAAGCGGTTCCAGAACGAAGTCTTTTACGTCCGGGGGCAGTTCCACCAGCCTCTCCAGGTCGTGGGCTTGATCAGGGGGGAATAGCTGATCGTCCAGGAAGTCAGTGATGGGCACCTGGCAGAGAGCGGCCAAGACCTCCAGCTCAGATAGGGGGAGGGCGCGTTCTCCGTGCTCATACTGGGATATCCTGCTGGCCGGACAGTGCAGAGCACGGGCGCATTCTTTTTGGGTCAGTCCGGCCTCCAGCCGGGCCTGGCGCAACATAACGCCAATTATTTTGCGCCGAATGGTCATCTTCTCTGGGGGAGGCATCTTTTTTTCTTCTTCTTCAAAGGCCGCTTCCTCATCCCAAAAATGAGTGAGGGGCACGTTGAAGAGGTAGGCCAGCACTTCCAGTTCGGGGAGAGAAATGTCCTTACGACCACGCTCGTATTGGGATATGGTATGGGGGGAGCAATTTAAGGCTTGAGCGCATTCCTTTTGGCTTTTGCCCGCTTTGGTACGCGCCTTGCGTAACAGGATACCAAGTATCTTGCTACGTAAGACCAACGCTTCTTTATGGTCTTTGCGGAGCATTTCAGACCTCCTGCTGCTCGGACTGCTTTTCGACTTTGATTATAGCACATCTATCGACCCTTGACAACATTTCCGGCAGGCCAGGCTTTTTGGTATCTACAGTCCTTTGGGCATCTCCCCACCCAGTTCCATTAACAGCGCTTCCAACCCCAGGAGGTAACTTCGCCAGCCGAACCCCGTAATCTGACCAATACAGACCGGAGCAATGACCGAGACGTGGCGAAAGTCCTCGCGGGCAGGGAGGTGGGAAAGGTGGACCTCCACGGCCGGCAGGTTCACGGCGGCCAGGACATCACGGATAGCATAGCTGTAATGCGTGTAGGCTCCGGGGTTAATGATCAAGCCATCGGCCCAGTGGGCGGCCTCCTGGATGGCATCGACCAGGGCCCCCTCGTGGTTGGACTGAAAAGAGCGTAGCTCCAGCCTTTTCCCCACGGCGTAAGCCTGGAGACGCTCGTCTATCTCCTGCAAGGTCAGCGAGCCGTAGATGTCCGGCTGTCGGGCGCCCAACAGGTTGAGATTCGGACCGTGAACGATCAGAATTTTGATAGCCATTGTACCCTCCCTTTCACTGGCAACGACTGTTGGGCTTATTTTTTCTAAAAACGGTAATAGGTCTGGTTACTGAGTCCTCTTTGTACACTGTACAGTATTGATGTCTTATTTTCTCTTGCAATGCGGGAAACTGTTCCAGATCGAACCAGTTGTGATGAAGCAGGATAAACTCTCCATTATAGCTCATGGCTCTCTTCAAAGCATTTTGATGAACTTCCATTTTAATTAAATCTCGATTGCCTTTTGATCTCTGTAGAGGCAGTGGATAATAATGCCTTAAATAGCTCGGACTTTCGAAATAGTAGGTAAAAGTACCATCTGCCAGGTAAAGAATTTCGGGTTGCTCGGTTAAGGTAAAAGTCTGTTGTATGGTGGCGTAGGTATCGTGGTCATGCCCACTGGTTTTAACGTAGGGGGCGACGGCGCTGCTCTGGAATATGGCAAGCGGAGATGTGCATAGAATACCGAACATTACAGGTAACAGGTACACAGCAGCATACCATTTTGCGTCAAGCTCCAGGTCGCGAATGATGAGCAGGACCGCCATGATGGAGCCCATTGCCACCGGAATCATAACGCTATAGTGATAACCATAGCCCATCCCCTGGATGACCACCACCATTGCCGGAAATACCCATAACAAGCTATAGGCTATGAGGGTCTTAAAGTATCTTTTGCGGAAGAGATAAAAACAGATAACTAATCCAGCCATTACTCCAGGAGCCAGGATAGGATTATGTTCAAAGTTGATGCGAAAAAACCGCACCAGGATAATCAGCCGAGTGACGAGTGATCTGTCGAAAGAAGACTGGAAAATGGTGGCTTCTTGCAGGTCGCGAATCTCGGAGGGCATAAATAGGAAGATGCCCACAAGAATAACTATCGATGAAACTACATACGACAAGCCTACTCTCGACATCTTATCGTAGCGATCTTTTTCCGATAAAAAAATGAATACTAAGGCGCTTATCCCTAGAATGATGGTTACACCCTTCAGAGTAAACAGTAACCCTAACAAAAAACCTGCTGTTAAGTTAAGTATTTTGGAGTCCGAGATGCTACAGGCGGTTCCTAAAACAAAAATCAGAGCGGTCATGTCCTCGGCCTGGAACGAAGCATGGTGCGAGACCGTAAAGAATGAGATGCCTCCAATAAAAAAAGCGCTATAGATGTCTACTCCGTATCTGATAAGAGTGCGCCTTGAAATAGCGATACTTAATCCTAATATGAGTAGAATGAAGGCGCTCAGGAACAGCTTAAACCCTATTTCGAAGTGCGTCTTGTCTTGGTAGTCGAAAAACGGGATTGTGGCTCTGTAGAAAAAATAGGCCAGGTACTTATACCCCACCCCTCTGAGGTTCCACGACTCAATAACGTTAGCGGGGAAAGCACCCTTGAAATCTGCTTGTTGCGCGGAGGCGACCCCAATTCTCTGATCCCACCCCAAAGGGGTTAGAACATAATTAATGATGAATAGAACCAGTATTAGTGATCCTAGGACAATGTATAGTTTTCTCAATATCTGCTCTGAAGGTGCGCCTGTAACGCAGGTTTTTTGTGGGGGAAAACTTCTTGCTGCCCGTTTGGGCCTTATTTTCGGCCCAAATTCAGGTGCGGCGGAGAGAGCCTGTTATGGGCGTTCGTACCAGGCCCACTACGAATAAATACGCTACGTGGGACTCCTCAGAGTCCTTTTCGCCTGTAAATTGATAAAACATGAGAGCGGAAGACGAGATTCGAACTCGCGACCCTCTCCTTGGCAAGGAGATGCTCTACCGCTGAGCCACTTCCGCCTGGATGTCTGGTGGGGAAGGAGAGATTTGAACTCTCACGGATTGCTCCACGTGATCCTAAATCACGCTCGTCTACCAGTTCCGACACTCCCCCCTTCACATTAAATTATACCACCGTCGGCTGGATTTGGCAAACTCTACCGAACCTTAACCAAATCTCAACCAAATCGTTACCTGAAAATTACCAAGAGATGCTATAATGGGGGCAGTAGGTTGGTAAAGTGGTTGGGAAATGAGACTTCCCTGCTCAGCTACTTCCTCACCTGAATCTTAACCGAATCATTACCTCCTATTACGCTGAAGATACTGCATTGCGGGATCCAGAGTCGGTTTCACCATGCAGCAGTCTGTTTAGAGAAAATCAGAGGAATGAGTTATGAGTAAGCGTATATTAATCATCGGCTCCGACGTTGGTTTGAACGAAGAAGGCGCTCTGCACCTTACCAGGGCAGGGTACATGGTCCGCACCGCCGCCAGCAGGTGGGAAGGGCTACGCAAGTTGCATCTCGAACTGCCGGACCTGATTGTCATCGATGTCAGCCACAGCACGGCTGAGATAGATGGCTGGAAGCTTTGTCGGGACATCCGGGTCGTCTCCGACAAGCCTCTGATCCTGATCGGGGCGCGACCGGAAGAGATCGAACAGGCCCAGGCTCTGGAGGTGGACCACTGCCTGACGCTTCCCATTCGGGCTGAAGAGTGGATAACCAGTGTCAAGAAAGCTCTAAGCGCCTATGCGGAGAAAACCGCCGCCGGTAAGGCCATAACTGTCAACATCAATGGCGAGCTACGTCTGGACTTCAGTGTGCGCCGCCTTGAGGTGCGGGGCCAGCTCATCGATCTGACGCCCAAAGAGTTCGAGCTTCTGGCCTGCTTTGTTAAGAATCCGGACCGCTTCATTCCTTACGATGAGCTTTTGATGGCCCTGTGGGATGACAAGAAAGCCAGCCGTACCGCTCTGAAGGCTTACATATGGCGACTGCGCCAAAAGATCGAGAAAGACCCTCAAAATCCTCAATATATCCTGACCCGTAGAGGCGTCGGATATCTCTTCAAAAGCTCTTCGTGATGGGCTGGATAGCCTGGCAAAAACCTCCCCAAAGCTTAGCCTGCGATTTCTCCCCGAATCTCAGATTGTCTCCACTGCCGTGAGAGAAAAGAAAATAGCTATGGAAGAAAGATTCAAGCGCCTCGTATCTCGCTTCGTTCAGAAGAACGTCCTGGTCGTCGGGGACGTGATGCTCGATCAATACATGTGGGGACGGGTATCCCGCATTTCGCCAGAGGCCCCTGTGCCGGTGGTGGAGGTAGACAAAGTATCCTTCACGCCGGGGGGGGCGGCCAACGTGGCCTGCAACGTCGCCAGTCTGGGGGGCAGAGCCTGCCTGATCGGGGTGGTCGGCGACGACGAAGAAGGGCGACGCCTGAGACAGCTTTTCGCCGACAATGGCATTCTGACCGAGGGCCTGCTGACCGACCATGAGCGACCTACCACTCTGAAAAACAGGATCATCGCCCATAGCCAGCAAATCGTGCGCGTGGACCGCGAGAGGAAAGAAGCAGTGAACGGCCCTCTCTCTCAACTGGTGTTAGAGCGCCTGCGCCGGGTTCTGGCCGACAGCGATATCCTGGTCGTGTCCGACTACGCCAAAGGGCTGCTTACCCCTGCTCTCCTGCGCTCCATCATCGCCTCTGCCCGCCAGGCAGGCAAAGCCGTGCTGGTCGATCCCAAAGGCCGGGATTATTCCAAATATAGAGGTGTGACGGCCATCATGCCCAACAAACAGGAGGCCGGCCAGGCTGTGAACGGCGACATTACCGACGAAAGCAGTTTGATATCCACCGGGCGGACGCTCCTGCGTCAACTGGAATGCGAAGCTGTCCTCATTACCAGGGGTGAAGAGGGGATGAGTCTTTTCGAGAAAAGGGGCTGTATTACCCATCTCCCCACTTTCAGCCGCACGGTATACGACGTTACCGGGGCCGGCGATACGGTGATCGCCGCCCTGAGCCTGGCGCTGGCCGCCGGGGCCAGCTTCCTTGAAAGCGCCACCCTGGCTAACCACGCAGCCGGGATAGTGGTGGGCAAAGTGGGCACCGCCACCGTCACTTCGAGAGAACTGAAAAGGGTGTTGAATGGACGCCTGGTTTCTGGGCATTAGAATGGCTAAAGCCGTTCTGATCGGCGTGATATTGCTCTTGGCTTTCCTCAATCTGATCGTGGGCCTGCCTTATCTGGTCAGCACGGCCTGCGGCAATCTGGGAGCTATCGAGCTGGCAAAATATCTGGCGCAGCCGGAGGGGGCGCGTTTCCAGGCCGCCGAGGGCTATCTGAACGAAGCTCTGGCCCGGGCCCCCAAAAAAGCTCAGCCCTACCGTCACCTGGGGCAACTCTACCTGGCCCAGGGGGATTACCTCCAGGCCGCCACCGCGCTGGCCCAGGCCATAGAGTTAGAACCCCAGGACGACCTGGCCCACTTCGCTCTGGGCGAAGCTTACGAGGGGTTGGGCCAGAGAGACGAAGCTCTGGCCGAGTGGAAACAGGCTGCCGCCTTGCGCCCCCTGATAGAGATGGGCCGCCGATTGCAGGCTCAAAAACAATGGGATGAGGCCCTGCGGGTTTATCGCACGGCGGTTGGGATCGACCCCGCCCATGCCTGGTTACACCGCACTCTGGGCTGGATACTATACTGGGGCAAAAAAGACCTGGAAGCTGCGCTGGCAGAGTACGAGATAAGCCTGAGCCTGGCCCCTCAGGAAGTGTCCGCGTACATCGACCTGGGCGATATCTATCGGCAGGAAAAGGATTTTCAGACAGCCGCTTACTGGTACACTCGCGCCGGGCAGCTTGAACCCCATAACGAGGCCCTGCTTATCTCGCTAGGCATCAACGCGCTGCTGCAAGGCAGATTGTCCCCGGCGGTGCAGTATTTCGAGCAGGCTTTGGCGGTCAACCCCTACAACGCCAGGATACACCTCTATCTGGCTCAGGTCTATGGGCAGCAGGGTTTGCCAGAGCGGGCCATCGTCGAGCTGGAGAAAGCCTGCCGACTGGCCCCGGATTCCGCCCTGGCCCATAGACTGCTGGCCGACGCCTGCCGCCAGAGCGGGCAATTGGAAAAGGCCAAAACCGAGTACGAGAAAACGCTGGCCCTCGATCCCCACGACTCCCACGCCAGACAGGAATTGGAAAATTTAAACGCCACCCTCCCCACACGGATAGACAAATGAGCGAAGAGTTTGGAGCCTGGCAGAGTTCAGGCTACGAGGAGCATGAGGTGAGGGAACAAACGATCACCGACAAAATCGCCCGCAACTCCATTTTCGGCGTGGTCAGGGTGGTGGTAGTGACCCCTCTCGTGCTGCTGATCACCCCTTACGCTTTACATAATCTGGGTGAGGTGCGGTTTGGCATCTGGGCCTTGCTTGGGGTCTTGACCGCCTACGCCAAATTAAGCGATTTCGGGATGAGCACGGGCCTCATAAAGTTTGTGGCCGAGTACCAGGCCCGCCAGGAATACGAGACCAGAAACCAACTTCTGAGCACGGCTCTGGTGCTGTACACCGTTTTCGGGGGGGCGCTTATGCTCGTCACTTTTGCGCTGCTAGGCTGGATCGTGGACGAGGTCTTTCGGCTGCCGGCCGAGGTGCGTGAGGAAGCCATTTTCGTCTACGCCGGGGGGATGATTATTTTCGCCCTCAGCCTGACGCTCAACACTTTCTCCTCGGCGCTTCAGGGCTTACAGAAAATGGACATCACCAACGCCCTGGGAGTGGTGGGCAACGTGCTGCGGGTCGGGGGCACCTTCTTTTTCCTGGAAGCTGGTTATGGCTTAAGGGGGTTGGTTTTCAACGAGGGGCTGGTGGCGCTGGTGGTGGCCGGGCTGGGGTTCTACTTTCTCAAGAGAGCTACGCCCGATCTGAGGCTCAGCCCTGTCCTCTTCCGCCGCCGCCTGGTGAGGACTATCCTGGGCTACAGCCTTAACGTTCAGATTTCAAACGTGGCCGGTCTGTTTATCTTTCAGATAAACAAGGTGGTGCTCAGCCATTTTCTATCTGTGGCGGCTGTGTCATTTTTCGAGCTGGGCCTGCGCTTCGCCGACCGGGTGCGGGTGGTGGTTTTTACGGCTGTGTATCCCGTTTTACCGGCTGTTTCGGAGGTGCAGGTCAGGCGGGGAATGGAGCGGGTGCACGAGATCTATTATCGCTCTCTCAGGTATTTGCTCTTGTTCGGCGCTCCTGTGTTCCTGCTGACGGCGGTGTTGGCTCCACCTTTCACCAGGTTGTGGTTGGGGCCGGGCTTCGAGCGGACAAGCGTGACGTTGCAGGTGTTATCGGTGGCCTTTTTCGTCACCGCTCTGAGCTTTCCCGGCTCGTTCATCGTGCACGGCATAGGATGGCCCCAGTACAGCACTTACGCTTCCCTGGCTAATGGCCTGATGACCGTTGTCTTTTCCACCGTCCTGGTGAAGACGATGGGCTATTACGGCGTCGTGGTCGGGGTGTTGCTGGCCCAGGTGTTGCAGACGATTTTCTTCTACTATCTTTTCCACCGGGCGACTGGCGCTTCGCTCGGTCGGGCGCGGCGAGAGATATTTTCCAGAACCTTGTTGATTAACGTGGGGCTGGCGGTGGCGGCCTTTGGGCTGGTCTCCCGCCTGGGAGCGATCGGTTGGGGCGAACTGGTCATGTTAGCCGGGGGGTACATGGCCGTCTACGGGCTGGCCGTCTTGAAGAGTGGCTGTATGGGAGCGGCTGATAGGGAGCTATTGAAACATCTGTTGCCGGCCAGGCTGGCGAGCTTGCTTTAGTACCACTTGGAAGAAACCAGGTTTTTGCTAAAAACCTGGTTTCTAGAGAGGAAAGTGAAGCCATGCGTATCGTCATCGATGCCACCACCGCTCTCGAACCGGGGGCAGGTATAGCCCAGGCCACCAGGGAGCTTATCCGCTCTCTGGCCCGTGTGGACCAGGGCAACGAATATTGCCTGTATCACCAATATTTTCGGCGCAAAGGCCGGACGCCGCTGGCTATGGACCAGGAGAATTTTACCAGGGTGGTGAACCGTCTCCCCTGGCCGCTGGTCGAATGGCTGGATATCCCGATCGAGGCTTTCACCGGCCAGGCGGACGTCGTACACGGGCCATCGTTTTTCCTGCGGACCAAAAACGGAGCTAAAACGGTGCTGACCATCCACGACCTGGCCTTTATGCTTTTTCCCGGATACTACCTGAAATCCAGCCTGGGGAAGCTGGTGCGGGAAGTCCCTCGCTGCGCCCGGCAGGCGACCCTCATCATCGCGGTCTCCCAGAGCACGAAGGAGGGAGTGGTAAACCTGCTGGGTATCTCTCCGCAGAAAATACGGGTCGTCCCTATGGCGGTGGCTTCCAGGTTCAAAGTAGTGGAAGACGAAGCCCTGAAAGAGAGTATTCGCCGCCGGTATGGTCTGCCGCCCCGCTTCTTCCTGTTCGTCGGCCTTCTCAACCCCCGCAAGAACGGGGAGCGGCTGATCCGGGCCTATCATCGGCTCAGGAGCAAAATGGCCCTGCCGCACAAGCTGGTCTTTGTGGGGGGCAAGGGCTGGTTGTACCGGAACGTCCTGGCTCAAGTCGAGGAACTGGGGTTGGAGAAGGAGGTCATCTTTACCGGCTACGTGGCTGACGAAGACCTGCCCCTGATCTACAATGTGGCCGAGGCCCTGGTCTACCCTTCGGTGTACGAAGGCTTTGGGCTGCCTATCCTGGAAGCTATGGCCTGCGGCGCCCCGGTGATAACCTCTAACGTCTCCTCCGCCCCAGAGGTGGCGGGGGGCGCGGCTCTGCTGGTCGATCCCTACAACGTGGAGCAACTGGCCGAGGTGATGTACAAAGTGGCTTCTCAGGCTGACCTGCGGGCCTACCTGACCAGGCGGGGCCTGAAAAGAGCCAGAGATTTTTCCTGGGAGAAAACGGCCCTGAAAACCCTGGCCGTTTACGAAGAGGCGTATAACAGTTAGAAGTTGGAGAGGCTCGATGACAAAACTCTGGATGAATAACCGGACGCTTTCCTACATACCGAAGGGGCTGTTGCTGTTTGGACTGCTGGTATCCGTTGGGGCGGTAAGCGGTAAGATACCCTTCACAGACGTGGCTCTATTGGCTAAGGTCATCGCCGGCCTTATCATTGCCGCTCTGATCCTGATTAATGAGGAGATAGGGCTTCACCTTTGTCTGCTGACCACCATCCTGGTAGGTCACGCCTCTATTGCCCAACGCCTGAGCCTGGTCATTTCCGGCGTGGTATTATCACCGTTGGACCTGGTCGTTACGGTCACGATCATATCGGGTCTGATCCGGATAGTGGGCCAAAAGCCGAAGGTGCCTGCTACCCCCATGAACGTGCCCGTGTTGCTCCTGTTCTTCGTCTACGCTCTGTCGGCTCTGGTGGGCCTGGCCCTGGGCAATCACTGGGAGCACATCCTGCGCGACTCAAGCTACGTCTTCTACTACGGACTGTACTTCGTAGTCATAGCTCGCATAAGGACGGAGGAACAGGCCAACCGGCTGTTGAAAACCCTGCTGGTGACGGTCGGCTTATTGACCCTGTACGGGTTCGGGGCGCGCCTCTTCGACCTGAGATCGCCCGACGCGGTGGGGAATTACGCCACCTATGGCTGGGAGGTGCCCTTATCAGGCGGAAGCTTCCAACGGGCCTATGGTCTTATCTCGGCCTGGTCCTTTTACATGCCGGTGACCCTGATGGCTATCAGCCTCTACGTCGTTGGCGGACGAGCGGGTAAGAGCCGATTCTGGCTGTTAATGTTAGCCCTCTGCTGTTTCGTTTCTTCTCTGCTGACCCTGACCAGGGGCGCGTTCGCCGGGTTTCTGGGCGGACTCATTTATCTGGTGTTCTGCCTGGACTTAAAAAACCGCCTTAAGCTGCTGATAAGTGTGGTCATTCTGCTGGTCATTGTCTCTTTCACCGTGCGGCTCAACGCCCTCGACGTTCCTGGCCTGCCCAGTGTGCCTTTCATAGACCTGATGATCGAGAGATACTGGTCCATCTTTGATTTCTCCCACTCCTCGAAACTGGCCGAGCTGAACGCCCTGGGACGGGTGCTGGAATTAAGATCGGCGGCCTATCACGTGCAGTCCCATCCCATTTTCGGCCTGGGGATTGGAGCCGCCAACATCTATTTGCGGCTTCCCGGCCAGGGCACGATCTCGGTCACCGGTTTTCACAACGGGTACGCGGCCCTTGTCTACAAGATGGGCTATGGGGGGTTGCTCTCTTATCTGGGCATCAGCCTGTTCATCCTGGGTTACGGCTTATTGGCGATCCCCAGGATCCACAATCTCTATCTGAGGGGATGTTGCGCCGGATTCCTGGCCGGTTATGCGGCTTTGCTGGTCGAACAATTCTCCTCGCCCGTGTCTCTGCTGACCAGCATGGCCCCTTATGGAGCGATGGCTTTGGGCCTCATGGTGGTCATGGAAAGGCTGGCCGGACAGGAAGGAGCAGCAAGCAGGGAGCAGGGAGCAGGGAATGGGGAATAGGAAGAGAGTGTTGCTTCTGACCGAGTATCCTCTGGAGCCGGAGCGCCTCCACTGTGGCCCGGAGGCGGTAGGCTATCGTCTGGCGCAAGGGTTGAGCCGCTACCGAGACCTGGAAATCCACGTCCTGGACTGCCGTGACCTCGACCATGATCTGCAATTCGAGGCCGACGGGGTGCAGGTGCACGTTCTGGCTTCGCCCAGGCCCAAACTGTTCACCCGCACGGGGCGCGACCTGCCCCGCATAAGGCGGAAGATCGAGGACGTCAGGCCGGACGTGATCCACGCTCTTCACCTGGCGTCAACCTGCGCCGCCCTGGGCACGAACTGTCCTCTGGTCTGGACGCCCCACGGGGTCGAGCATCATCGTCAGCGAGAGGAGTATTACCCTGGCCTCAGAGGTTACTTTCAGCGCAGGCTGGCCCTTTATCTTCAGGCCCGCTGCCTGAAGGGAGTGAAGGATATCATCGCCGTAAGCAATTATATGCGGGATTCTCTTGAGGGGTTGACCGGGGCGTGCTTTCATCTGATCCGCAATCCCATCGGGGAGGAGTTTTTTGCGCTGCCTGATAGAGATGAGGAGGAAGAGGGACGCCTGTTGTTCGTGGGTAGCATCTGGCCTCTCAAGGGGCTGCTCACCCTGGTAGAGGCTCTCAAAGAAGTCGTGCCCGACAGGCCGGCGGTCAAGGTGCGCGTGGTGGGCCGCATCCTCGACCAGGAATATTTTAACTATGTGGTCTCCTGCGTGGAGAGGGAAGGTTTGGGGCAGAGGGTGGTCTTCTGTGGCCTGTTGGGAGGAGATGACCTGCTGCGGGAATACCGGCGAGCCACGGCCCTGATCCTGCCCTCCAGGCGCGAGTCAGCCGGGCTGGTGGTTATGGAAGCGATGGCCGCCGGCAAGCCCGTGGTGGCCTCCAGGGTGGCCGCTCTGCCCGAACTGGTCGAGGAGGGTCGCACCGGCTTCCTGGTGGAATGTGGAGACGTGGGCGGCCTGGCCGATAGAATAAAGACCCTCCTGGGCGACCGGGAGTTGCGCAGAAGGATGGGCGAAGAAGGCCGAAAAAGGGCGAGCGCAGATTTCAGGCTGGAAAGCATCGCCGCCAGGCATCGAGACCTGTATCTGGAATTAGGAAGAGGGACGGATGAAAAACACCACATCTCCTGAGAGGGAAATAGCTTTATTATCCAAAAATAACTTTGCCATTTGGGTGCCGGAGAGGGGCGAGCCTCTGGGCAAATTCTACATCCCTTACGACTTTGACTACCGCAAGGGGCGACACGATTTCGACCAGGAAGGGGTCTGCCTGTTCAACACGGACAAACTGCCCATCAGAGGAGTGAGAGGCGTCTATCACGATCCGTTGATGATCTCCCAGTACGCGCTGGCCGGCTTCGACCGCTATCTGGAAAGCGGAGACAAAGAGATTTTGCAAGAAGCTCTGGCCCAGGGGCGCTGGCTGGTCGAGAACCAGAGCCTTACGGGAGCCTGGTATCAGCCTTTCGACCATGCCCGTCACGGCCTGAAAACGCCCTGGATAGACCCTATGACTCAGGGGTTGGCTATGTCTGCTCTCCTGCGTCTGTACCAGGAGACGGACGCCATTGCCTTTTTTGCCGCCGCGCAGCGGGCCGCTCTCCCCTTCACCCGCTCTGCCGATCAGGGCGGCATCCGGGACACATTTCACCTGAACGGGAGGGACTTAGTCTTCTACGAGATGTTGCCCGGCCAGAAGAAACTACGCATCCTCAACCATTTCATATATAGCCTGTTCGGTCTATACGATCTGTACATTGTCACCAACTGGTGGCTGTGCCACAAGCTGTTTGCCAGAGGTCTGGAAACTCTGGAGCGCATATTGCCCCTGTACGACACTGGTTTCTGGTCGAGATACGGCCTTTCCAGACCGACCATCGGGAACCATTTTGAGTGGGCCAGCCCGGCCTACCACCTGACGCACATCTCCATGCTGCGCGTTCTGCACAAGATGACCGCTCTGGCGCTGTTCAAGACCTGCGCCGAACGGTGGCAGGGCTATCTGGGGAGGCCCATGGCCTGGCTCATCAAGGCCGTACACGGCGGCTATACCCTGACGAGGGCGGTGAAATTACGATGAAACGTATCCTTACCCTGCATCTGCACGGCCTGGGCAACGCCCTGATGTTCACCCCGGCCCTGCTCGAAATGCACCGGCGCTTTCCGGCAGCGCGATTTACAGTCATCGCGGGGCCGGGCGCGGCGGCTCAGGTCTTTGCGCGTTATCCGTTCGTGGAAGAGATCGTACCTCTGTCCTCGACCGAGGTAGGGCCGGGGCTGATAAGCCATCTCTGCCGCCGGGGGTTCGATCTGGCTTTCGCTTCGGCCCAGATCGGGGGGCTGGTCTCGCCGCTGCTGTCCTTCCTGTGCGGGGCCCCGCTGCGAGTGGGCGCGAGCAACGCCCGACTGGGCTTTTTGTACAATCGTCGCCGGCTCATCGCCTTCCAGACCCACTTTGTGGAACGCGAATACGAGTTGTTGTCCCTGTTGGGCATCGGCGCCCAGGCTCGTAAGCCCAGGGTCGTCGTCGAGGACCGGGACCGGCAGGCAGTAGAAGATTTCTTGAATAGTAAAGGGGCGCGGCCTTCCCAAAGCGCCGCGCCCCTGGTGGGCGTGCACACCGCCGCCCACTGGATCCCTTCCAAGAGGTGGAGCGTGGAGAGGACGGTGGCTCTGTGTCAGGCCCTATGCCGTTCCTATGGGTTACGGGTTATCCTGCTAGGCGGCCCCTCCGATGTCCATTACGTCCGGGAGATCGAGGAGCAGTTGAACGGCCAGGCCATCAACGCCGCCGGTCGGATCGCCGACTTCTACCACTTGGCGGCCCTGCTCGAAAGGTGCGGGCTGGTAGTCAGCAACGACTCCGCTCCGGCCCACCTGGCGGCTGCCGTGGGCACGCCGGTGGTGGTGCTGTTTGGCCCTACCGAACCGGCCACCTGTCGTCCTTATACCGATCCCGATAAGTGCATCGTGGTCAGAAAAAAGGTGGATTGCGCCCCCTGCTATCCTGGCCGCCTGACCTGCCAGAGCGGAGAGTGCATGGCAGGCATCACCCTGGAAGACGTGTTGCCTGCCGTCGAGAGTTTCATCAATTTGAAATATTCAGGAGAATGAGATGGCCGACGTACTGTTGATCTACCCGCCCTATCCCTGGCAGATGAAAAGCCCTCCCCTGGGGCTGGCCTACATTGCCTCCGTTCTGGAAGCGGATGGCCGCTCGGTAGCCATCTGCGACATGAATCCCTTGCGCCTGGGCTGGGACGACCTGGAGGAAGAGATAAAGCGGCACAAGCCTCGCCTGGTCGGGGTCTCCTTTATGACGCCCCAGGTGCGCCTGGCTGAGCAGGTGGCCCGTCTCGCTAAAGAGGTGGACGAGAGTATAGCCGTGGTGGTGGGAGGCCCCCACGCCTCCGCCCTGCCCGCAGAGATGCTCGAACAACGGGCCATAGACTTTGTGGTCGTCGGGGAGGGCGAAATGGCTATGAAAGAGCTGGTGGCCGCTCTCTTCCACAAAACCGATTTCCGCTCCATTGGCAGCCTGGCTTTCCGGGAGAGCGGCCACGTGGTGATCAACCCCAGGCAGCCACCCATCGTGAACCTGGACGATCTGCCTTTTCCGGCCTGGCACCTGCTGCCTCTGGATAAGTACTCCGTGCGAGGCTACGGCGGGGACATCAGCAAGCCGACCTTCGCCATTTTGAGCAGCCGGGGATGCCCTAACCAATGCATCTTCTGCGATTCGCACACCATTTTCCAGCGCCGTTTCCGGGGCAGAAGCGCTCAGCACATCTTCGCCGAGATGGTCTATTTGTGGCGGAAGTATGGGGCCACGCAGTTCGATTTCGTGGACGACACCATCACCATCAACAAAAAGCGTCTGGCGGAACTCTGCCGCCTGATCATCGACAGCGACATGGGGGCCCGCTGGATGTGCAACGCCAGGGTCAACACCGTGGACTACCAGTTGCTAAAACTGATGAAGGAAGCAGGATGCGTAAGAGTAGACTTTGGAGTGGAGTCGGGCGATCCCAAAGTGCTGAAGGCCATTAAAAAGAAGATCACCCTGGAACAGGTTCGCAACGCTCATCGTTGGGCCAGGGAGGTGGGCATCAGCACCAGCAGCTTTTTCATGGTGGGCAATCTGGAGGAGGATTGGGCCAGCGTCAGAAAAACGGTGGAGTTGGCGGCGGAGTTGAAGAGCGATTTCCCCAGCGTGGGTATTGCTACTCCTTATCCCGGCTCTGAGTTGTACCAGATAGCCAGGAAAAACGGCTGGATACTGGTGGAGGAGTGGTCTAAGTATACCCCCACTGCCTACCAGGATAAGGATTACGTGCCTCCCATGAGGACCGATAAGATGAGCGCGGCTGATATCCTGAAGGCTTATTACTTCGTCAACGCCAGGTTTTTGAAGCAGAAATATCAGGCCCGCTATGGCCGCTGGTTTTGGCTGAATCCCTTGTTCTATCGTCATACCGTTTTGGATAATATCGGCGATCTCTCCCGGCTGACAAGGGTGGCCTGGAGGCTGGCTCGCAGTCTTTTGTCTCATTGATGGGGAAAGGCGCTGAGAAAGAAGCGAGGTAAAATTACATGAAAATCTGGATCGACTTGGCTAACTCTCCCCAGGTGCTCTTCTTCCGGCCCATCATCGCTGAGCTGGAGGCCAGAGGACATCAAGTCCTGATTACCGCCCGCGATTTTGCCCAGACCGTTCCCCTGGCTGCCCACTATGGATTTAACTACACGGAGGTTGGCGATTGGACTACCCGCAAGAGTACTGTGACCAAACTGACGAAGACGCTGAGGCGCGTGGTCAGCCTGATGGGTTTTGCCAGAGGAAAGGGCATGGCCCTGGCCGTCAGCCACAACTCCTACAGCCAGGCTTTGGCCGCCTTCTGTCTGGGCATTCCGCTGGTTACTTTGATGGACTACGAGCATCAGCCTGCCAACCACGTCAGTTTTCGCCTGGCGCGGAAGGTGCTGGTGCCGATGGTCTTTCCCGACGAGACCCTGAGAAAGTGCGGCGCCAGGCCGGAGCGAGTAGAGAAATACAAGGGGCTTAAGGAAGAGGTCTATCTGGCGGATTTCAAACCCCGGCCAGGGTTTCTCGACTCGGCGGGCATCCCCCAGGAAAAAGTGATCGTCTGCCTGCGTCCGCCGGGAACGGGGATATACCATCATTACGAAAACACCGTTTTCAGCGAGTTACTGACCTATCTGGGCCAACAGGAAGATGTCTTTATTGTCTTGCTGCCGCGTTTTCCTGAGCAGGGCCAGGCGCTTCAAGCCAGACTTTCCCAGACCTGGATTCCACCCCAGGTGGTGAATGGCCCGGATTTGATCTATCATTCGGACCTGGTGATAAGCGCTGTGGGGACGATGGGCCGGGAGGCGGCGGTTCTGGGAACGCCGGCCTACACGGTTTTTGCCGGAAAGCCGGGCATGGTGGATGGGTGTCTGATGGAACAGGGTAAGCTGACCCACATCAAAGGGCCAGCCGATTTTTCGCGAATTACATTCCGTAAAAAGCGGAGGGCGGAGGTCAGAGTGAGCAATGGTAACGGTCTGGTGCGAGAGATTACAGACAAGATACTAAACGCCACCGAGCCGCTGAAACAGAGGGAGGAGCGAGACCATGAAGTGTGTGACCTGTAACCTGTGTAAAACTCGTAACGCCCGCTGGGTCTGCAATTTGAACGGCTTCAGGATGGTGAGATGCCGATCCTGTGGTCTACACTACCTCAACCCCCAGCCAGACGATGGAGAACTGAGGCGACATTACAGCCACTATTACAAGCCTGAAGAGTTCGAAGGCCAGTCCTGCTACCGGGAGGGGTCCGATGGCCTGTTTGCGGATATCCTTGCCCGGTGCAAAGAGTATAAACCGCAGGGCCGGGTGCTCGACGTCGGCTGTGGGTACGGCTTCTTCCTGAAGCTGATGAGGGAGCACGGCTACGTCGTCCAGGGCGTGGAGCTTTCGCCCTCGGCCTGCAATTACGCTCATAATCGATGGGGGCTGAACGTCTTCCAGGGCGTGTTGGAGGAGGCCGGGTTTCCGGGAGCGTGCTTCGACATCGTGGTTATGAACAACGTCCTCGAACATCTGGCCGATCCGCTAAATACCCTGCTCACCGTCAATCGGCTGCTCTCTCCCGCTGGATTGCTGATCGTGACCGTGCCCAACCTGGATTTTGGGCTTCCTTTTCTGTATGTGCAAAGGCTCATGGGGTTTAGTGAGATCGAGACTGACGGCCATCGTGGAGAGCGCTTTCGGCTGGGAGGGGCGTCGCAGTTGGCTCTGTTCGACGCGCCCAATCATCTCTACTTTTTCTCAGCCCTCACTCTGAGGAGGACGCTGGAGCAGGCAGGGTTCGAACTCCTTTCGATATCTCCCGCCGCGCCCATCGAGAACCCGCACAACAGGCTGCGCAGTTGGTCTAAACACCTGGTTTACAAGATGGCCGCTGGTCTGGGCGCTTTATCAGGAGGCTCGATCTCAATCGGGCATTCGTTAATAGCCTGCGCTTCTCCCTGAAAGAAATCAGGTTTTTGGCAAAAACCTGGTTTCCGGGTAGTTCATAAAGATTAAGGAGATTCATTCAAAAATGGATATTATGCATAACGAGACAAAACTAGCAACGCAGTTGGACAAAGCGATAGCCCAGGAGGAGCAAAAGGTAAACGTGGCGGTCATTGGGGCCGGATACTGGGGCCCCAACCTGGTGCGTAATTTCGCCCGCACCCCTGGGGCCAATCTGGTGGCCTGCGCCGACCTGCGCCCGGAGCGGCTGGAGCGGCTGGCTAAAGATTATCCCCTGCGGCTGACCACTTCGCACCGCGAGTTGCTGGAGGACAAAAGCATCGAGGCCGTAGCCATCGCCACGCCGGCGGCTACCCATTACCTTCTGGTCAAAGAGAGCCTGGAGTGCGGCAAGCACGTTCTGGTAGAAAAGCCCCTGGCTACCAGCTTACAGCAGGGAGAGGAACTGGTCCACCTGGCCGACCGCCAGGGCCGGGTGTTGATGGTCGATCACATTTTCCTCTACAACCCTGCCGTCGAAAAAATGAAAGAGCTTATCGGCCAGGGCGAGCTGGGGCAGGTGCGCTACCTGTACGCCCTCAGGACCAGCCTGGGCCCCCGTCTGTGCGAGGATACCAACGTGGTCTGGGATGCTCAGATTCACGAGGTGTACATCCTCATGGGCCTGTTCGGAGCGCCCCCTACCAGGGTGATAGCCAGTGGAGGGGCCTATCTTCGCCGGGGGATAGAGGACGTGGTTTTCACCACCCTTTTCTTTGAGGGCAACGTCGTCGCCCACTGCCACAATACCTCCTACGCGCCGTTGAAGATACGACGTATGGTCATCGTCGGCAGCGAGAAAATGCTGGTCTACGACGACTTGAACGAGGAGGAAAGGGTGATAGTCTATGAACGAGGTTACGCGCCCTGCCAGGGCATAGACCTCCTGGGCAACCATAATCTGCGCCTCTACGACCAGGGACATTACGCTCCGGCTATCGAGTGGCGCGAACCGTTGCGCGTCGAATGCGAGCATTTCGTGGAGTGCATCAAAAACGGCTCCAGACCCAGGACCGACGGTCGTTCGGTCCTGAAGGTTCTGGCCGTCCTGGAGGCCATAGACAGCTCTTTGAAAGACGCCAGCCAGCCAGTCAGACTGGGGGCCGAAACTTAGCCGGGGCCTCCACCCTGACCGCTTTATAATACTTCCCCGCAAGCTCAACCCAATCTCTACCAAACCTCAACCAAATCGTTACCTGAAAATTACTTTAGAGGGCTTATAATATAATTGAGCTATTCAGGCTGACCGATTTATCCCTCTTGGCCCTCCCCACAAGCTCAACCCAATCCCCACCAAATCTCAACCAAACCGTTACCCAAAAGTGGTTTTAATAGGCTATAATATAGTTAAATTGCCTGATATTTATGAAAGCAACCAGGTTTTTGCTAAAAAATCTGGTTTCCAGAGACGTATAACAGAGGATTTCCCTCTGTGAACTCTGTGTTCTCTGTGTAAGAGACAAAATATCCGCCCTTAAGATCAGGATAGAGCTTTCCCCAAACTGGAATAGCAGGGCGGAAAGGGGAAGAAACAGAAAATGGAAATGACACACCCCAGAAGCGGACAGGGAGTGAGGCTGCGGAGGAGCCTGATCAGGAATGGAGCGTATTGGTTCAGCAAGCGGGGTATAGATGTTTGTCTGGCGCTGCTGGTCCTCACTCTCCTGTCCCCTTTATGGTTGATTATTGCCGTAGCTATCAAGCTGACCTCTCCTGGGCCGGTACTGTACGTGGAGAAAAGAGAGGTGGGCAAGGATGGAAAAATCTTCACCCTCTACAAGTTCAGGACGATGCGCAACGGCAACGACAACAGCCAGCACAAACGGGTAGTGGAAGAGTTGATTAAGAACGGGAACGCGCCGACGGTCGTTGAGGGCGGGAACGGTCAGCGGAAGAAAATCTATAAGGTGGTCAATGACCCGCGAGTCACACCTGTAGGTAGAATCTTGCGCAAGCTGGGACTGGATGAAGCGCCCCAGTTCATCAACGTGCTCAGGGGAGAGATGAGCGTGGTCGGGCCGCGCCCGGCTCTGTATTACGAGTACGAGCTGTATGAGGATTGGCATAAGAAACGCCTGACCGTCCTGCCGGGCATCACTGGACTCTATCAGGTCACGGCCCGCAGCACCGTGACTTTTGACCAGATGGTACGCATCGATCTGGAATACCTGGAAGAACGTTCGTTGTGGCTCGATCTTAAAATTATGCTGCTCACCCCCTGGGTGATGATTACTGGTAAAGGAGCACACTGATCATGAAAGTTCTGGTCACCGGAGGAGCCGGGTTCATCGGCTCCCACACCGTCGATTTGTTGCTGGAAAAAGGCTACGAAGTCAGGATCCTGGATAGCTTGCAGGAGCGGGTTCATCCCAGAGGCAAACCCTCTTATCTTCCTCCAGAAGCAGAATTCATCCGCGGAGACGTAACCCGGCGGGAAGATATGGAACAGGCTTTGAGAGGCGTTGATTACGTCTTCCACCTGGCGGCCTATCAGGACTATATGACTGACTTCAGCACTTTCATCCGCGTCAACACCGAGAGCACAGCCCTGCTGTTTGAACTCATCTTAGAAAAAGGCTTCCAGGTGGGGAAGATCGTTGCTGCCTCCTCACAGGCGGTGGCCGGGGAGGGTCGCTACCAGTGCGCCGAGCACGGGGTGGTTCTCCCCGGCCCCAGACCCCTGGCCCAGCTTGAAGGCGGAGAATGGGAGATCGATTGTCCCTCCTGCGGAGCCAGGATGCGCCCCCTGCTCATCGACGAGGAGACCGCCAATCCGCACACTGCTTATGGCATCTCCAAGTACGCCATCGAGCTTCTGGCCGGGCGTCTGGGCCGCCGGTATGGCATACCCACCGTGTGTATGCGTTACACCTACGTCCAGGGGCCGCGCAACTCGTTTTACAACGCCTATTCGGGCATCTGCCGCATCTTTGCTCTGCGTCTGTGGCACGGCCTGCCGCCCGTGATTTACGAAGATGGCAGACAATTTCGAGATTACGTCAACGTGCGTGACGTGGCGCGGGCCAACGTGCTGGTCATGGAGCGGGAGGAGGCCAACTATCAGGTTTACAACGTGGGCGGAGGCCAGGCCGTGACCGTCCTGGATTTTGCGCATCTCATGGTCGAGGCTTTTGGCAGCGACCTTGAGCCGCTCATCCCCGGCCAGTTCCGGCTGGGCGATACCCGCCACACCGTGTCCGACATCTCCGCCCTGCGCGCCCTGGGTTGGGAGCCGACCATCCCCGTGGAGCAGAACGTCCGCGAATACCTGGCCTGGTTCCGAGAGCAGGTCGAAACCGAGGAATACCGGCGGGAAACGGAGCACCTTCTGGAATCCGAAAGACGCATGAAAGAGCAAAACGTTATTCGCCCCGTGAGGTTAGCCGCATGAAAGCCATGATTTTAGCCGCCGGTCTGGGCACCAGGCTCAGACCGCTGACCGAAAATATGCCCAAACAGATGCTACCGCTGGCCGGTAAGCCGCTCCTGGAGTACGCCATCGAGCTGCTGACCAGGCACGGCATCACAGACCTGGCCGTCAATCTTTATCACTGTCCCCAGGCTATTGTCAACTACTTCGGTTCGGGGACGGAGTGGGGAGTCAACATCATCTACGTGCCCGAAAAGCAGCTCTGGGGCACGGCTGGCGCGGTCAAGAGAATGGACTGGTATCTGGGGGATGGCCCTTTCCTGGTTCTCTACGGCGATAACCTCAACACCTGCGATCTGACCCGCCTGCGCCAGTTCCATCAAGCTCAGCGGAACGGGCGGGGACTGGGGACCATCGCCCTCCACTACCGGCAGGACCCGACCACCAGCGGCATCGTGCAACTGGATGGGGAGCAGCGCATCACCAGGTTTGTGGAAAAGCCGGGAAGCGATCAGGTGTTCAGCCATCTGGTCAACGCCGGCCTCTACATTTTGGAGCCGGGCGCGCTGGATTACATCCCTCCTGGGCAGTTTTACGATTTTGGCCGTGACCTGTTTCCCCGCCTTCTGGCCGAGGGGCAGACTCTTTACGGCTACACCATGTCCGAGTACATCCTGGGCGTGGATACCATCGAAAGCTACCGGCAGGCCCAAATTGACGTGGAAGAAGGAAGGTGGTGTCTGACATGATCGTGACCAGAGCGCCTTTACGCATCCCCCTGGGGGGAGGGGGCACCGATTTACCCTCTTACTATTCTAAACATGGCGGGTTCATCCTCAGCGCGGCCATCGACAAATACGTGTTCATCAACCTCAACCGCCTGCCTGTGGACAATAGCCTGCGCATCCTGTACTCCCGGTCGGAGATCGTGACCAGCGTGGAAAAGATACGCCACCCTCTGGTGCGGGAATCGCTCAGGTGGAGGGGGGTGGACGGGGGGCTGGAAATCGCTTCCATGGCCGACGTTCCTTCGGGCACGGGCATGGGGTCGTCGGGCAGCTATCTGGTCTCTCTGCTGACCGCTCTCCACGCCCTCAAGCGGGAGCACATCCCCACCCGGCAGTTGGCCGAAGAAGCCTGCACCATAGAGATCGAACTGGCCGGGCAGCCGGTGGGCAAGCACGACCAATATCTGGCTACCTTTGGAGGCATCATCTGCCTGGACATCGAAACGGACGGCCAGGTGACGGTCAGCCCTCTCCACGTTTCGCCCTATACCCTGGAAGAATTGCGCAATAGCACCCTGCTGTTCTACACCGGCATCGTCAGGCGCAGCTTCGACATTCTGAACGCCCAGAAGAAAGATACCGAGCGAGGCGATAATGGTGTGGTCGAAAGCCTGCACCGCACCAAAGAACTGGGGCTGGAGATCAAAAAGGCCCTGGAAAGCGGCGACCTGAACCGTTTTGGAGAGTTATTGGACATTCATTGGCAGAATAAAAAGAAGCGTTCCCGCAAGATATCCGACCCCCGGATCGACCGCTGGTACGAGCTGGCAAAACAAAACGGCGCTCTGGGCGGCAAACTGATGGGAGCCGGCGGCGGGGGATTTTTCATGTTCTTCTGCCCCAACAGCCACAAGACCCAACTCAGGGAGGTCATGGCCGGCGAAGGGTTGCGAGAGATGTCCTACGATTTCGACCTGGAAGGGGCCAAGGTGCTGGTCAATTTCTGAGGACGCGGATTACACGGAAATACAGGAGAGTATAGCATGAAGAATGGAGCGTATATCGAGCAGTATTTCACCGAGCTGGAAAGGGTGGCGCGGTCGATTTCACGAGAGGAGGTCAACCGCGTGATCGAAGCGCTGTTCGAAGCCTGGCAGCGGGAAAGCACAGTCTTCATCATGGGCAATGGCGGCTCCGCTTCGACGGCCACTCACTTCGTCTGCGATCTGGCTAAAGTGACTATCGTGGACGGTCTGCCTCGCTTCAAGGTGGTGAGCCTGATGGACAACGTTCCCCTGGTTAGCGCCTGGACCAACGATAACGGGTTTGGCACTATCTTCGTGGAGCAGCTCCGGCCCTGGCTGAAGGAGGGCGACGTGCTGATCGGGCTGTCGGTGCATGGCGGTTCGGGCCAGGGGGAGGCCGGCCCCTGGTCGCAAAATCTGGTGCAGGCCATGAAGCTGGCCCAGGAAAGAAAGGCCAAAATCATCGGCTTCAGCGGTTTCGACGGGGGAGCGATGAAGGACATGGCCGATGCCTGCATCGTGGTGCCCATCGATACCGAGCCGCTGGGCACCCCGCTGGTGGAAGCTTTCCACGTGGTGCTCCATCACCTGGTCTGCACTGCCCTGAGACAAAGGATCGAAGCTACAAGAAGCAAAGCCGTAGTAACGACTTAAGTCGTCACTACGCCTGGCACTACGATGAGACAAGAAATCGAGGTTATGATAATGAATAAAGCCGTTTTTCTGGACCGTGATGGGGTGATTAACGCCATGGTTTATGATCGGGAGCACGGCACGCTCGATTCTCCCTCTAATCCCCAACAGTTCGAGTTGCTGAAAGGGGCGGGGCCGGCCATCAGGTTGCTCAACGAGATGGGATGGCGGGTGGTCGTGGTTTCCAATCAGCCGGGCATCGCCAAGGGCAAATATACCCCTCGTCTCCTGGAAGCCATGAACGACAAAATGCGGGCCGAGTTGGACAGGTGGGGAGCTTATCTGGATGCCATCTACTACTGCCTGCACCACCCTCAAGCGGTGGTCAGGGACTATCGGATGGTATGCCGGTGCCGCAAGCCCCTGCCCGGTTTGCTATTTAAGGGTCGTGATGAGTTGGCAATCGATCTGAGGAAGTCATATCTGGTGGGCGACGGCTTGATCGACATCCAGGCCGGGCGGAGCGCCGCTTGTAAGACCATCCTTTTGGGACGGGCCAAGTGCTGCACCTGCAAGTTGATGGATGACAGGAAAGCCAGGCCGCACTTTATCGCCACCGATCTGCTGGCCGCGGTGCGGCTCATCCACCAGTTGGAGAGCAGCAGGCGTCTGGACCCTGCCCGTTGTCTGGAGATGGCAGACTACGGCTGCCTGGCGCTTTGAGACGATATTATGTGGAGGACAGGAACATGGAGATCTTTATTGACACCGCTAACGTGGCGGAGATCAAGAAATGGCTCCAGTATGGAGTGATCGATGGGGTGACGACTAACCCCACTATCATGCTCAAAGACGGAGCTTACGACACGGAGGCCAGAGCCAGGGAGATCGCAGCCCTGGTGGAAGGGCGGCCAGTCAGCGTAGAGGTGACCACTAACGACCCCGTAGAGATGTACGAGCAGGCTTGCACCTTCGCCCGCTGGGCTTCCAACATCGTGGTCAAGATTCCCATCATCAATGAAAACGGTGAGCCATGTCTGGGAGTGGTGAAGGCCCTGGAAGAGAAAGGAGTCAGGGTCAACGTCACGGCTATGATGTCCTTTGGGCAACTGGCCCTGGCGGCCAAAGCGGGCGCCACCTACGCCAGCATCTTCGCTGGCCGGGTCTCTGACGAAGGACACGACGCGACGCGCCTCATCGCCGCTGCCGTAGGGTGGCTTGAAGGCTGGCCGTACAAGACCAGGCTGATCGTGGGCAGCATCCGGGGGGTCATCGACATCCAGAACGCTGCTCTGGCCGGGGCGCACATCATCACCATCCCTCCCGCCTTCCTGACCAAAATGGTCGATCACAAATTTACGCGGGAGACGGTGCGGGGCTTTGTCCACGATGCCGTGCAAGCCCTGGTGGCTATGGAAAGAGGAACACGAATGAGCGAATTAGGCGAGTTAAGCGAATTGGGCGTGGGACATTCGTATCATGCGAATAATTCGCCCATGCGCGATGCAGATTGGAGATAGGGGTTAGAGATGGTAGTGAGAGGTAAAAGCGTCCGGCCCTGGCTGGGGGAAAGAGGCTTAGCCTCCCACAGATTTGGAACCTGCGGGAAGCTGGTGACCGAAGTGGCCGCCTGGATAGTGGAGCGCGAGTTATGGCTGCTCCTGGTCGTCACCTTTCTCCTGGTATATCCTGGTCCTCTTACTCCTGTGGGGCTGGTCCTCGTCCCTGCGCCCTGGCTCTGTCGCCGGCTGGTGAGGGGCCATTTCACCGTGAGCACCGGCTCGGAATGGCCTATCCTGGGGCTGCTCTTGATGGCTATGGTTGGCCTTTATCCTTCCATCGATCTACAGGCCAGCGTGGTGATTCTGTGCCAGCTTGTGGCCGGAGTCAGTCTCTTCTATGGCCTGGTGAACTGGGCTTATTCGGAGGAGCGTCTGTGGTTAGCCAGCGCCTTGCTGGTGCTCATCGGGCTGAGTGTGGCCCTGATCGCTCCTTTGGGCACGAAGTGGAGCGTGAACAAGCTCTCGGTGCTGGCCTGGCCGGAGGTTTACCAGGGTCTCACCCTGGCCTGGCTGCCGGAGGTCATTCATCCTAACGTCCTGGCCGGGGCTTTGTGTCCCCTGATACCTGTCGTGCTGGCTCTGCTCTCCGGCAGGCTGACGTTTCTCACCAGGGAGGAGGGGCGTCTGGCCCGCCTCTTTCTGGCTCTCACCCTGGGGGTCATGCTGACGGTGGTGCTGCTGACTCAATCGCGTGGAGCTTATCTGGCTCTGGCGGTGGGCCTGGTGGTTTGGGGGTGCTTACGCTATCGCTGGCTGCTGGCTGCGACGCCTGTCCTGCTCCTGGAGAGCGCGGCCCTCTCCCGTCGTTTGGGGGTCGGGCTGGTGGCCGATTTTATCCTGACCAACTCCACCCTGGGCGGTCTGGCTGGCCGTCAGGAGGTGTGGCGCAGAGCGCTGTCCATGTGGCGCGACTTTCCTTACACGGGCATCGGTCTGGGCACCTTTGGGCAGATAGGGCCGCTCATGTATCCCTGTTTCATCCTGGACAATCCGGCGGTGCCCCACGCCCACAACCTTTTTCTGCAAATCGGCGTCGACGTGGGGCTGCCTGGTCTGCTGGCCTACCTCGTCTTGCTGGCGGTGGGTTTCAGCCGCGCCTGGCGAGCTTATCGGCTGTCTGAAGCGCCGGAGCGGTCCGTTCTGGCGGCGGGCCTGCTGGCGGGCCTGACCGTCCTGGTCGTTCACGGTCTGACCGACGCCACCACCTGGGGCGCCAAACCAGCCTTCATCCCCTGGCTCATTCTGGGTCTGGCTGCCGCTTTGGGACGCTACCTGCCACAATGTTATAACCACCAAGAGCACAAAGATCACGAAGGATGAATTGAAAGAAACTAGCTTTTTGCTGAAAAAACCTGCTTTCTAGAAGCGTCTGGTGCCCTTTGTGGTGAAAAGTTAAGAAAGGATAAGAGGAATAGAAATTATGGAACTCCGTCAATATCTGAACATTATCTGGAGGTGGTTGTGGCTCATTGTTTTGGGGGTTCTCCTGGCCGGAGGCACAGCCTACTGGGTCAGTCTCAATCTGCCTCCCGTTTACCGGGCCTCCACCACTTTGATGATCAACGAAGGACGCAGTCCGGGGGCCACCGATTATACCTCGGTGCTGACCAGCGAACGTCTGGCCCAGACTTACGCCGAACTGCTCACCAAGCGGCCAGTCTTTGAGGAAGTGAGCAGGCGTCTTAACCTGACGGAACTGAAATCCAACGTCACTGTCCATCCTGTGCGCGATACCCAGCTCATCGAACTAAGCGTGGAGGACCACGATCCGGTGCTGGTTGCTCAGGTAGCCAATGCTCTGACCCAGGTTTTCATGGAACAGAATGAAGCCAGGCAGACGGCCCGTTTCGCTGACTCCAAGGCCAGTCTTAACCAGGAGATGAGCCGTCTTAGCCGCGATATCCAAAACACGGAGCAGATGATTGCCACTCTCCAGGCTGCCGGAGAAGGGGCGGACCAGGCAGAGTTGATCCGTCTGCAAAACACGCTGAGCCAGATGCGCAACAGTTACTCAGCTTTGCTCAGCAGCTTCGAGGCCATCCGCATGGCCGAAATGGAGAGCACCGACACCATCATCGTGGCCGAACCGGCTGAGGTGCCCTTATATCCCATCGCTCCCCGTCCCCTCCTCAACACTCTCCTGGCAGTGGTGGCCGGCGGCGTCCTGACTCTGGGGATAGCTTTCCTCATTGAGCACCTGGATGATACCGTCAAGAATCCCGAAGACGTCGATCAGACCGTGGGCATTTCCACTCTGGGAGCCATCGCCCGCATCAACGTCTCCACCAACGGCCAACGGCTCATTACCGCCGTTCATCCTAAATCGCCCATCTCCGAGGCTTATCGGGTGTTGCGCACCAACATCCAGTTCTCTTCCTTCGATAGCCCTTTGAGCACCCTGCTGGTCACCAGCGCCAACCCGCTGGAGGGTAAGAGCGTTACGGTAGCCAATCTGGGGGTGGTCATCGCCCAGGCTGGCCTGTCGGTCATCATGGTGGACACCGACCTGCGCCGGCCCGTCCTGCACGAGATCTTCGATCTCCCCAACACGGTGGGCTTGACCAACGTGTTGCTGCATCAGGACCCCGTGCCCGACAGACACTTGCAGACCACCCGCATCGCCAACTTGCAGGTGTTGACCAGCGGCCCCCTGCCTCCCAACCCCTCGGAGCTTTTGGGATCGGCCCGGATGCGGCGTCTGATCCAGCATCTCCAGGAGCGGGCCGACATCGTTATTTTCGACAGCCCGCCCATGCTGGCCGTCACCGATGCGGCGGTGATAGCCAGCATGGTAGACGGCGCCTTGCTGGTGATCGAGGCCAGCACCACCCGTCGCGAGGCCATCCGCCGGGCCAAAGAGAATCTCAACAAGGTAGGAGCTAACATCCTGGGCGTGGCTTTGAACAAACTATCGGCCAACAAGGCGGCCGGCTACTACTACTATTATTACTACCAGCATCAAGATCGGACAAAAAAACGACACCGCAAGCGAAAATCGTACGCGCTTAAGTGAAAGCAGAACACGCATGAGCGAATCGAACGGATCAGAAGCAGATAGGGAGGAAACGTAAATGAGAACAAGTCGAAGCGGACCGGCCAGGTTGGTCGGTCGGACAAAGGTTGGCAAAGAGGGAGGGGGAGGGTTCAACTCCCTGACCAATATCCTGATCCTGTTTGCGGTAGCCGCCACCGTGATCCTGGCCGTGCTTTTCAGCTATCTGCAATGGCAGGGCCAGCCCGCTCGGAGCGCCAAAGCCGCCACGCAGATGCTCGTCAGCCCTACGGCCACACAGCGGCCCCAACCTTCGGCCACGGCTACCAATACGCTGACCCCGGCGCCGCCAACTCCCACCTCAACTCTGACCCCCACGCCGCTCCCGCCTACCTCCACCCCCACTCCCGTCCCCACGCCAGGACGACTGCCGCCGGCCACCAGGATCGTCATTCCGGCCCTCGGAGTCGATGCCAGGGTGGTGGAGGTCAGCTGGAAGATCGTGGAGATCAATGGGGTGAAAGTGGGAGTGTGGGATACAGCCGAGAACGCCGTTGCCCACCACAACAGCAGCGCCAACCCGGGCGAGAACGACAACGTAGTGATGTCGGGCCACCACAACATCAAAGGTGAGGTCTTCAAAAAGCTGGTCGATCTGAAGAGCGGGGCGGAAATCATCCTACACGCCGTCGATGGAAAAAGTTACCGCTACGTGGTTCAGGATAACCTGCGCATCCCGGAAGCGGATGCTTCCCTGGAAGAACGCCTGGCGCACGCTCAGATGTACATGGGCCACACCCCTGACCCGACTCTGACCTTGATTAGTTGCTGGCCCTATTCGGGCAACACCCATCGCCTGATCATTATCGCCAAATTGAGCCAGTGAGTTTAGCAGCAGGCCATTGATCGTACAATCCCCAAATTTATCAAGACCATTATACATTTCGTAGGGGGAAATCTATCGTGAACAACTGGAAGGATTACAGGTTGCGTGGTAACGACTTGAGTCGTTACTACTGGGCGGCGCTTTTCCTGGCCGCTATTGGCCTGACGATTGTTTTCTGGTCGCTGTCGGGGATGGCGGTGTGGGCCACCCCTGCCCAGGAGGCGCGGCGTCAGACAATTATCGGGCCGATCACCGTCGAAGCCAGCCGACGCACAGCCGCTCCCGGCGACCCGCTGATCGTCATCATCAGAGTGACCAACATCTATGCTCAGGACATGAGGAACGTTTTCGTCACCATTCCCATAGTCGATCCTCTGATCGTCGAACAGGTCACCACCACCCAGGGAGTAGTGACCGTAACCCTGGAGACTACGGCCGGCCTCATTGCCCCGGCCCAGGTCCCATCCCAGTTCTCATCAGGCTCGTCGTCAAAGGTCAGAGGGTTGAGCGCGCCGCTTCGCAGTCCGGGGGGGGGCAGCATCGTCACGGCCAATCTGGGCACTATCGCCCCTGGCAGGGAGGCGGTGATCAACATCAAGGGCCTGGTGCGCCACGACGCCAGCCCAGGCACGACAGTCTATCTCCAATCCAGGCTGACCTACGACGGGACAACGATCGACTCGAACGTAGCCACTATCTATCTACCTCACACCTGGTTGCCGACCACCGGCGCGCCTGGAATACCCTGGGCCTTGTTAGCTCTGCTGCTATTCTGGGTTACGTTCCTGAGCTACGTCGCTTTAGTTCTACGTCCGGCCCTGGTGAATGTTGAGCCTTTCGAGAAGGATTAACCATAAAGAGCACTAAGAGCACAAAGACTTTATATTCTTGGTACTCCATCACACAGATTTTGATAGCTTGTAGTAACGACTTTAGTCGTTGTTGAAACGGAAGAAGCGACTGAAGTCGCCACTACGAACCCATCATAATCACTGTGGTGAAAATTCAGAGAGAATGAAATGGGAATGGGGAAATGGGTAGGGCTGGCTATCTTGTTGCTCTTCGTCCTGATAGGGGGAGGGTGCCTTTTCTACGGTTATGCCAGGTACGTGGTCATCCACCAGCGCCTCTCTGCCGCAGAGGGACATCTACAGGCTCTTCTTTCGGCCAGCGATCCCGAAACGGCCCGCCACGATCTGGCGTTGGCCCGCGCTGATCTCCTGGCTATCGGGGATGAAGCTGGCCCGCTGCTGTCCCTTAGCCTTTATCTGGGCTGGCTGCCCCTGATCGGCGGAGACGTGGAAGCGGCCCCTCACCTGCTGAATATGGCCCTGGCCCTGGCGGACAGCGGCGAAACGCTTCTGAGCAGTTGGCGCAGAGATGCCAGGCCCCTGGAGAATACGTCCGCCCCCGACCTGTTAGCCAGCCTGGTTGCCGCCCGCCCTGCCTTCGAGCAGGCCCAGAAGATGCTGGACGAGGCTCTGGAGGAACGTCGGGCGGTGCACCTGGCCCGGCTTTCGCCCCCTGTGGCCGGGCTGGTGGGGGAGGTAGATGAGTACCTGCCTCTTTTGCAGACGGCTATACAAGGTCTGATCCTGGCCCCCGATCTGTGGGGGGCTTCTGGCCCGCGTACCTACCTGATCCTGGCCCAGAACGGAGACGAGTTGCGGCCCACAGGCGGTTTCATCAGCGGCGTGGGCCTCTTGCGTCTGGAGGGAGGGCGCATCGTGGAGCTGGAGTTTGAGGATAGTTATAGCGTCGATGACCGGAGCGTCCCTCACCCGCCCCCGCCGGAAGCCCTGACCCGCTACATGCAGGCCGGCATGTGGGTCCTCCGTGACGTAAACTGGTCGCCGGATTTTCCGACCACGGCCCGCGCCGCCCAGGAAATGTATAAACTGGATCGGGGAGTGGAGGTGGACGGGGTGATAGCCGTAGACCTGGCGGCCCTGCGCTACACCCTGGAAGCGACAGGCCCCATCGAGATGGAAACTCCTCAGCAGGTGGACGCCGCTAACGTTCAGGCCCTTCTGCAACATTACTGGGCCGCCCCTCTAAATGCGGCCCCGGTCACAGACAGAGAAAACAGCGATTGGTGGAATCATCGCAAAGACTTCATGGGAGAGCTGTTCAAGGCCATAGCCTCCCATCTGGAAACCACGCTGATGGAAGCAAAGCTGACAGTCGGTCTGCTGAGGGCCTGGGAGCGGGGGCTGAGGGAAAAACACATCCTGATCTACCTGGACGAGCCAACTGTGGCCGCGCTGCTGGCTGAAAACGGCTGGGATGGAGCGCTCCAACGGACTGAGGGCGATTACCTGCTGGTCGTGGACGCCAACGTGGGGTTCAATAAGGTTAATGCCAATATTGAGCAGGAGATCGAATATCGGATCGTCCTGAAAGAAGATCGCGGCGTGGGCCAGGTGACGCTCCTTTATCGTAACCGCAGCGCCCCCCGGCCAGAGGGATGCATCCAGGAGGCTGGCTATGAGGATACCTATCAGGAGATGATGGAGGATTGTTACTGGGACTACGTGCGCCTTTACGTGCCCCAGGGCAGCCACCTGGTGGCCTTCGAGCACAACCTGGAGAAAGCGGACCTGGCGGACGTGTTCAGGGAGGGCGATAAAGAAGTCTTTGCGGCCTTTTTCGTATTGCCTGCCGGCCAGGAGGGGCGCTTGAGCTTCACCTACGAGCTGCCGACCGCTGTACGTCTCTCCGACGACTACGATCTCCTGCTGCAAAAGCAACCAGGCACGGCGGCTATCCCGCTGCGGGTCAGGATGGAGGCTGAAGGACAGACACGGATTTTGGTCACGGATGTCACGGATTGTGGATCGGGGCAGGCGATATCTCCAGCCCTCCAACAGGAAGACGGGGCGGTGGACTATCGGGGGAGCCTGAGAACCGACCAACGTCTGAGGGTCACGGTCGTGGAGGAGAAGGATGGCCGACAGTGGGGAGACCGGCGCCTGTGGGTGGCTTTGGGGGGAGTGGCTCTGTTGAGCGGGATACAGGTTCTCATCCTGCTGAAAGCATGATCGGCTTCGCCGCCAGGGGTTATCTTTTCTCTCGTATTTCTCCGCGCTTGAAATCCAGGGCCAAACGTGATAGAATACGCAGAGAATGGAGAGAGGATGGAGGAAACGAAAATGGACCTTCACGGACGAGACCTGATCGTCACCCAGGATTGGACAATCGAAGAATTAGAGGCCGTTCTGGCCCTGGCAATGGAAATGAAGCGTGACCGGTTCGCCCCTCAGCACCTTGAAATCCTGAAGAGCAAAACCTTTTTCATGTTCTTCTACAATCCCTCGGTGCGCACCCGTCAATCCTTCGAGTGTGCGGCCACAGAGCTGGGTGGGCACGCTCAGTTTTTGGAGCCAGGGGCCATGCGCCTGAAAACGGCCGCCACTGCCGGAGAGACGGTAGAAGATGCCGCCCAGGTGATGAGCCGTTACGCGGCCGGTCTGGGCGTTCGGATCCTGGAGGATAAGGTGCCCTATTATGGGGCCGGGGAGGAACTGCTGCGCGAATATGCCCACTGGGCCTCTATTCCCGTTATCTCCATGGCCCACGACAAGTTTCATCCTTGCCAGGGCCTGGCCGATCTGATGGGCTGGCGGGAACGCCTGGGACACGATCTCAAGGGCCAGAAATTGCTCGTCACCTGGGGCCATGGGGCTTTGGCCCGTTCCTGGTGCAGCGTCCAGGAGGCGTTACTGATCGGTTCTCGCTTTGGGATGGACGTGGCCCTGGCTCATCCCGAAGGCTACGATCTGGACCCCCAGGTCATCGACTACACCAGGGCCAACTGCGCTCAAAATGGGGCCGCCTTCGAGATCACCCACGACGAGCGGGCCGGTTACGAAGGAGCGCACGTAGTTTACTCCCGTCACTGGATGAGTCCCCGGGCCTATAGAGACGGTCAGTTTCACAAGCAGGAAGAAATTGAGCAGGCCCTCAAGTACCCGCAGTGGATATGTGACCAGGAAAAGATGAAGCTTACCGATAACGGCCTCTTCACTCACCCCATGCCTGTTGATCGCGGCCACGAAGTGACCGACCAGGTAGCCAGTGGCCCGCGGTCCGTCATCTACGACGTGGCCGAAAACCGGCTCCACGTTCAAAAAGCGATAATGGCCTTGACGATGGGGCGCACATAGCGCATGGGGCAGGTAAGGGGACAACCGTTGCCGCCCCTGGCCTGGGGGGCAATGGCCTGTCTCTAGCAGTTGATTTTGTCGGGTGGGGCAAGCGGTCAACGGATTCTGGAACGGATTCACACCCGTTCGATCCGTTTTTGAATCCGTTGACCGTTCGCTGACGAAGGGGCTCCTCTTAAAATATCACTTCCGAGCCGCGACGGTTCAGGCCTCTTTACTATCTTCGAGGGTGGGTGTTGTCCCGCTTTCCTCTTCTTCATCCGGACTGGATGAAGCTCGGCGAAACTCGCGGATACCCCTGCCCAGAGCGCCGCCGATCTCCCCCAGTCTTCCCACGCCAAAGATGATGACGATGATCACCAGAATGATGATCAGCTCTGGCAAACCTAAGTGTGGCATGTTCACCTCCAAAAATATAGTTTAGTCGATCTCCAATTCGTAATCAAACCTCAGAGACGAGTTGAGTATCAATGATGCTCTTCAATTCGCGCTCGATCAGGCGCACCAGCAAGGGGTGGTTTTCCGTCGGCACTTCGTCCAGGGCCAGAGCGGCGACCAGGGCCAGCCTGGCCATCTGGTCATCCTGCGCCCGCGTCAGCCACTCGCTCATGGCTTCCAGGCGGCTGCGATAGAGAGCGACGGTTGTATCATCAAAGTAGCTTTTGATCAGGTACTCAAGCCCCTCTTTTCCCTGGAACGCATCTCCCTCCCAGGAGGGTTGAGTCAGCATCTTCACGGTGGCGCGGTAAACCAGTTCACTCTGTAGGAACCAATTGGCAAAAGCCGGATGATCGAGCAAGGCAGTGGTATAAGGCAGCATCTCCTCGACCGTGTGGCCCGGCTGGCCCTCCAGGACGGGCAACTGTGGGCGGTATAGTGTTTCAGGACAGTCATACCTCCACAGCAGATCGTTCAGCAGACAGTATTCCGGGGGCAGGGGCGTGCCTGTGGCCCAGTTACGTTGCAGCCCCTCCAGCACCAGACGACGACCGTACTCGAAATCCGTCTCCAGCATCATCAGTCCCGTCTCGGCCATAGTGAAGAAATGCACCACCCCGACGGGCTTTCGGGCCGGAAAGCGCTCGGTCGGAGCCTCTTCGTCGCCAAAGGCGCTCTTGAGTCCCAGGTGATCGTCGAGCAGCACGGCCAGAAAGCGACACGTTTTCTGGGGGGGCGCATGATAAATGAACCATAGACTTTGATTGCCCTGACCGTCCACAGGACTGATCAGCGCCCTCCAATGTTGATCGGGAGGGGGCAGGGGTTCGACCGGCACCCCGCTCAGGCTTAGCTTACGCACCGAACGCTCGACGAGCGGTTGAAAGTCGGGAGCGACGGTCGGTGAAAGGGTCTGTAGAGCTTTGACCGCCCGTGGGGAACGAATAGTGCCTAACAGGTAGATGGCTTCCTGGGCTACGGGCCGTCGTTCGTCCTGGGCCAGAAGACGCAAAGGCTCTATTGTACGTTCCCCTTCCAGCCCCCGCATAGTGTCCATGATGACCCTGACTATCTCAAGAGGCTGTTCCTTCAGAGCGTACACATATTCCAGGAGGATGAAACGATTTTCCTCTACCTCGTTCAGCATCTCCACCAGCGATTGGACAGCTACCTCCTGGGGGTTTTGTAAACCACCAAACAGCTCCTCTTCCAGTTCCTCTTCCAGAAAACGGTCGAGGATCATTAGAGCCGCCATCCGCTCCCGATCCGAGCGCTCAGGAGCCATGGCTACCCTGCGCAGCGCGGAGGCTATTTCATCAGCTTCCAGGTAGGTGGAGATCGTGCCTAGCACCCCCAAAAGCTGGCTGTTGGAAGTATCCAGGCTGCTCAGAATGACCGGAATGACCTGTTGTCCTGAGCCAGCAACACGTATTGCTCGCTCCATAAATTCTGCCTCGGTGCGAGCCTCTAGCATGTGCTGGATCTCAGACTCGATCCATCTCCGTTGGCGAAGCGTGGTAATGATTTTGCCGCGTTTCTCGGCCATCCCTATCTTACCTCGTGAAGAGCCAAGTGTAATATAGATTATAGCACACATTCAGGCTCAGAACAAATCAGACCCCTCAAGCACCTGGCGGCGCACGGTATAACTGTCCAGGACATCCTGGCGGATGGTCACGCCCAGCCCCGGCCCCTGCGGCACAGCCACCATACCGTCGGGCCCGAGGGTGACGGGCGGTTCGACAATATCGGTGGCGTAGTAACGGGCGGTAGCCGAAATATCGCCGGGCAGGGTAAAACCCGGCAGGCTAGCCAGAGCAATGTTGTGCGCCCGCCCGATGCCCGATTCCAGGCGTCCGCCACACCAGACGGGGACGTCCCGCTGGCGGCAGAGGTCGTGGATGCTTTTGGCCTGATGTAACCCCCCTACCCGCCCGGCCTTGATATTAATCATGCGGCAGCTTCCTAATTCCAGAGCGTGGCGGGCATCCTGCGGGCCGTGGATGCTTTCGTCCAGGCAGATGGGAGTTTGCAACTGGCTTTGCAGGCGGGCGTGATCGATGATATCGTCGCAGGCCAGGGGTTGCTCGATCATCATCAAGCCGTAATCGTCCAGGCGTTTGAGGAGGTCGGCGTCTTCCAGGGTATAGGCTGAGTTGGCATCGACCATCAGGGGCACCTCCGGGAAGACGCGCCGCACGGCCTCCACCACTTCCACGTCCCAACCCGGCTTGATCTTGATCTTGATGCGGTGGTAGCCTTCTTCCACAAAAGCCCCGATCCGTTCCAGCAGAGCCTCTATGGATTCCTGCACCCCGATGCTGACCCCCGAAGGCACGCGATCCCTGGCTCCTCCTAATAAAGTAGATATGGAGATTTCTTGTTCCTGGGCCCAGAGGTCCCAGCAGGCCATCTCCACCCCGGCTTTAGCCATGTTGTGGCCGCGGATGGGAGCCAGGATGGACATTAAGGTGGCCGCCTCCTCGATGTCGCGGCCCAGAACAAAGGGCGCGATGAAGTCCCGCTGGATGTGCCAGCAGGTTTCGACCGTCTCGTAGCTATAAAAAGGGACTGCGGTGGTGACCCCCTCGCCGTAGCCGACCAGCCCCCCGCTATAAGCGGCCACGATAACCGTATCCCGTTCCGTAAAACGGCCAAAACTGGTCTCAAAGAAGTGGACGAGGGGCAGGCGGAGATGGCGCAGTTCAAGGCGTTCAATCTTCAAAGTCGGCCTCCATCAGATAAAAGTTGCGTCTTTGGCCTTCTAGCAAGCCGGTGGCGAACTCGGTCACGGTATAACCACGCTCCAGGTAAGTCTCGAAGATGAGACGGGTGATCATTCGCCACTCCTGGGCCAGAGTCAAATCAGTGGTCTTCATAGCCTGGATGTCAGGCGGCACCTCGACCAGGAGGCGGGCCCCCGTCAGGTGCAGACGTGGCTCCTCCGAGCGGGGGAGTGCGTCCCCTTCCCGGTTTACTTCGTTGACTATGGGGTGCCGTTCCAGCAGGACAGCCGGATCGAGCCGGGGTGGGGCCTTCAGACGCTCCACCACCCGGCGGCTCTTCAGGCGCCACTCTGCCCAGAAACGATCGGTGTTCAGGCCGGCGTGCAGGCCCGAGTCGCTTTCTCCGTAGAGGTCTCGAAGGTAGCGGCGGATTACGATGCCTAGCTTAGCCAGGTTGAGGTTGGCGTTAGCGCCTTCCAGGGGATCGTAGGTCCAGATTATCAGCTCGTAGCCCTCCGAGAGAGTCCACTGGCGCTGCGCGGCCTTCAGTTGATAGGCTACTCTCTGCCTCCGATAAGCAGGCATAACGCCCATGCGCTGAGAATAGAGACCAAAACGCTCCCCCCAGCGGGCCAAAGCGCCGCAGACGAAACCGATCATCTCCTGGCCGTCGTAAGCGCCCAACACCAGGCCCCCGTTCTTCTGGGTGGTCAGGAGCGTGATGTAAGGAATTACCAGCACATCGGGCATATCCCAGATAATCTTCTGCAAATCCTGGCAGCGTTTGAAGTCGGCGATGGTCTCGATTTTTTTGATTTCGATCACAGTCCTCTTCAACCTCCTGCTATCATTTGCTCTCCTGCCAGTTAGGGGCGTCGTTTCGTCACGCGCATATTGTACAACCTTTAAGCGGTTTGTCAACCAGGGGCCTGGCACTTTGGAAGCCGTCTATGGAGGAAAAAACCAAGTTTTTGGGGAAAAACTTGGTTTTTGGGTTTCACAATAGGGCCAGGCCCCTTGGGGTTCTAGTGTTTCTGAATGAAGGGCAGGTAAGTATGGCGCGGGTTCACCGCACTCAGCGCCTTCCGCGTGAAAGGCGCATTTATCCCGTCGTCTATCACCGCCTCGTTGATGAAGAAGATGGTGTCCACTGTGTCGGTGGGCACCCTGACCGTGCCAGAGTAGTTGATGACCACAGAGGCGTTGGAAACCAGGCTGCCCCTCCAGGTGATGGTGTGGTTGCTGGCGTTGTAGCTGCACGTACCGCCGCCGAAGCAGCTTGGGGCGCCGCTCAGGGTCAGGCTGACCGGCAGGGTGTCGGTCAGATAGGCGTTAGTAGCCGCCACGTTGCCGGTATTAGCCAGGGTGATGTTGTAAAACAGGGTATGAGTCACCGTGCCGGTGGGCACGATGGTGGTAGGGCTGACCTGCTTGCTCGAAGTGGAAAGGTCAGAGCGCTCCTCCGCGAAGGCGGTGACAAAGATATCATCGTAGCCAGCATTTGCCATCTGAAAGGGATTCTGGAGGGGGAAGTTGGTGGACCCGGTCGTTCCTGTCAGGTAAGCGCTGCCCTCCCCATTCACGGCGATGCCAGAGCTTTCATCATTACCGCTCCCCCCCAGGTAGGTGGAGTAGAGCAGGGCGTTGCATGTGGCA